>JAWWPY010000025.1:0-5608 GCA_033854735.1 Streptosporangiaceae bacterium | reverse complement strand
CGCCCCCGCCCCATCAATGATCAGCAGCGCACGCAACTGAACCGACGGAACCGACGACCCGATCCCCTCTACCGCCCGCTCACACGCCTCAAGCAGGACATTGAGCCCACCCTCCACCGAACCCACCCCGAGCTGGCCGTTCCCAGAACCCCCCCGCGCCTGCTCAAACCCCACCACACACCACCACCGGCCACATCCAGCCCACCCGGCGCGCAGCGCGGCGCCAGCAGGTCAGCGTGGCCGTCCAGATGATCTTGGTTTCATCCAGCACGGTGACTTCACCACCTGACCGGGCCGGAAATATCTGCTTCGTTGTCCCGCACAGCACGGTGCCCGGCCCCATTACGGGATAACGGTCAGGAATCTTACCAGCGGCAACACTGTCCCAATCTGACCCTGATGCCTTCCGCCCGGTCAGTCCAGCCGGCCCGCGACCGCCAGCGCGACGGAGGCTGTCCGCGAGCTTATCTGTCCGATGGGTTCGCCGGAGCGTCACGCCTCGGCGCGACGCTCCTCGGGTCCCCCTCATGGATGCCGCCCCGCACATCCCCCTGCCTCTGAATGATCTTGGGGTGCTCGAAAGGTGGGCGCTTGGCCGCAAATACGATCAACGCCAGCCACGCGCCGAGCCCGGCCACGATGACGACGACGATCGCGATGATTCCTGCCCACGACGTTCCAGACACTGTCGGTCACCTCCGCTTACCCGACTACCCGCCTGAGCCAATCAATGCCTTGATCGCAAATTCGGGACGAACAACACCTGAGCCAACCGTCAGTCGCGCAGCAGCCGGCCGGGCGGCTGCTGGGCTGCGGGCACGCTGACGGGCAGGGCCGGTGCTTGACAAGCACCGGCCCTGCCCGTGGTCAGCGATTGGATCCTGCGACCAGATTCAGCCGGGCTACCAGCGGTACCAGCGGCGGCGGCGTGATCCCGCCGTCTCAGCAGTGCGGAACACGAAGCCCAGCAGCCACAGGGCCAGCACGATAAGGGCCAGCCACCACAGGATGTGCACAGCGAAACCCAGGCCACCGAGGAGTAGGGCGAGCAGCAGCACCACAACGACCAGAACCATCGAAGGCTCCTTCCCGGAAATTTGTCGGTACTGCTACTTCCCGTCCGGCGGAGATTAAACGCGGCAGCGGACCTTGCATGGGCCTGATGCCGCGGGCGGATACGACGTGAACAGCAAACGCTCAGCTAATACCCGGCTGAGTCGCCGCCAGCGTGGAAAGCAGGTGGCTAAAGCCACGCGGGGCACGCGAGTGGCGGCGGGCTGAGGTCACCACGCTGACCCTGCTGGTGCGGAGGATCCGGCTGCCCGCGGCGCCGAGTGACTCAACGAGTGCATGGTCCTCAGCGGTATGAGCAGGCCCGAAGCCGCCTGCCGCGAGGTACGCCCCAGCGCGGAAGCCGAGGTTCGCCCCGTGCACGTGCCGGTGGGTGCCCTGGCCGTCGCCGTAGTGCTTCCGGAAGAGAGGTGGCACCTCGGGCGGGTGCTGCGCCCAGTCGGTGACCGTCACGGTGCCGACGACCGCGTCCCAGCCACTGTCCGCGTAGTGCACCTGCTGGCTGAGCCAGCTGGCCGGAACGACTGTATCCGCGTCGGTCGTCGCCAGCCACACGGCCGCCGGATCGAGTTGCCGCGTCCGGCTGAGCACTTCCCGCACGCCCGCGTCCCGTGCCGCACCCACGTTGCGGTCACCGATCTCCACCACTGTGGCTCCTGCGTGCCGGGCCAGTTCCGCGGTCCGGTCGTCACACGCATCAGCCACAACGACCAGCTGGACTGATGCCGTGGTGAGCATCCGGGCCGCCCGTCGGACGGCCGCGAGACAGGAAGGCAGCAGGTCCTCTTCGTTATGCGCGGGTATCACCACCCCGACAGCCTTGATCACGCCAGCCCTCCGGCCTCGGCCACTGACCGGGGCCGGCCGTCGGCCCGGGCATACACCTCGGCGAGGAAGTCGGCCTCCCGGTGATCGACCAGCCGGGCCAGTCCCGGATGGCCGGCCAGGACCTGGTGCACCTCGTCGCCGCTGCGGGGGTAGTCGGCCACCGGATGCCTCCAGTGCACCGCGAGCAGGTTCCCGCCTGGACGCAGGGCGGCCACGCCGAGGTCGAGCACCCGGCTCAGGTCGTCCCCGGCGAAGTAGTACAGGACCTCGGAGAAGACAATCAGGTCGAACTCGCCGGGCGGCCAGTCGCGCGGGATGACCCGGCGCTGAACCTGGACATTCCGCAAGGGGGCGGTCCGGATGGCGGCGGCACGCACGGCCGCGGCCGCCACGTCGCAGGACAGCAGCCGGTCACAGCGGGGGGCGAGCAGTTCGGTGAGCACCCCGATCGAGCAGCCCGGCTCGAAAGCGTCGCCGTAGTGCCCGGTGGGCAGCAGGGCCAGGCTGATCGCGTATTTGCGTGCTTCGTACCAGCGGCTCTCAAACTCCCACGGGTCGGGCGAGACCGCGTACATCTCGTCGAAGTAGCCCGGTCCGAGGGTCATCGACGTATCACCGGAAGAGCACCTCCTGGGCGCGGGTGAAATGGGCCACGGTGCCGGCCGTCAGCACCGGCCCGGTCTCGGCGCCCCTCGTTTCAAGCTGGCTGGCGAAACAGCGGATCGCCGCCCGCTTCCGGGCGGCCACGGCCGGCGGGAGCGGGACGCGCACGGCGCGGCGCCACGGCACCCGGGGGTCGCCGGGGAAGGCCCAGTGCCACATCCAGACCGGATAGAACAGTGCGTGCTGGCCGGCCCGGCGGGCCGACCGGCCCACCACCTCATGGTCGGCATGCGCGTCTTCCGCCCAGGGGGCGAGGCAGATGTCGAATCCGGCGATGAGGTCCGGCAGCAGCGCGGTGAGCTCGCCTTCCCGCGCGCTCAGCCCCGCGTCGGGGAACCGCAGCCGGATCACCTCGGTCGCCTGCGCGCCGAGAACGCGCAGCGCCGTGGCGGTCTCGGCGATTCGGCGCTGCCCCAGCGCATCCGGCTCGGCGATGCCCGGATGAGATGCCTCACCGTCGGTCACGGCGATCAGCCGCAGCCGGGCGCCCGCGGCGGCCAGCCGGGACATGGTGCCGCCCACTCCGAGCACCTCGTCGTCGGGGTGAGCGGCGAGCACCACGGCGCTCGCCGGGCCCGTGATGTCGGCGGCTGGCAGCCGGCCCAGCTCCGGCCAGTCGCGCCAGGCCTTCTCGCCGGTGCCGGGCGCGTCGATAGGGCTCGGTCCGGGCGTCTTCACCATGTGGTTCCCCGCTCGGTGACGAGCGCACCCAGCTGGGCGAGGTCCCGTTCCGCATGGTGCTGGCGCAGGTAGACGGTCAGGTCGGCGACAGTGCGGGCGTGCGCCTCGTCGTGGCCCAGCGGCCCGGCACCTAGCGCCCGGCCGACCCGGCCCAGCGCCTCGGTGGCGGCCGACTCGACCAGGGCTCGCACCCGCAGCGCGCGGCCGCGGCCGGCGTTCCGCAGATCGTCCGGATCGGCGTCGATCTCGTCTGCGGCCTGGTCAAGAGCGGTCCGCGCGGTGCTCAGCGCAATGTCCACGGCACCGAGATGAGCCAGCGCATGAGGCCCGACGTCCCGCTTCGTCGCGGCGGTGAGCAGAGTACGGCCCACCGCGCGGGCTCCCCCGTACCAGCAGGCCGCGACGCCGACGCCGCCGTGGGTGAACCCAGGCCGGTCCACGTAGCCGCCCGGCCGGCCGACCGGTTCCGCGGAAATGTCAGCAAAGCCGACGTCCAGGGTGTCGCTTCCCGCCATGCCGGTGGCCGGCCAGGTACCGGGGCACGGGGTCAGGCCTTCCGTGGTCACCGCGAAAAGCCGCATGCCATCAGTGGCCATAGCCGTGACCAGGGCGTGCGTGCAGGTCCGCGCCCCCGAGCAGTACTGCTTGGTGCCCCGCAGGCGCCAGCCGGCCTCGCCGCGAATGGCTTCCAGGGACGGGCCGGGGGGATTCGCCGCCCACACGGCCCATCTGCTGCTGACCCGCGGACGGGGACCTCCCAGCTCAGCCAGGATCGCTACCGCATCGGCGTGCCCCTCACCGAGCCGCGCCAGGGACAGATCCTCCTCGGCCAAATCCGCGAATGCCGCCCAGCGGTCCCGGGTCTTCCCGCTGCCCGGTGACGGCAGGTCAAGCCGCCCCGACTCGACCGCGGCAGCAAACGCCCCCGCGACCCGCCGCCAGCCCGGCAGGTCAGCCGGGCCGGCGTCGCTTTTCACCCGCATCATGCGCGAAACAGGTGGACGGCGCCAACGTCGGCGTCGGCGTCGGAGTAAAAGCTTCTACCAGCCATGCGTGAGGTGCCCCCTTCAAATCCGCCCGAGCCCCAGCAGCTACCCGGCCATGCGTGCTTCACACCCGGTGACGTTCAGCCGGCCAGCGGGCCCGCGAAGGTCAGGCGCTGGCGGCGAGTTCCGGGCCGAGGATGCGCCCGCGCAGGTAGGTCAGAGCGTGGGCGATCAGGCGCGAGACGTGCATCTGGGAGATGCCGAGCTTGCTGCCGATCTCGGCCTGCGTCATGTCGCCGTAGAAGCGCATGAGCAGGATTGTCTGCTCCCGGCGGGGCAGTTCGTCCCAGTGGGCGCCGAGTGCCTCCATCGACAGGGTGTGCTCGACCGCGGGGTCCTCCTCGCCGAGCAGGTCGGCGAGCGTAGCCGCGTCGGGCTGGCCAGCCAGCGGCGCGTCCAGTGAGGACGGCTGCATGAGCATGTCGGCCCGCAGGGCCTCCCGGACGGCAGCCTCAGTGACGCCCAGGTGAGCAGCGACCTCAGCGTCGGACGGGTTGTGCCCCAGCTGCTGTACCAGCTGGTTCTTGGCCTCACGGACCTCCAGCATCAGCTCCTGCACCGGCCGCTCGACGTGCACGTGCCAGCGCTTGTCACGGAAGTACCGCTTGATCTCGCCGCTGATGCATGGCTGCGCGTAGGCGGCCAGGCTCGGCCCCATCGCGGGGTTGAAGTTGTTGATGGCTTTCAGCAGGCCGACATATCCCACCTGCATCAGGTCCTCGGTGGGCTCCGGGCTGCGCCGGTAGCGGTTCACGCACGAGCGCACCAGGCCGCGGTGCCGGTTCACCAGCAGCTCGCACGCTGCCTCACGCCGGTCACTAGTGCGCGGCAGCGACCGGACGACATCCAGCAGCTCGGCGTCCTCGAGTTTCTCCAGGTCACGGCTCGCCGAACCCACCAGCTCGAGCGGAACACGGCCTGGATCCTGAGCGCCGACTTTCCTCGCAGAAAGTGTTTCCATGAGGAAATACTCGCACGATGGAAACGATGATGCAACCCCTGGGGCTGGGAGGCCGGTCGCCGGCGATGGGCCGCGAATCAGGCCGGTCCGGTTCGGCCCGGCCCGGCGGCGATCGCCCGCAGCCCTCGCATCAGGGCCTCCCGGCCCTCCGCCCCCATCGCCGCCAGCAGGTCATCCAGCGCCCCCCGGCGCTGCTCCCGCACCCACCCCGCCAGCCGCCGCCCCGAGTCCGTCAAAACCAGCACAATCTCCCGCCGGCTCCCCGCAGCCCGCTCACGAGACAGCAAACCCGCCGCCGCCATCCGGTCACACAACCTGCTCGACGCCGACGCCGACGCCCCCAGCCCCCGCGCCAGCT
>JAWWPY010000024.1:0-94180 GCA_033854735.1 Streptosporangiaceae bacterium | reverse complement strand
GTGAGATCCACGCAGCCGTTGCCGAACCGGCTGGCCAGGGCGGCCAGCCCACGCAGCCTGCGGCCCGTGGCGTAGCCGCCGGGCAGCCGTATCCGGGCGACGTGGCCGTCGCGAGCCTCGTGCAGATCGAGGATGCCCGGACAGGCATCGGCCGCCGGCATGGGAGGTGACGTGGACGTAGTGAGGATGAAGGCCGACAGTAGTGGCTGCCGCCGGCCACGGTCAACGACCGAAGGCGGGCCCGCGGTTGATGAAGGTGAGCCCGCGGTTAATGAAGGCGAGTCTGTGGTTGACGGGCACCCGGCCGTACGCCAGAGTCTGCAGGAGCATGCGACGGCCAGTGGAGGAAGCCGGTGTGATTCCGGCGCGGTCCCGCCACTGTCACCGGTGAGCAAACCCCAGCATGGTCACGGCCCTTTGCGGCGGGAAGACCGGGGCGCGCGTCGATCCGGGAGCCAGGACACTCCGGCCGCCGCCACCCACGACCCGGGGCGAGGATCCCGAGGAGGGCCATCGTGGACCACGACCAGCAAGTCAGCGTGCTGCTGCTGTCTACTTCCGACACCGACCTGCTCGCCGCGCGTGCGAGCGGCGCGGACTACCGGCTGGCCAACCCGGCTCGCCTGCCGGCTGCCGACCTGCCTCCGCTGCTGGACGGCGCCGACGTGGTCGTCGTCCGCCTGCTCGGCGGCGAGCAAGCGTGGCCGGAAGGTCTCGCCGCGCTGCGCCGCCATCCTGGCCCGCTTATCGCGCTCGGCGGCGAGATGGTCCCGGACGCGGCCCTGATGTCCTTGTCCAGCGTTCCCGCGGGCATCGCCGCGCAGGCTCACGAGTACCTGGCGCACGGGGGGCCCGGCAATCTCCGCGAACTCGCACATTTCCTGGCCGATACGGTCCTGCTGGCCGGCCACGGCTTCGCCGCTCCCGAGCCCATGCCCACCTGGGGCCGCCACCCGTGGCATGAGGATTCCGCGGTGGATGGGCCGACTGTGGCGGTTCTCTACTACCGCGCGCATGAGCTGGCCGGGAACACCGGGTTCGTGGACGCCCTGTGCGAGGCGATCGGGGCCTGCGGGGCCCGCGCCCGGCCGGTCTGGTGCGCCAGCCTCAGGACCGCCGACCGTGCGCTGCTGGAAGCGCTGGGCCAGGCCGATGTCCTGATAGTGACCGTTCTCGCGGCCGGCGGGACGGTGCCCGCGGCCTCCCAGGCAGGCGGGGACGACGAAGCATGGGATGTCGGGGCCGTCGCGGCCCTGGACATCCCCGTCGTCCAGGCGCTGTGCCTGACGTCCCCCCGGGCGCAGTGGGCCGGCGCCAATGCCGGGCTCAGTCCTCTCGACGCGGCCACCCAGGTGGCCATCCCGGAATTCGACGGCCGGCTGATCAGCGTGCCGTTCTCCTTCAAGGAGACCGGAGCGGACGGCCTGTCCCGCTATGTTCCCGATCCGGAGCGGGCGGCGCGGGTGGCCGGGACGGCGGTCGCGCTCGCGCGGCTGCGGCACATCCCGCCGCCCCGGCGGCGGGTGGCGATCGTGCTGTCGGCCTACCCGACCAAGCACTCCAGGATCGGCAACGCGGTGGGGCTCGACACCCCGGCCAGCACGGTCCGCCTGCTCCGGGCGCTGCGCGAGCGCGGCTATGACACCGGCCCGGTCAGTGGACCTGACGCGCTGCCGGGCATCGAGCCGCCGGACGGTGACGCCCTGATCCACGCCGTCATCGCGGCCGGCGGCCAGGACCCCGAATGGCTGACCGACCAGCAGCTGGCCCGCGCGGCCGTCCGCATCCCCGCCGCGCAGTACCAGCAGTGGTTTGACCGGCTGCCGGACGCACTGCGCGCCTCGATGGAGAAGGCCTGGGGCCCGCCGCCCGGCGAGCTGTATGTGGACAGGTCGGCCAGCGGCGACGGGGACATCGTGCTCGCCGCGCTCCAGGCCGGCAACGTCCTGCTGCTCGTCCAGCCGCCACGCGGCTTCGGCGAGAACCCGGTCGCCATCTACCACGACCCGGAACTGCCGCCGAGCCACCACTACCTGGCCGCCTACCGCTGGCTGGAGGAGGGTTTCGGCGCGCACGCCATCGTGCACATGGGCAAGCACGGGAACCTGGAGTGGCTGCCCGGCAAGAACCTCGGGATGTCGTCGGCGTGCGGCCCCGACGCGGCGCTCGGGAACCTGCCACTCATCTACCCGTTCCTGGTGAACGATCCTGGTGAAGGCACACAGGCCAAACGCCGCGCCCACGCAACGATCGTCGACCACCTGGTGCCGCCGATGACCCGCGCCGAGACGTACGGCGACCTGGCCCGGCTGGAGCAGCTGATGGATGAGCATGCTGCAGTGGCCGCGCTCGACCCGGCCAAGCTCCCGGCGATCCGCGCGCAGATCTGGACGCTGATCCAGGCGGCCAAGCTCGACCACGACCTCGGCCTGGACGCCCGCCCGCAGACGGACGAATTCGACGATTTCCTGCTGCACGTGGACGGCTGGCTGTGCGAGGTGAAAGACGCGCAGATCCGCGACGGCCTGCACGTGCTCGGGGTGGCCCCGGAAGGTGCGCAGCGGGTCGGCCTGGTGCTGGCGATGCTCCAGGCCCGCCAGATCTGGGCGGGCGGGGCCGGGTACGGGGGTGGCGGCATGCCGGGCCTGCGTGAGGCACTCGGCCTGGTGGAGGACGGGACGGCGGCCAAGGCCGCGGTCGACCGGGCCGAAGAACTGGCCCGGGCGCTGGTCGAAGGAATGGAACTGGCCGGGTGGCTGGCTGAGGCGGCCCGGGCGATTACCGAAGACGTGCTCGGCCGCCGGGATGAGACAGTCGAGCGGCTGCTGCGTTTCGCCGCTGAAGAATTGATCCCGCGCCTCGCGGCCACGGCCGGCGAGATCGACGCGGTGCTGCACGCCCTCGATGGCGGGCACGTGCCCGCGGGGCCGAGCGGGTCCCCGCTGCGCGGGCTCATCAACACGCTGCCGACCGGCCGGAACTTCTACGCCGTGGACCCCAAGGCGGTACCGTCGCGGCTCGCCTGGGATACCGGCCAGCAGCTCGCTGATTCACTGCTGGCCCGGTACCGGGAGGACACGGGAGAGTGGCCAGCCACGGTCGGCCTGTCGGTATGGGGCACGGCCGCCATGCGCACCTCCGGTGACGACATCGCGGAGGTGCTGGCCCTGCTCGGGGTGCGCCCGGTGTGGGATGACGCCAGCCGCCGGGTCACCGGACTGGAGCTCATCCCGCCCGCCGAGCTGGGCCGGCCCCGGATCGACGTGGTCGTGCGGATCAGTGGCTTCTTCCGCGACGCATTCCCGCACGTCGTGACGTTGCTTGATGACGCTGTCCGGCTCGTCGCCGAACTGGACGAGGATCCGGCCGGCAACTTTGTCCGCGCCCACGCTCTCGCCGACCTCGGGCGGCACGCCGACCTGCGCCGGGCCACCACGCGCATCTTCGGCTCGCCACCCGGGTCCTACGGCGCGGGGCTGCTCCCGCTGATGGAAAGCGGGTCCTGGCGGGACGACGGGGACCTGGCCGAGGTCTACGCGGCCTGGGGCGGGCACGCCTACGGCCGCGACCTTAACGGGCGGGCGGCCCGCGAGGACATGGAGTCCTCCTACCGGCGGATCGCGCTCGCCGTGAAGAACACCGACAGTCGCGAGCATGACATCGCCGATTCCGACGACTATTACCAGTATCACGGCGGCATGGTCGCCTCGGTCCGCGCGCTGACCGGCACTGCGCCGCTGGCCTACGTGGGCGACAGCACCCGGCCGGACAACGTGCGGACCCGTTCGCTGGCGCAGGAGTCGGCCCGGGTGTTCCGTTCACGTGTGGTGAACCCGCGCTGGATCCAGGCGATGCGGCGGCATGGCTACAAGGGCGCCTTCGAGCTCGCCGCGACCGTCGACTATCTCTTCGGCTGGGACGCCACCACCGGCGTGGTCGCCGACTGGATGTATGAGAAGCTCGCCGCCTCCTATGTGCTGGACCCGGACACCAGGGAGTTCCTGGAAACCAGCAACCCATGGGCGCTGCGCGGCATCACTGAGCGACTGCTCGAAGCGGCCGACCGGGGCCTGTGGGAAACGCCCGAGGCGCCGACCCTGGAGGCCCTGCGCGCGGTGTACCTGCAAGTCGAGGGGCAGCTCGAAGAGGCCCAAACGTGAGCCGGCTGCCGTTCTCGGCGGTCGTCGGCCAGGATGACGCGCGGCTCGCCCTGCTGCTGGGCGCCGTGGACCCCGGCCTCGGTGGGGTGCTGCTGACCGGGGAGAAGGGCACCGCGAAGACGACCCTTGTCCGGGGCCTGGCCGGGATCCTGCCCGGTGTCACGGTCATAGCCGGGTGCCGTTTCTCCTGCGATCCGGCGGACCCGGACCCCGGCTGCCCCGATGGTCCTCACCTGGGCGGCAGCCGCGGTGAGTACCGTGCCGCCCGGCTGGTCGAGCTGCCGCTGGGGGCCACCGATGACCGTGTCACTGGCAGCCTCGACGTTCCGCGCGTACTGGCCGGGGCTACGACCGCGGAGGCGTTCGAGCCTGGCCTGCTCGCGCTGGCCAACCGCGGGGTGCTCTACGTCGACGAGGTCAATTTGCTTCCCGACCACATCGTCGATGTCCTCCTCGACGCGGCGGCCACGGGTGAGACGAGCGTGGAGCGTGAGGGGATCTCGCTCCGGCACGCCTCGCGGTTCCTGCTGGTCGGCACCATGAACCCGGAGGAGGGGGAGCTTCGTCCCCAGTTGCTCGACCGGTTCGGCCTGTGCCTGCCCGTCATCGCCAGCGATGACCCGTCGCGCCGGGCCGCAGTGGTCAGGGCCCGGCTCGATCATGACCGCTCCCCAGCAGCGAGCGCGGCGGCGCACGCTCCCGCGGAACGGGAACTCGGCAGCCGCATCGGCGCGGCCCGGGCCGCGCTTGGCGTTGTCGTGCTGCCCGACACGGAGCTGCTCCGGGTCACCACGGCCTGCGCGACCCTCGGCGTGGACGGGATGCGCGGAGACCTCATCACCTGCCGGGCGGCGATCGCCCACGCGGCGTGGCAGCAGCGGGACACCGTCACCGGCGCGGACATCCGGGTGGCCGCCCGGCTCGCGCTGCTGCACCGCCAGCGGCGCGGCCCGTTCGACGACCCGGGGGCGGACGCGGACCAGTTGGACAAGGCTCTCGGGCCGGACGACGACGGCGGGCCCCCGGACCCGCCGGGCCAGAGCGCCCCGCCTGAAGGCGGCGGACCGCCCGGCGGCCAGAGCGGCCGGCCCGACGGCGATGGCCCGGCCGACGATGGCGGCGGAGGAAGCGGGGAGCCTGCCGGGCCGTCTGGGGCAGCCACGCCAGGGTCGGCCACGTCAGGGTCGGCCACGTCAGGGGCAGTCCACGAGCCCATAGGCACCTCGGCACCCCCGGGGCCGGCATTCCGGGTCCGCCGCATCCAGGCCAGCGGGCTCGGATCGGGATACGAAGGGCGCCGGTCGGGTTCCCGCGGGCCGCACGGCCGGCCGATAGCCAGCGTCCGCTCGTCGTCGCGGCCCGAGCTGCTGCCCACGATGCGCGCGGCCGTGCTGGCCAGGCCGGGCGCGGCTTTCACGGTCACGGGCGGCGACCTGCGCGCCAGCCTGCGCCGGGGCCGCGAGTCCAACCTCATCGTGCTGCTGCTCGACACCTCCGGCTCGATGGCCGCCCGCAGGCGCAGCGCCACGGTGGCCACCACTGCCCTGTCGCTGCTCAGCGACGCCTACCGGCGCCGCGACCGGGTGGCGTTGCTGACGTTCCGGGGGTCTGAGGCCACCGTTGTCGTCCCTCCCACGGGTTCCGTCGAGCTCGCGGCCCGGCGGCTGCGGGATCTCCCGGTCGGCGGCCGTACCCCGCTCGCGGCGGGACTTGAGGCCGTCCGCCAGCTGATACGCCGTGAAGGCTGGCGGGATCCAGCCCGCCGCCCGATTCTCGTCCTGATCACGGACGGCCGCGCGACCGGCGACGGTGATGCCGTGGCGCAGGCGAAACGGGCCGCGTCCGCGCTGGCCAGAACCGCTGCCACCAGCATCGTCGTGGACGCCGAGGAGGGACCCGTGCGGCTCGGGCTGGCTGGCGTGGTGGCCCGTCACCTGACGGCCGAACTGGTGACAGTCCCCGGCCTCGCGGCCCGGGCCGGCCCGCTCCGGGATCAGGCCAGCACCACGCTGACCAGCCTCATCCGCGCAAAGGAGGCATCCTGATGCCACAAGGCCAGGTCGCCGCGGTGCCCGACGACGGGCTCAGCACCCGTGAGCGGCGCGCGCAGCCGATGCTCATCGTGCACACCGGGGATGGCAAGGGAAAGTCCACGGCGGCCTTCGGGCTCGCCCTGCGGGCCTGGTCGGCCGGGTGGCCCATCGGCGTGTTCCAGTTCACCAAGAGCCCGAAATGGCGGGTGGGCGAAGAGGACGCGCTGCGGGCTCTCGGCGAGGTGCACACGGCCAGCGGCCAAGGAGCACCCGTCACCTGGCACCGGATGGGCGCCGGCTGGTCGTGGCTGCGAACCCCGCCAGAAGATCACGCGCGCGCGGCCCGGGAGGGATGGCAGCAGGTCACGCGGGACCTGGCGGCCGAGACCTACCGGCTGCTCGTCCTGGACGAGTTCACCTACCCGCTCGCCAATGGCACCCTCGACGTCGACGAGGTCCTGGCCACCCTGGCCGCGCGCCCAGGCGTCCAGCATGTTGTCATCACCGGCCGCCGGGCCACCCCGGCCCTGGCTGAGGCGGCCGACCTGGTCACCGAGATGACCAAGGTCAAGCACCCGATGGACGCCGGGCGCAAGGGCCAGCGCGGCATCGAATGGTGAACCTGCCCCGGGTAGTCATCGCCGCCACCCGGTCGGGAGACGGCAAGACCACGGTGGCTACCGGCATCATGGCGGCCCTGCGCGCCCGCGGACTGCGCGTGTCCCCGCACAAGGTCGGGCCCGACTACATCGACCCGAGCTACCACGCGGCCGCGTGCGGAGCACCCGGCCGCAACCTTGACCCCTGGCTGGTGGGCGAGAAGCTGGTGGCGCCGCTGCTCCGGCACGGCGCCCGCGGCGCCGGCGTCGCGGTCATCGAAGGCGTCATGGGCCTCTTCGACGGTGTGGCGGGAACAGGGGCGGCGGGAACAGGGGCGGCGGGACGCGGGGACTACGCCAGCACCGCGCACGTCGCGCGGCTGACCGGCGCTCCCGTGGTGCTCGTCGTCGGCGCGGCCGGGACATCCCGGTCCATCGCCGCGATCGTGCACGGTTTCGCCGGGTGGGACCCCAGCGTCCGGCTCGCCGGAGTGGTGCTCAACCAGGTCTCCTCGCAGCGTCACGAGGCTGTGCTGCGGGAGGCGCTTGGGCCGGCCGGCATCCCGGTGATCGGCGCCCTGCCCCGGGACGCGGCATTGCGGACGCCGTCGCGGCATCTGGGCCTGGTGCCCGCCGCCGAGCGCCCCGGGTCGGTCCGCGCCTGGCTCCCCGCGTTGCGCGAGATGGTCGCCCGCCACCTCGACCTGGACCTGCTGATGGGCATCGCGCGCAGCGCACCAGAACTCGTCGCCGACCCGTGGTCAGCTGAGGTCCAGCTACCAGAGAATCCCCCGGGACCGCGGTCCGCCCGGCCGCGGGTCGCGGTCGCCGCGGGGCCAGCCTTCACCTTCGGCTACGCCGAGCACGACGAGCTGCTGACCGCGGCCGGGGCGGATGTGGTGACCTTCGACCCGCTGGTCGCCCAGGGGCTGCCGGAAGGCACCGACGCCCTGGTGGTGGGCGGCGGCTTCCCCGAGGTCCATGTCGACCGGCTGGCGGCCAACGTCGCGCTGGGCGACCAGGTCAGGCAGCGGGCGGCGGCAGGCATGCCGATCGTGGCTGAGTGCGCCGGGCTGCTCTGGCTCGGCCGCACGCTCGACGCGCACCCCCAGTGCGGGGTGCTGCCCGCCCGGGCCCGGATGACCGGGAAGCTGACCCTCGGCTACCGCGAGGCCACCGCCCTGCGCGACACTCCCCTGGTCGCGGCCGGCACCCGGGTGCGAGCCCACGAATTCCACCGCACCGTCAGCGAGCCCGCCCACGGGCCCGAGCCCGAGCACGGGCACGGGCACGGGCACGAGCACGGGCCCGCGTGGGAACTCGCCGACGGCACGAGGCACGGCTGGGCCGGTCCCGGCCTGCTCGCGTCCTACCTGCACCTGCACTGGGCCGGTGTGCCGCACGCCGCCACCCGGCTGGTCGGTGCGGCCCACGCCGCCCGGCGGGCGGCCAGGTGAGCCTCCGCCCCGCCGAGCGAGGCCGGCTGGGGTCCATGGCCGCGGTGATCGCCACACTGAACATCGCGGGCTGGGGCATTTTCGTGCTCGCCGTGCTGCCGCACCACTTCCGCTACGACAAGCTCGGTGTCGGGCTGGGCGTGGCCATCACCGCGTGGACCCTCGGCTTCCGCCACGCGTTCGACGCCGATCACATATCCGCCATCGACAACGTCACCCGTAAGCTCATGGCCGAGGGCAAGCGTCCGTTGGGGACGGGATTCTTTTTCGCACTAGGTCACTCCACGATCATCGTTGCGGTCGGGGCTGGTATCTCGCTCGCCGCCCGGGCCGTGTTCGGCGCCGTGGTCGATCCCAGCTCCGCGTACGAGACGCTCGGCGGGATGGCCGGAACCCTGATGGCCGCCAGTTTCCTGTACCTGATCGCCGCGCTGAACCTGGTGGTGCTGGTCGGGATAGCCCGGGTCTTCCGTGACATGCGCCGTGGCCGGTACAGCGAGCAGGAACTGGAGCGCCAGCTCCAAGCGCGCGGGCTCATGTACCGGTTCTTCGGCCGGTTCATGCGGTCCATCAACCACACCTGGCAGATGTTCTTCGTCGGCATGGTGTTCGGGCTCGGGTTCGACACCGCCACCGAAGTCGTCCTGCTCACCGCGACCGTGTACGCGGCCACGTCCGGCCTGCCGTTCTACGCCGTCCTCGCCCTGCCGCTGCTCTTCGCGGGCGGGATGACGCTCTTCGACACGCTCGACGGCTGTTTCATGAACTTCGCCTACGGGTGGGCCTTTGCCCGGCCGGTCCGCAAGGTGTACTACAACCTGGTCATCACCGGCCTGTCGATCGCCGCCGCCTTCCTGATCGGCACCGTCGAGATCCTCGGCGTTCTCACCGCCGAACTGCACCTCCGCGGTTCCCTCTGGGACTTCCTGTCCAGCTTCGACATCAACAAGGCTGGTTTCACGATCGCGGGGCTGTTCGTTGTCATCTGGGCCGTGGCCCTCGCCGTGTGGCGGTTCGGAAACATCGAGTCCCGCTGGGACATCCCCAGCGCTGGTGAGGTGGCCGGGGCATCCCCCGATCAGGCCGGTAGCTGATCAGGGTTGAACGGGGGGTCTTCCTGATACCGGGGCCGGGCTAGCCATGGCACGTTGGGGGCATGAAGGCAACAGCCACCTTCCCGGATCCGGAGGCCGGAATGTTGGACCCCCAAAGCACGGCGTTATTCGTCCTGCTGGTGGTGACATTTGGCGCTCTGATGGGGTGGATGCTCGTCACCGGCCGGGCGGTCCTTCGCGTCTTCGCCGCGTGCCTGGCATTCACGCTTGGGGTGCTCTTCGGGGTGATCGCCGTCAACAAGTACTACGGCTACTACGCGACCTGGAGCGCAATGATCGGGGACCTCACGAGCCAGGGCGTCAAAGGCGTCAATTCGGCACCCCAGGTACCCCAGGTACCCCACGGTGGCAGGAAGATGAACAGCGGGCTGGCGCGGCGGCAGGGATACATCCTGCGCCTGGCCGTGGCCGGCTCGCGCAGCCACCTCACCAGGGCGGTGTACGTCTACCTGCCGCCTCAGTACTTCTGGTCGTCGTACAAGAGATACCGGTTCCCCGTGATCGAGCTCATCCACGGACAGCCCGGTGAGCCGCAGGACTGGATCACTGTGGTGGGCGTGACGATGACCCTCGACCACCTGATGAACGAGGATCTCGCTCGGCCCGCCGTGCTGGTCATGCCCGACGCGAACGGGGCCAAGGATGTCTCGCTGCAGTGCCTCAACCAGGTGGGCGGCCCGCAGGACCTGACCTACCTGGCCGGGGACCTGCCGGACCGGATCGCGCATGTCGTCCGGGTGCAGCCGCCCGGCGCTGGCTGGGGCGTGGCCGGATACTCCGAGGGCGGCTTCTGCGCCGCCAACATGGCCCTGCAATTCCGGTACCGATACGGGTTTGCCGGGGTCCTCAGCGGCTACTTCAGCCCGTTCGAGAACCAGCTGGCCCACCCGATCCGGCTGGTGAGCCCGTTCGGCGGCAGCCGAGTGCTGCAGCGGGACAACACCCCGCTGGAGGAGGTCCAGCAACTGCCCGCAGGGGCGGTGATCCCCCGCTTCTGGCTGGGCGCGGGGACGGATAACAAGCTGGACGTGGCTGACGCCGAGCTGTTCTGGCAGGAGCTTGAGCTTCAGCAAACGGATGTGCCGCTCGCGCTCATCGCGGGGGGCGGCCACAACATGGCGACGTGGCAGGCGGAGGTCCCGCGGATGCTCACCTGGATGACCCAGGGCCTGGCTCAGGTAGCCCAGCAAGGCCCGGCGAAGAGCCAGCACTAACCCCGCCGGGCCTGGGTGGATGTCATATGTTCGCGGCAAGCAAATTTGCGTGTCACGCAGAATCTTGTAGTCTGCGTACGTGTCAACTGGCCAGTACTCAGCGCAGGCCCGGCCCAGCCGCCCGGCTGGGCTGCGCGAGCGCAAGAAGCTCGCCACCCGGCAGGCGCTCGGCGCGGCGGCGATGCGGCTGGCCGTCGAGCGCGGTCTGGAGAACGTGTTCGTCGAAGACATCGCGGCGGCAGCTGAGGTGTCCCCGCGGACGTTCAACAACTACTTCGCCAGTAAATACGAGGCGATCTGCGCCCTGGCCCTGGACCGGTCCTTCCAGATCGGGGAAGCCCTGCGGGAACGGCCCGCCAGCGAGGGCCTGTGGGAAGCGGTCAGGAACGCCGTGCTGGCCGTCTATGGCCCGGCCAGCGAGGCGCCAGACCCCCAGGTCATCGCCCGCATCCAGCTCGTCACCTGCTCGCCGGTGCTGCGCGGGGAGTACCTGAAGGCCCTGTCGATGATGCAGTACGAGCTGGCTGAGGCGATCACCGAGCGCACCGGTGCCGTTGCGGCGGCCGATACGTTCTTCACCCGCGCGTTCGCGGGCGCCATCACGGCCGTCGTCCAGGCGGCGACCGAGCACTGGCTCTTCGCCGATCCGCCCGTCGCGCTCGCCCGGGTCATCGAGGACGCGCTGCTGGAGCTGGCCGAGGACATGCTCGCTATCCTGCCGACAACCGCCCGGCCGAAAAATGATGAGCCGCCGATGACTGCCCACCCATGCTGATCCGACTCCTGCGCACCTACCTGCGCCCGTACCGCAAGGCGATCACCGCCGTCGCCGGGCTGCAACTGGTGCAGACCCTGGCCACCCTCTACCTGCCGAAGCTGAATGCCGACATCATCGACAACGGAGTGATCACTGGCGACACCCACTACATCCTGCGCACCGGGGGCATGATGCTGGCCATCAGCCTGGTCCAGATCGCCTGCGCGATCGGCGCGGTCTACTTCGGGGCCAGGACCGCGATGGCACTCGGCCGGGATGTCCGGCACGGTGTCTTCAGCCGGGTACAAGCGTTCTCAGCCCGCGAGCTCGGCCGGCTCGGCACCCCGTCGCTGATCACCAGGACCACGAACGACGTGCAGCAGGTTCAGATGCTGGCGGTGATGACCTTCACCCTGCTGGTGTCGGCCCCGATCATGTGCATCGGCGGCATCATCCTGGCCCTCAACCAGGACGTGCCGCTGTCTTCGTTGCTGCTGGTAGCCGTTCCGGTGCTGGGCATCATCGTGACCCTCATCATCAGCCGGATGCGGCCGCTGTTCCGGCTCATGCAAACGCGCATCGACGTCATCAACCGGGTGCTCCGCGAGCAGATCAGCGGCGTGCGGGTGATCCGGGCGTTCGTCCGTGACAGCCGCGAGCGCGAGCGGTTCGCCGTGGCGAACTCGGATCTGTTCGATGTCTCGCTGGGCGTCGGCCGCCTGATCGCTCTCATGTTCCCGTCGGTGATGCTGGTCCTCAACCTGTCCAGCATCGCGGTGCTGTGGTTCGGCGGCCACCTCGTCGCCAGCGGCAGCATGCAGATCGGCGCGCTGACGGCGTTCCTCAGCTACCTGCTGCAGATCCTGATGTCGGTCATGATGGCCACCTTCGTGTTCATGATGGTGCCGCGGGCGGAGGTGTCCGCGGAGCGCATCATGGAGGTGCTCGACACCGAGCCTGACCTGCTTCCGCCGGCCAGCCCGGTGATCGAGCTCGACAGCCATGGCCACCTCGAGCTGCGGGCCGTGGAGTTCCGCTACCCCGGCGCTGAGAAGCCGGTGCTGTCCGACATCAGCCTGGATGCCCGGCCCGGTGAGATCACCGCGGTCATCGGCGGCACCGGCAGCGGCAAGACCGCCCTGCTGAGCCTCATCCCCCGGCTGGTCGATGTCACCGGCGGGGCCGTGCTCATCGACGGCGTCGATGTCCGCGAGCTCAGCCCGGCGCTGCTGTCGAGCCTGATCGGGCTGGTACCGCAGAAGCCCTACCTCTTTTCCGGGACCGTGGCGACCAACCTGCGCTACGGCAACCAGGAAGCCACCGACGACGAGCTCTGGCATGCCCTGGAGACCGCCCAGGCCCGCGACTTCGTCGAGCAGATGCCCGGCGGCCTGGACGCCCGCATCGCCCAGGGCGGCACGAACGTGTCCGGCGGGCAGCGGCAGCGGCTGGCCATCGCCCGGGCGCTCGTCCACCGGCCCGAGATCTACCTGTTCGACGACTCGTTCTCGGCGGTCGACTACGCCACCGACGCGCGGCTGCGGGCGGCGCTGGCCGCCGAGACAGCCCAGGCCACCGTCGTCATCGTGGCCCAGCGGGTCGCCACGATCCGGTATGCGGACCGCATCATCGTGCTGGATGCGGGCCGCATCGTCGCAGCTGGCACGCACGATGAGCTGATGAGCACCGATGAGACCTACCGGGAGATCGTGCTCTCCCAGCTGACCGAGCAGGAGGCGACACCATGAGCGAGCCGGAGGGGCGCGGTGCCGCGCCGAACGGTGCCGCCAGCAACGGTGCCGCCAGCAACGGTGCCGGGGAGCGGGCCACGCCCAAGCGGGGGCCCGGCCCGGCCGCAGGCATCGGTACCGGCCGCGGCCCGGCCGCATTCATGGGCGGGATGTCCACCGAGAAATCGCTCAACTTCCGCGGCTCCAGCCGGCGGCTGCTCGGCACGCTGGCCCCGCACCGGCTGCTCGTGGCGACCAGCCTGGTACTGGCGGCGGTCAGCGTCACGCTGTCGGTGCTCGGGCCGTGGCTGCTCGGCAACGCGACCAACCTGATCTTCTCGGGCGTCATCAGCAAGCAGATCCCGGCCGGGGTAAGCCAGGCCCAGATGGTGGCCCGGCTGCGGCGCGAGGGCCGCGGCACGCAGGCCGACATGCTGTCGGCGATGCATGTGGTCGCTGGCCAGGGCATCAACTTCACCCGCGTCGGCCAGGTACTGCTGCTGGTCCTGCTGGTCTACCTGGGCTCCTCAGCCGGCATGCTGATGCAGGGCCGGGTGACGGCGACGGTCGTGCAGCGCATCGTCTTCGGGCTGCGCGAGCAGGTCCAGGCCAAGCTGTCCCGGCTGCCGCTGAGCTACTTTGACCGGCAGCCGCGGGGCGAGATCCTCAGCCGGGTCACCAACGACATCGACAACCTGGCCCAGTCGCTGCAGCAGACGCTGAGCCAGCTGGTCATCTCGCTGCTGAGCATCGTGGGCGTGCTCACGGTGATGTTTCTCATCTCGCCGCTGCTGGCCCTGATCGCGCTGGTCACCGTACCCGTCTCGATCTTGGCCGTGGCCAGGATCGGCAAGCGCGCTCAGCCGCACTTCATCAAGCAGTGGTCGACGACCGGCAAGCTGAACGGCCACGTCGAGGAGATGTACACCGGGCACTCGCTGGTGAGCGTGTTCGGCCAGCGCGACGAGGCGATGCGCGTCTTCGCCGAGCAGAACGAGTCCCTGTACCAGGCGAGCTACCGGGCTCAGTTCATCTCCGGCACCATCCAGCCGGTCATGATGTTCGTCGGCAACCTCAACTACGTGCTGGTCGCCGTGGTTGGTGCCCTGCGGGTGGCAACCGGTGCCCTCTCCCTGGGCGGCGTGCAGGCGTTCATCCAGTACTCCCGGCAGTTCAGCCAGCCACTGACGCAGGTGGCCAGCATGGCCAACCTGCTGCAGTCCGGCGTCGCCTCCGCCGAGCGGGTCTTCGCCCTGCTGGACGCCGACGAGCAGGAACCGGATCCCGCCCAGCCGGCCAGGCCCACGGTCGTGCACGGCCGGGTGGAGTTCGAGCACGTGTCCTTCCGCTACGCGCCGGACCGGCCGCTGATCGAGGACCTGTCGCTGAAGGTCGAACCCGGCCAGACCGTCGCGATCGTCGGGCCAACCGGGGCCGGCAAGACCACGCTGGTCAACCTGCTGATGCGGTTCTACGAGATCAGCTCGGGACGGATCACCGTTGATGGTGTCGACATCGCTTCGATGAGCCGGGACGAGCTGCGGGCGCTGACCGGGATGGTGCTGCAGGACGCCTGGCTGTTCGGCGGCACAATCGCGGACAACATTGCCTATGGATCAGCCGATGCCACGCCCGAGCGGATCGCGGAGGCGGCGAAGGCCACCTATGTCGACCGGTTCGTGCGAACGCTTCCCGACGGCTATGACACCGTCCTGGACGACGAGGGCGCCAACGTGAGCATGGGTGAGAGGCAGCTCATCACCATCGCGCGGGCGTTCCTGGCCCGGCCGGCCATCCTGATCCTGGACGAGGCGACCAGCTCGGTGGATACCAGGACCGAGGTACTGATCCAGCGTGCGATGACATCACTGCGGCAGGGCCGGACCAGTTTCGTCATCGCGCACCGGCTGTCGACCATCCGCGACGCCGACCTCATCCTGGTAATGGAGGACGGGCAGATCGTCGAGCAGGGCACGCACCCGAAGCTCCTGGCGGCTGGCGGCGCGTACGCGCGCCTCTACCAGGCCCAGTTCGCGCAGCCGTTGGCGGCGGTTGACTAACGACCCGTACCCCCGCGAGGATTCCCAGCCATGCTCGACGATCCCGCACCGTCTCTCCCCCTCATGGGGGGAAACCCCCAGGTGAAGATGGGCGATAGCCGGATTCCGGCTCGCCACCCGCATCCATAGCGTGATCTTCCAGGGGCATGCGCCCACGCGGGGTGGAAGGGAATTCCGGTGATCGAGGCCCACGGTCTCACCAAGCGATACGGCTCGGCGGTCGCGGTCGACGAGCTCAGTTTCGACGTCCGGCCCGGCCGGGTGACGGGCTTCCTCGGCCCCAACGGGTCGGGCAAGTCCACCACCATGCGCCTGATCCTGGGGCTGGACCGGCCTGACGCCGGGCAGGTGCGGATCGGCGGCCGCCGCTACCGCGAGCTGTGCTGGCCGCTGCGCGAAGTCGGCGCGCTCCTGGAGGCGAAGGCGTTCCACCCGGGGCGCAGCGCCCGCAGCCACCTCGCCGCGCTGGCCGCCAGCAACGACATCCCGCGCCCGCGGGTGGACGAGGTGCTCGGCATGGTCGGCCTGACAGACGTGGCCGGCCGCCGGGCCGGGAAGTTCTCGCTCGGCATGGCCCAGCGGCTCGGGGTCGCCGCGGCCCTGCTCGGCGACCCCGGTGTGCTGCTGCTTGACGAGCCGGTCAACGGCCTGGACCCGGAGGGGATCCGCTGGATCCGCGACCTGCTGAAGTCGCTGGCCACGCAGGGCCGCACCGTATTCGTCTCGAGCCACCTGATCAGTGAAATGGCTCTCACAGCCGAGCACCTGGTGGTGATCGGGCAGGGACGGCTGCTGGCCGACACCTCGGTCACCGAACTGTCCGCGAGGTCAGCCTCGCTGGAGGAGGCGTTCTTCGAGCTGACCAGCGGCGCGGTCGACTACCGGGGGCTCGGGGGCGGCGCTCCGGACGGGCCAGCGAAGGAGGGGACGTCATGACAGTCACTGGTGCGCCACGCGGCCGTTACCATTTCGCGCAGGTGGCGTGGATGGAGTGGATCAAGCTGCGGAGCCTGCGGTCCACCTGGTGGACTCTGGTGATAACCGCCGCCGGCGCGACCGCGATCGCGATCGCGGTCGGGGCCAACACGAAGAACGCATCGGGCGACCTGACCAACAACGCGCTGGCCGGCATCGTTCCCGGGCTGCTGCTGGCCGGCGTGCTGGGCGTGCTGGTGATGACCAGCGAGTACACGTCCGGGATGATCCGGGCCACGCTGGCCGCCATACCGAACCGGCCACTCGTGCTGGCCGCTAAGGCGGCGGTGTTCGGCGTGGTGGCCCTGGCCGTCGGCGAGGCCACCGCGTTCATTTCCTTCTTCGCCGGGGGGGCCGTCCTCCGCCACGGTATAGCGGCTCCCGCGATCGGCCAGCCCGGCGTGCTCCGCGCGGTGGTGCTGTCCGGGGCCGCCCTCGGCCTGGTCGGGCTGCTCGGCCTCGGCCTGGGCGCCATCATCCGGCACACCGCGGCCGCCATCGCCGTGCTCGTCGGCGGCGTCTACGTGCTCGCTCAGTTCATCGGCGCGGTCGCTCACGGAGCGGCCGCCTACATGCCAATCCTGATCGTCGGAAACTCGCTCGCCGCGACCAAGCCGGCGTGCGTACGCGCGGACGGCGCGCAGTGCGTGCACTTCCTGTCGCCATGGGCCGGGCTGGGCATGCTGGGCCTGTACGCCGCGGTCGCGCTGGGGATCGGCGGGTGGCTGCTGACCCGCCGGGACGCTTAATGCGTAGGACAATGAGCACATGGGCGTGACCGACCAGTGAGCGCGCCGACCGCAGGCCGGGTGCAGGGCGCAGCGCCGGGCCGCGCGGCGATGGCCGCGCTGGCCCGCGCGGCGGCAGCCGAGCCATTCACCGCCCGGGCGCTCCGGGAACTCCTGTTCTGCCTCGCCCAGGTCCCCTTCATCGTTCCGATTCCGCTGGCCGGCTTCGCTGTCACCGTTGAGCTGCTCTGGCTGACGATGCCGGCCCGGCCGCCGAATCCGTCCTGGCCCGACGTCCTGGCCGGCGGGACGGTCGCCGCGTTGGCGCTCCTGCTCCTCGTGATGACCGGTGCCGCACGGGGGCTCGGCTCGCTGCAACGCCACCTGACGGCGCTGTTCCTCGATGAGCGGATCGCCGTGCCGTCGCCGGTGCGCTCTGGCCATGGCGTGCTCAGCCGGCTGAACGCCCGGCTCCGCGACGGTCCCGGCTGGCGGGCCGTGGCCTACCTGCCGCTGAAGCTGCCCGTGACACTGCTCGAGCTCTATGCTGCATTCTGGTGGGTGGGTGGGCTGGTCAACGTGAGCTACCCATTCTGGTGGCGGTCCTTCCGCAACCATCCGCCCGCCACGCACCTGAGCCCGGTGCCGGTCTTCACCCCATTCGGCTGGTTTGGCCAGGGCACCTTCCACGTCGCCACGTTCCCCGGCACGTTTGCCGCGTTCGGGGCGGGGGCGGCGATGCTGCTGACCGCTCCCTGGGTGACGAGGACGGTCACGTCGGCGGACCGCTGGCTGATCCGGGGCCTGCTCGGCCCCGGCGGGCTCGCGCAGCGGGTCGCCGACCTGGAGCAGACCAGGTCGCTCGCAGTGGATGATTCCGCTGCTCTGCTCCGCCGCATGGAGCGCGACCTGCACGACGGTGCGCAGATCCGGCTGGCCACCCTGGCCATGAACCTGGGCATGGCCAAGGAGAAACTCGGCGACCATGGCGGTGAGGTGCCGGATGCCACCGCCGTCCGCGAGCTGGTCGACGCCGCCCACCAGGACGCCAAGGACGCGCTCAGCGAACTCCGCAGCCTGGCCCGTGGCATCCACCCGCCAGTGCTCGATACCGGCCTGGCCGACGCGCTCGCCACCCTCGCCGCCAGCAGCGCCATCCCGACCGAGCTGACCGTCAGCATCCCGGTCCGGCCCACGCCGGCGATCGAGACGATCGCCTACTTCTGCGCGGCCGAACTGCTGGCCAACGTGGCCAAGCACGGCTCGGCGAACAAGATCAAGGTCGAGATCAAGGCCAGCGCCAGAGAACGGGACAGGATGCTGATCCTCGCGGTCAGCGACGACGGCGTCGGCGGGGCCGACCCGGCCCGCGGCAGCGGCCTGGCCGGCCTGGCCCAGCGGGTCCGCACTGTGGATGGCCTCCTGGCCATCGCGAGCCCGCCCGGCGGGCCGACGCAGATCACTGTCGAGCTGCCGCTGCGCGCATGAGGAGCGCCGGGTCGCCGCGGGTCGTGATAGCCGAGGACGCCGCCCTGTTCCGGGCGGGGCTGTCCCGGCTGCTTCAGGACCATGGCCATCAGGTGTGTGCCGCCGTGGTCGATGGCGCCGCGCTGCTGGCCGCCGTGGCGGAGCATCATCCCGATGCGGCCGTGGTGGACATCCGGCTGCCGCCCACCTACACCGACGAAGGCCTGCGCGCCGCGCTCGAGCTCCGCCGTGACCACCCGGAAACCGGGGTGCTGGTGCTATCCCAGTACATCGAGACCAGCTACGCGACCCAATTGCTGGCCGGCAACGCGGCCGGCGTCGGGTACCTGCTCAAGGACCGGGTCGCCGACGTGGCCGAGTTTGTCCGCGCGCTAGAGCGGGTCGCCGCCGGCGGAACGGCGCTTGACCCCGAGGTGATCAGCCAGCTGCTGCGCGTGAGCCGTCAGGCCGGCGGCCTGGCCGTGCTCACCGCGCGCGAGCGCGACGTGCTCGCCCTGATGGCCGAGGGGAGGTCCAACGCGGGCATCGCCAGTGCGCTCGTCGTCTCGGGGGGAACGGTGGAGAAGCATGTGGCCAGCATCTTCGGCAAGCTGGGGCTGCCGTCGGCCGAAGGCGACAATCGCCGGGTCCTCGCGGTTCTGCGCTACCTGCGCTCGTGAGCCGGCCATGAGCTGGGTCGCCCGCCGGTCAGCCTCCGCGCACGCGCCCGATGCCTCGCCACTCGTCAGTGACCGACGGTCTCTTTCCGGTGCGGGAGCTTCCAGCCTGGCCGGACGAAGTGGCAGGTGTAGCCGTTGGGATAGCGCTCGAGGTAGTCCTGATGCTCAGGCTCCGCTTCCCAGAACGGCCCGGCTGGCTCCACTTCGGTGACCACCTGGCCCGGCCACAGGCCAGAGGCGTCGACGTCCGCGATCGTTTCGTACGCGATCCGCTTCTGCTCGTCGTTGCTGTAAAAAATGGCCGAACGGTAGCTGAGGCCGATGTCGTTGCCCTGCCGGTTCTTCGTAGTCGGGTCGTGGACCTGGAAGAAGAACTCCAGAAGGTCGCGGTAGGAGATCTGCTCCGGGTCGAAGACGATCTCGATCGCCTCGGCGTGAGTACCGTGATTCCGGTACGTCGCGTTGGGGACGTCCCCGCCCGTGTAGCCGACCCTCGTGGTCAGCACGCCCGGGCGGCGCCGGATGAGGTCCTGCATTCCCCAGAAACATCCGCCGGCCAGAATTGCCTTCTCGGTCGTCTCGCTCATCGTTGCACCTTGCCATCTGCATCCTCGAACAGGCTGCGGTAGGCCCCGTAGCCTTCAGCTTCGAGGTCGTCGAGTGGGATGAACCGGAGGGCGGCTGAGTTCAGGCAGTACCGCAGCCCCCCGGCGTCCGCGGGACCATCGTTGAACAGGTGGCCGAGGTGGCTGTCCGCGTGCGCCGAGCGGACCTCGGTCCGCCGCATGCCGTGGCTCGAGTCGACCTTCTCGATCACGTTGCCCGGCTCGATAGGCACGGTGAAACTCGGCCATCCGGTGCCGCTCTCGTACTTGCTGACGGAGGCGAACAGGGGCTCGCCGGAGACGATGTCCACGTAGATGCCGGGCTCTTTGTTGTCGCAGTAGGCGTTGCTGAACGCCCGCTCGGTCCCATTTTCCTGCGTCACCCGGTACTGCTCCGGGGTCAGCCGCGCGATGGCTTGGGGGTCTTTCCGGTAGGTGCCTGACATCTCGTCTCCTTAGCGGTTACGCCATGTTCAACGCACGCCGTGGCCCGGATCATCCACCGCACGATCTGGCGGGCTGTGGTCGCGGGGGTAGACCTCGAGATCGGTGGCTTTGACGGTGAGCCAGACGGGGCTGCCCGGCCGCAGCGACAGGTCGGCCACCGCCGCGGGGGTGACGTCGACGAGGGCGGGTGGCTGGCCTTGCAGGTCGAGCCGGACCCGGTCGGCCAGCAGCGTCAGGCCGGCGATCTGGGCTGGCCAGGTATTGCGGGCGCTGCTGGCCCGCGGTGGCTCGCTGCTGACGACGACGGCGGAGGGGCGGACGGCGACGAGCACGTCACCATGCTGGCCGTGGTCGGGGACGACGAAGGTCCCGCCCGCCGTGAGGGCCACCGCTGGGCCGTCGGCGCGGCCGGCGTACAGATTCAGGCCGACCAGCCTGGCCACGTAGTCGGTGCCGGGATGGCGGGCGACGTGAGCGGGCGTGCCTTCCTGGACGATCCGGCCGTCTTCGAAGACCAGCAGCCGGTCGGCGAGCACGAGCGCTTCGAGAGGGTCGTGGGTGACCAGCAGGCACGGCCCGGCGAAGTCCGATAGGTGCCGCCTTAGTTCGCCCTGCACGTCAAGGCGGGTACGCGCGTCGAGGGCCGACAGTGGTTCGTCCAGCAGCAGCAGCGCCGGCTCGCCGGCCAGCGCGCGGGCGAGCGCGACCCGCTGAGCCTGGCCGCCGGACAGCTCCGCGGGTTTGCGGCCGGCGAGGCCGGTGAGGCCGAGCCGGTCGAGCCAGTGGCTGGCCGCCAGCCGGGCGGCCGGCCGGCCGAGGCCGCGGGCGCGCGGCGAGAACGCCACGTTCTCGGCCACGCTCAGGTGCGGGAACAGCCGGTAGTCCTGGAACACGAACCCGACCGGGCGCCCGGACGGCTCGACGAAGGCGCCAGTGCCCGCGTCGTCGAGGATGTGCCCGGCGAGCATGATACGGCCGGCCGCGACCGGGGTCAGGCCGGCCAGCGCGCGCAGCAGCGTGGATTTGCCCGCCCCGTTGGGCCCGAGCACCCCGAGCACCTGACCAGGCGGTGCGGTGAAGGCGGCCGTGAGGGTGAAGCTGCCTCGCCTGACCTCAGCGTCGACGACGAGGCCATCGGGATCGCTGCCGTCCTCATCAGTCACTGGACCGAGCCGCCCCGCAGCCAGCGGTCGCGCAGAGACACCAGCACCGCGACTGAGACCAGCAGCAGGACCAGGCTGAGCGTGATCGCCGCGTCGGGGTCGTTCTCCAGCGCGTAGTAAACAGCGATGGGCATGGTCTCGGTCCGCCCGGGGAAACTGCCGGCGAAGGTGATCGTCGCCCCGAACTCACCCAGCGCCCGCGCCCAGCACAGCACGGTACCTGCGCCGAGGGAGGGGGCGATCAGCGGCACGGTGACCCGGCGGAACACGGTCATCCGCGTTGCGCCCAGCGTGACCGCGGCTTCTTCATAGCCCTGGTCGGCTGAGCGCAGCGCTCCCTCGACGGTGATGATCAGGAATGGCATCGCCACGAAGGTCTCGGCCATCACCACCGCCAGCGGCGAGAACGGGATCGTCAGCCCGAACCAGGAGTTCAGGTACATGCCGAGGAATCCGGTGCGGCCAAACGCGAGCAGCAGCGCCACGCCGCCGACCACCGGGGGCAGCACCAGCGGGAGCGTCACGAGCGCACGCAGCAGCCGCTTCCCAGGGAAGCTGCTGCGGGCCAGCACCCAGGCCATCGGCACCCCGATGACCACGGCGACACCGGTGGCCACCGAGGCGGTCCACAGTGACAGCGACAGCGCCTGGAGGGCGTCCGAACCGCTCAGCACCGATCCGAGCCTGCCCCACGGGGCGCGGATCACCAGCCCGGCCAGCGGCAGCACCAGGAACGCGACCGCGACGAGCGCTGGCCCCAGCAGCGGGACCGGCACCGACCTCAGGCGCCCGCCCCCCCGGGCGGCATAGCGCTCCCGGTCACGGGCCGTCAGGCGCGACGGCGCGCCGATGGTGTCCAGGGTTACGGGCATGGCCGCGCGTCAGGGCTTCTCGAACTTGTCCGTGGTCAGCACGCTCTGGCCGGCCGGGGACAGGACGTAGGCGACGAAGGCCTGCGCGGTGGCCGCGTTGCTGCTCTTACTGATGGGGGCGATCGGGTACTCCGTCGACGCGTTCTCGCTGTCCGGTATCTGGATGCCCTTCACCTTGGTGCCCGCGGCGTTGACATCGGTCACGTAGACCACGCCCGCGTCGACGTTGCCCAGCTCGACCTGGGTGAGCACCGATTTCACGTCCGGCTGCAGGGTGACCGGCTTGACGACGACCTTGGCATTGGCGAACACCTTCGCGGCCGTGGCCCCGCACGGCACCAGCGGCTGGCACAGCGCGACCTTCACGGACGGCTTCGCCAGGTCAGTGACGGACGTCACGTGCGCTGGGTTGGCCGGCGGGACCGCGACCTCCATCACGTTCTTGGTGAAGTCCACCGGCTTCGTCGCGTCCCCGGCGGTGACGACCTGCTGCATGTTTTTCGGGCTCGCCGAGGCGAACACATCGGCGGGCGAGCCACTGATGATCTGGGTGGCCAGGGCCGAGCTAGCGGCGAAGCTGAACGTCACCTTCACCCCAGGATGCGCGGCCTCGAACTGCTGGCCGAGCGTGGTGAAGGCCTCCTTCAGCGACGAGGCCGCGAACACAGTGATGGACCCCGACAGCGCCGGGGACGAGGAAGTGCTCGCGGTCGGCGTTGCTGGGCTTCCTGAATTGCTGCTGGACCCGCACCCAGCCACGGCGGATGCTGCGATCCCGGCTGCGATAAGGGTCATGGCGGTACGGCGCACGGAGAACTCCTGTACTCAGGTCTCGCCAGGCGAGATCAGCGGCTCTCGGGGATCTCGATAGACACATTGGTCGCCTTGACGGCCGCCATGGCGAGCACGCCCGGCTCCAGGCCGAGCTCGTCGGCGGCCTCACGGCTGAGCAGTGACACGAACCGGTGCGGCCCCGCCTGGATCTCGACCTGAGCCATCACGGTGTCCCGCACCACACGGGTGACCAGGCCGCTGAACCGGTTCCGCAGCGACTGAGCGGTCACCACCCCGTCATCCGGATGACTGGCCAGCTCGGCCCGCTCCTGCGCGAACCGGGCCAGCGCGACCCCGTCTACCGCCAGCCGGCCGGAGGCGTCCGTGGTCTGCTCGATCCGCCCCTCCTCGGCCCAGCGGCGCACCGTGTCGGAGCTGACCCCGAGCAGGCCCGCAGCTTCCCTGATCCGGAATATCGGCATCTCGCGACTTTAACGCAAATGCAGCTAGCTAACCATGGAAGAGCCGCATCCACCTCAGATTCACGCCGTGCGGGACGCAGTCGAGAGTAGCAACGGCTGCCCTGGCGCCCCTTCGGTGAGCGTCAGAGTCAGCCCTGTGGGGTGCTCGGCGACGTGCAGCACGTCCAGCCCGGCCTGGTTGTGTCCCATGACGACAAGGACTTCCCGACCGCCGCCGGATGCCTGCCGGACGTACGGGAACGCACCATCGACGATGCACCGCAGTCGACTGACGCCAGGTGACCTGCTTCCGGTACATCTGCGCAGTTCACGAACCAAAGGGCCGGCGATGAGCCGCCCCGGAACTGGTGGATAACTAGTCAACTACCGGGGATTTGCATGCTTTCCGGTGGCCCCAAATAGCTTGGCTTCAGGCCACCGGTATCGACGACTAGCTTTTGCAGCACCACTGTCGGGTCGACCATCCAGAACTTCAGGACGTGCACCCCTGATGCGGCGATGACATGTGTCGTTGCGGTGCGGTTGACGTTATCGGAGGTATTTCTTTCCCATTGCCGGTTCATCGCCGTGTCGTCAGCCCCAGTTGCCGTCGTGATATTCACGATCTGTGGCGTGTCGCCGTCGATGGAGACGGCATACTTTAGCCCGTCGGCCGGGAGGACGTTGTTTCTCGGTGAGAGGTACGCCCAGACGGTCACCTCGCCCGTGGTGAACAAGCTCATCGTGTACTCCAGGCGCGGACTGGCGCCGCCCGGAACCTGGCTGGCGGCCTTGGCCGGGGAGGACGTCATGCCAGCACCGGTCTGGCCGATGTCCGCTATCCGCAGCCACGACATCGTCCCGGAATCGACCGCCCTCGTGAAATGGTCCGCCTCCACCGAGACATAGCCATTGGCCTCGACACAACCGGCCAGCTGCGACCGCGGCACGTCAGGGTTATCGATCGGTGCCTGAACTACCACGCTGCGACCGCCGGGTCCGGAGATCGTGATAGGCACCTGGCTTCTTCCCCTGGGGGTGCGGGCCCAGTCGACGCGCACGGTGACACGCGCCTGCGCCTGGATGCGGCCCTGGGCGGGCGTGGCGTGCACCCATGAGACACCTGGCCGGACCGCATACTCAAAGGGGACCTGGCCACGGTTGAAGACATCGATGTACTGCGCGGGCTGAACCTGATAAGGACTGAATACGGGCAGAACTGCCGGGGTTTGCTCGCCTGGCCACCAGCTGCTGGATCCGTCGATGGCGACGCCGAGTTCCGCCTCGGCCGGCAGTTGTATCCGCTGCACGGCGGGGAAGATGACGTCAGGGATGGCCACATTATTCAGTTCGGGTTCTTGCCATGGCGCGTTCGGCCCATACCTCGCCACGTCTCCGTAGTCGATATGCGGCTGGAGTTCGAAATTATGCCATTTGCCGTCAGCGATTGAAGTGTCGTAATAGTCCATCATCGCCAGGTCGTCGGCGAACCTGGCCTCGGCGGTGGCAGCGAGATAATTGGTTGCCGAGCGCCCTTGCGTCGCATAGAGGATGTTCGTGAATTCCGCGTTGCGCAGCGCGTACAGGTTGGCAGTCGCCTTCACCTCATACAGCACTATCTCGTAGTAGGCGTCCTGGTAGGCGGCCGGAAGTGACCGGCCGATCCGCTCAGCCTGGCCGGCCAGATGCTGCCATTCGGCGGTGACCCTGTCCATTTCCTGGTAGTCGGTCATGCTGAATGGGCTGGCCTGATCATTGTAGATAACCGCGGACGGGTCCGTGGCGAGGTCCTTGGTAGGATCGAGACTGATCTGCCGGTTCAGCAATTCCGGCTTGCGGCGCGACTGAAGCTTGCCGTACGTATGCAGAACGCCCGCTATGGCCAGCGCCTGCTCTGGGCCGAAGCTCTGCGCAGCGTACTGTTGCTCCCACTCAGGAAGCCGCTCAGCGGGCCAGCGGTCCGGGTTCCATGCGTAATCGAGGAAGAACTGCAGCGGGAGCTCGTTGCCTTTCATATCTCCGACATTGGCTACCCAAAGCCGCGAGACGCCGTGGCTGACAGCCTGATGCAATTGCTCCCACGTATTGGCGATCAGGCTGCTGTCCACCCACTTGTAGTTCCTGCCGCCGCCGACATAGTCGAAGTGGTAATACAACCCGTAGCCGCCGCCGCGCGGCAGCAGGCTCTGGTCGGGCAGTTTGCGGATGTTACCCCAGTTGTCGTCGGTGAACACCACCATCACGTCGTCCGGTGGCCGCAGGCCCTTCTCCCAGTAGCGCTGGACTTCCTTATAGAGCGTCCAGACCTGCGGAATCGTGGTCAGATCCGCACCCGTAACGCTGGCCAGGATCTGCCGCTCGCTGGCGATGATGTTCTCCATCAGATCGATACCGTTGCCGTCCGGAAGGCTGGTATCGCCATTGCCTCGCATGCCAAGGGTGACGACGCCCTCGAAAGCCTGGCCCACCATCCGGCGGATGCCGTCCGCCCAGTACGCCTTGATCGCATCTGCGTTACGTAGGAAACTCCACTCCCCGGTGCCGCCATAAGGGTCGTGTCCTGGCGTGATGATGTTCCCGTTGCTGTCCCGGACGGCCGGGACGGCGTGCCGGTTCCACTCCTCGATGCCGCGCATCATCGGCGCTTCATGCGAGGTCCCCATCACGATGCCATAGGCCTTGGCCGTCGCATGGTTCTGCGGATCGTCCTCGGCGAACGCTCTTCCCCAGACCGCCGGCCACAGGTAGTTCGCCTTGAGCCGCAGCATGGTCTCGAAGATCTTCGAGTAGAACTTGCTGTTGAACCCGCCCGGGTACCCGGGAGCCAGGCCGGAACCGAAGAAGGCGGGTGCCCAGGTACCGAGGTTTGGATTCTCGTCGTTGATGAAGAAGCCGCGGTACTTCACCGCCGGTGTGCCCTGCGTGTGGCGCCCGGGGAGGACATAGAGATCGTCCGCATGCCCCGGCGGAATGTCGTCCCACCAGTACCAGGGGGACACCCCAATCCCTTTCGAGACATCGTAGGCGGCGTAGATCGTTCCACGCTGATCGCTGCCGGCGATCACGAATGCGCGGCGGACACCAGGCAGCGGGTTCTCCACCACCTGCTCCAGCGACGTCTCCCACTTTCCCGCTATCCCGGTGACGTCCAGCTTTCCGGCGGAAACCAGATCGTTGATCAGAGGGCTTTTGCCGATGGTGCCGATCAGCACGATCTCGGGCTGCGCGGGTATCTGATCGGCCGACACGGCCGGCTCAGCCCCGGTGACCGCCTTGATATCCGCCTGCAGGTCATTCACCACCCGGATTACGCCGGGATAATCGCTGCTGCTGACCACGAGCGGTGCGGGATTCCCGCCCGCCACCAGCGGAAACCGCCCTGGTCCCGGCATAGTGGTGAGGTACGCCCCCGGATCAGCGCCGAGCCCCCGCTGCGCCGCGAGCGCCTTCTCCCCCATGGCCAGCCCGGCCGAGGCTCCAGCTGTCAGCGTCGCGGCGATCTTGAGGAACATCCTCCGGCCAAGCTCGTATGCGAGCGGTCTGGTCGGCGGGAGGGAAGGTAACCCGGCCATAGTGATCTCCGCGGGCGTAGGCGGCTGGGGGCAATTTTCAAGCTGGACGATCGGTCTGCCCGCATCGCGGTCACCCTGACCCACCTCGCACAGCTCGGTGGTCCGGCCGTCCTCGCCGCGGTACAACGAGCCCACGGGTGAATGTAGCCACTAGCCATAGGCGTCTTCGCCCAGCACATAGGCAGACCACACGCCGCTTCCCACGGGACGTTTCAACTTCCGGACGAATACCATGTCCAGCAGATCGGCCACGAGGCGAGATCTTATCCGGTCCTGGAGCAGGGGTCCCCACACACGGAACCCACTCAGGCCCGCCAGCCGTGACGGACAGGGTCAGGCCCAGAGAACCTGCAGGTAAGGATTGGTGAGGGCCGGAGGTACCACCATACGGACCGGGGTCTTCTGATTGCTGGGATGATGGCGTAGTGACTGAATCATGGATAACTACTCCCGTTACAGACGTGCGGCCAGGCGATCGCGTTCGGCTGGCGTCGGGACAGGAAGTACTGGTATCCAGGATCGAGGCCAGCTTCCTGGGAAGGGAGAACATGGTCGCGTTTATCGAGGACACGCCGGATCGCTGGTTCAAGCAGCCCGTGCAGCTAGCCGCCGAAGTCGAGGTCCTGCGGACGACCTGAGCCAGTTCCTTAGGCCATCGTGAAGTCGCAGCCGCGCTGCGCGAAGCCGGGGTGCGCCCGAAGTTCGGCCGGCCACCGGAACGACTCAGGACACGGGCTTATAGGCGCAGAATTACTGCGTTTCATATCGCTCGTAAACGGTTGGCAGTGTTCCGTGTCCCTGCTCCCGGGCGCATCCACGTCAGCCCCTCACCGAGATCGCCAGCAGCCCAGCGCCGCAGCTGCACGTGTCCGGCACGGGAATCCTACGTAAACCCGGCCTACGCGGGCGCCAGCTACATCAACGCCATCAAGGCCTACGTCAGCCTGCTGAACGCCAACGGCATCGTGGCCATCCTCGACCTGCACTGGACCGACGGAGCCTACACCGGGCCGTCGTCCGGTTGCTCGTCCGCCCAGGCGATCTGCCAGAAGCCGATGCCGGACGCAGCACAGGCGATCCCGTTCTGGACCTCGGTCGCCAACACATTCAAGGGCAACAACGCAGTCATCCTTGACCTATTCATACGAGCCGGCCGACCCCGACCACAACCTGGTCGCGTCCTGGCACTCCTACAACTTCAACACCTGCAGCACCCAGTCCTGGAGGCGCCGAAAGACGTCAGGTTAAGCCTGCCATGACCGCACGGGCCGCCGGGCTGGGCGGTCGATCATATCTTCGGCCGGCCGGACCGCGTCGGTTCGACTACAACGACACCGCGGGGGTAGGCGGACCCGGGGGCCCAACCATGAACAGCCGGGCACGTACCCTCCCCACGAAGGGCCTCACCAGATGACCGCACCGAAATTGAAATGGCCGCCGCCGTCCCGCAGGAGAATCCTGACATGAGCAGCAGATCTGAAGCCGGTACTGGAATCGACCTCGCAGTAGCTCGGGAGCTCGCCGCGCAGCTCCGTGTCGATTCCATTCGTTCCAGCACGAGCGCAGGCTCCGGCCATCCGACCTCGAGTATGTCCGCCGCGGACCTTCTCGCGGTGCTCGTCGGCCGTCACCTGCGCTACGACTGGGACACGCCGCACGCCGACGACAACGATCACCTCATCTTCTCCAAGGGACACGCCTCCCCGCTTCTGTACTCCGTCTACAAGGCGGTGGGGGTGGTGTCCGACGATGAGCTGATGGCGGGGTACCGGCGCTTCGGCTCCCGGCTGGAAGGCCACCCCACCCCCGCGCTGCCGTGGGTCGACGTCGCCACCGGATCCCTGGGCCAAGGGCTGCCCGACGGGGTGGGGGTGGCGCTGGCCGGCATGTATCTCGATCGGCTCCCATACCGGGTGTGGGTGCTGTGCGGGGACAGCGAGATGGCCGAAGGCTCCATCTGGGAGGCCCTCGACAAGGCCTCGTATTACCAGCTCTCCAACCTGATCGCGATGGTGGACGTCAACCGGCTCGGCCAGCGAGGACCGACCGAACTGGAGTGGAACCTCGATGCCTACGCCCGCCGCGGCGAGGCGTTCGGCGCGCGGGTCCTGACCGTCAACGGTCATGACCTCGAAGAAATCGACGAGGCTCTGGCCACCGCCGCCGACGGGACGGGCAGCCAGCCGACAGTCGTGCTGGCGCGCACCATCAAGGGGCATGGGTTCTCCGAAGTCGAGAACCACGAGGGCTGGCACGGCAAGCCCTTCCCTGAGGACATGGCCGCACGCGCCATCGCGGAACTCGGCGGGGAACGCAGCCTGCGCGTTCGCGGCCCGCTGCCCGACGCGGCTCCGCACACCGCGCCAGCGACGCCGACCCCCGGCGCGCCCGCACCGGGCCCATCGACGCCGAAGTACTCCCTGGGTGAGAAGGTCGCGACCCGTAAAGCGTACGGCGACACCCTGGCCGCGCTCGGCGCTGATCGCCCCAGGGTCGTGGCCCTCGACGGCGAGGTCAGCAACTCCACTTATGCTGACCAGTTCGCCAAGACCTATCCCGGACGCTACTTCGAGATGTTCATCGCCGAACAGCAGCTTGTCGCCTCGGCCGTCGGGCTCAGCGTTCGCCACTACATCCCATTCGCCTCAACGTTCGCTGCCTTCTTCACCCGCGCCTACGACTTCATCCGGATGGCCGCCATCTCACAGGCGAATATCCGCCTGGTCGGCTCGCATGCGGGCGTCGAGATCGGCGCCGACGGGCCATCCCAGATGGCTCTCGAAGACCTGGCGATGATGCGTGCCGTGCAGGGGTCGACGGTGCTCTACCCGAGTGACGCCACGAGCACGGCGGCTCTCGTGGACGCCATGGCGGATCAGCCGGGCGTCAGCTACATGCGAACCACCCGCGGCGCGTATCCCGTCCTCTACGACAGCGGGGAGAGTTTTCCCATCGGAGGGGCGAAGCTCTTGCGGTCGAGCCCAGACGATGCCGTGACCCTCATCGGCGCCGGTGTCACGCTCCACGCCTGCCTTGCCGCCGCTGAGCGCCTGGCCGGCGACGGTATCCGCGCCCGCGTCATCGACCTCTACTCCATCAAGCCTGTCGACACCGAAACGCTCGCCGCTGCCGTGGCCGTCACGGATGGCCGTCTGGTCGTGGCCGAAGACCACCACCCCGAAGGAGGGCTTGGCTCCGCGGTGACGGATGCCCTGCTGGATGCCGGGCCGCAGACGCTGCGGGTCACCCATCTGTGTGTCAGGGACCTGCCGGGTTCTGGCACCAGCGAGGAGCTGCTGGCCGCGGCTGGAATCGACGCCCGCCACATCGAGGCGGCGGCCCGCGATCTGCTCGGCGCCTGAGGCTGTACGTCGGCCAAGGTTGGGTGGGGACCCGCTGCCGGTCCGCCCGCGCGAGTCACGCGCGAAGAGGTAGGCACGATGAGTTGCCCTGGACGCTTCGGCTCATCAGCCCGGCTTACGGTCAGGTGAGGCCCCCGCGCGGCGCAACCCAGGTGTGAGGCTGGCCGGTGACGGCGGCAATGTGCTCAAAGTCGGCGTCATAGTGAAGGACGACAGCGCCGTGGTGCTCCGCGACGGCTGCAGTGATCAGGTCGATGACACCGGCCGCCCGGTGGTGCCCGCGGGCGGCCATCCGGATCTGCACATCCCGGGCCCGCTCGCCGATCGCCTCGGTGATCGGCAGTGCGACGTAGAGATTCCTGCGCCGCTCAGCAATCAGGCGGACGTCGGCTAGGTCACGACCGGAGTAACCAGCCTCCAGGTCAACTGTTACGCAGGTAGCGGCGGCACGGTCCACGATGAGGCCTGCGATGACGTTGCGTACTGCGGGGTGCCGGATCCTGGCCTGCGCGGAGGTATCGATCAGGTAGAGCTGGCCCGGCCCGGCCGGCAACGTCACCGGCGAGCCTGCCTCATGACCTCCGCGTCCTCGATGTCAGGGCCCACTCCGAGGGCATACGGGTCATCGAGCAGCTGGTCTATGCGCTGGCGCCTGCTGGCCACGAACTGCAGCGCCGCGTTCACGGTGTCCTTTTTCGTGGTAGTTCCCAGTTCCTTGGCCGCTAGCTCCAGCGCCTCGTCGTTCAGGTCGATCACCGTCTTCATATATACGATTGTACACTGAGTATATATCAACAGCAATACCTTGCTCGGTACCCGCGGGCAGATGCCACCTACCGGTATCCCCGATAGGGGCGAAGCAACAGGTCGGGCGGTCGCGCAATCCAGCCTGGCCCCGGGACGATCAGGCCCAGCCTGGGATACGGGCTGCTGGCAGCGCCCGTGCAATGTTGATGACATACACTTGCGATATACATCATCAACAAACGCGAGGCGGCTGATGGCGCTGACCCAGATCGACATTGACGAGGACGCACTCGCCGAGGCCATGCGGCTGTCCGGGGCGAAGACGAAGAAGGAAACGGTCAACGTTGCGCTGCGGGAGTTCGCCGCCCGGCACCGCCGGATTGCGGCCCTGGAGCACTATGCGACGCTGGCAGCGGGGTGGGATTTCGAAGGATGGGAGCATCGCCGGGCGGCTGAGAAAGACCCGGCCGCGTGATTCGGTACCTGCTCGACTCCTCTGCCCTGTGGCGGATCCTGCGGGACCCTGCGCTGCGGGCGGCCTGGGCGGAAGTCGTCTCTGCGGGCGCGATCGGTTCCTGTCACCCCCAGCGCGTCGAGTTCCGCCGCTCAGCCCGAACCCTCGACGAGTACGAGCAGATGTCGGGAATGTTCGACGCGCTGTACCCGGACGCGGCGCTCCCCAAGGGAGCGTGGCGGTGGATAGAGTCCGCGCAGTACCGCCTGCTACGGCAGGGAGCCCACCGGGCGCTGTCGGCCGTGGACCTGCTGATCTGCGCCACCGCAGCCCAGCACGACCTGGTTGTGCTCCATGACGACAAGGACTTCGCGACCGCCGCACGCTACCTTCCCGACGTGCGCGAGCGCACCATCCACAACGCCCCGCAACCCGGCTAAAGCGCACCCCGGCCGCCAACCGTCGCGCTGAGCGCTTGACTGGTCCGGTGGCCGGTGATCCGCATCGGTCAGGTAAGCCGCTGGAAGCACCCCTCCTGCTGTGATGATCCGACCACAGCGGCGAAACTGGTGCCCCGCCACTCAGCGCAGGGCGTCGATGGCCGAGGACCAGCCGTCCTGGGCGGAGATCGTGCGCCATGCTGAGCACGGTGAGTCGGTAATCCGTACCGGCTGGGCAAACCGCTGGAAGCACACCCTTTGACGATGTCTGGACAACCCGGCGCGGCGACTACCGTGCCCTGTACTCCATCGACGACCGGAAGCACGCCATCACTGTGCTGGCCGTTTGCCCACCGCCGGGACGCCTACCGGCCACGGTGACGAACAACCGCATCCTGCTGTGGCGAGTTGACCGATAGGTACCCCCGCAAGGTCACGCAGTGCCAGGTGAACGCCATCGAAAGGGTGCCGACGTCTCGGTCGGTGGGGCGGGTGGGGCTCGAACCCACGACCGACGGATTATGAGTCCGCTGCTCTAACCGGCTGAGCTACCGCCCCCGCGCCGCGTGAACACTACCGCAGAACGCCGCCCGCCGACGGCTGCCTGGCCGCCAGGCCCACCCCCGTTACCGGGTGCTCAACTGCATGGACATGGCGTGCTCGACCAGGGCGATGAGCGTCGATTTGGTGGACTTCCTGCCTCGCGCGTCGCACTGGACAACAGGCACATTCGGGCTGACCGACAGTGCCTCCTGGACGTCCTGGACGCCATGGGGGAACTCGCCGTGGAAGCCATTGACCGCGACGATGAAGGGCAGGCCAGCCGTCTCGAAGTAGTCGACGGCAGGGAACGAGTCGGCCAGCCGCCTGGTGTCCACCAGGACGACAGCCCCGATCGCACCCTGGATGAGGTCATCCCACATGAACCAGAAACGATGCTGACCCGGCGTGCCGAACAGGTAGAGGATCAGGCCCGCGTCCAGGGTCACCCGGCCGAAGTCCATGGCGACCGTGGTTGTGGTCTTGTCCGGCACGTGCGACAGGTCATCGACACCGGCGCTGGCAGATGTCATGACAGCCTCGGTGGTGAGCGGGGTAATCTCCGACACCGACCCCACGAAAGTGGTCTTGCCCACACCAAAACCGCCGGCAACCACGATCTTGACCGACGTCATGGCGGTCTCCCCCGCGTTGCCAGGCGCGGGCCTAGAGCTTGCGAAGTCCACTGAGCACCCTTTCGAGCAGGTTAAGATCCGGACGGCCGTGCGCGTGGTCGATCTGATGCACCCTGACCAGCCCCTCCACCGCCATATCAGCGATTAGCACACGCGCCACGCCCAAAGGCATCCTGAGCACGGCAGATATCTCCGCCACCGAACGCCAGTCACGACAGAAACCCAGAATGGCCTGGCACTCCGGACTAAGAGTCGAAAGGTCGCGAGCCTCATAGTGAGAGGCTGCCACCATCGCCTCGATCTGGAGCTGATACCGGGGCTTTGTCCTGCCTCCGGTTACCGCATATGGCCGGACTAGCCCGCTCCCGGCACCATCCGCGCCCCGAGGGCGCCTGCTGTTGCCACCGCCGGCCGGACGTCTACCTCCGGCCGCGGACCAGTCATCCCGGCCTGGCCCGGACACCGGTTTCTCCTGTCACTATCTGCCATCCTTCGACCGAAACCCACCACGCATGTCCGGGGTCAAAGCTCGCCCAACCCGCTCGACGAGCAACGCCATCTCGTAGGCCACCAGGCCCATATCGCAATCGGCGGACGCGAGCACCGCAAGGCTAGACCCGTCGCTGATCGCCATCACCAGCAGGAGCCCACGCTCCATCTCAACAACAGTCTGGGTGACAGGACCACCCTCGAACACCCTTGCCGCACCCTGTGTCAGGCTGGTCAGCCCCGAGGTGACGGCGGCAAGTTGATCCACGCGGTCGGCCGGGAAGCCGTTCGAGAACGCCAGCGGTAGCCCGTCCGACGAGACGACTATCGCGTGCGCGACAGATGGGACCCGTTCGACGAAGTTCGTGATCAGCCAGTTCAGATCCTGGACCGGACGGGTTAGCGGGCTCACGAACACTCCTTTCTCGGCGGCTTCAGCATGACCCTAGCGATGACATCGGCGGCACCGCCGCCCCATGCCTCATCAAACACCGTCTTCTTCACCGCCGGAGTCATCGTCGCTACGAAGAGCGGCACGTCCTTCCCGGACGCCGCGCTGGAAGCTGGCGAACCGGTCTCTGGTGATCGAGGCGGACCGGGCTGAGGGCGGCGAGGACGCCGAGGATGACGTCTCAGCCCCAGCGCCGGCTCCAGCTCCAGCCGTCCCAGGTACAAGATTGGCCTTCGGAACCCGCTTCGGCAACCCGGAGAGGGTAACGCCGCCAGAGGTCGGCGTGTGCACGGCTTCCGCCGCCCGCCAGCCCTCGTCCCCTGCGGAACTCCAGCCGGGCACGCTTTCCACCTGGCCGGTGCCCTCCGCGCTGTGCTTGCCCCGGCGGAACCAGTCCGATTCCACCGACTCGAAGATGGGCAGGCGGTTGCCCTGGCCAGGCTCAGCGGCCGGAGGCACCACGACTTCGCGCCTGGGCAGGTTCGCCTCAGCGCTGTATGACCTGTCCGGAGCGCTGGGTGGGCCGTCCGCCCGGCTAGGCGGGCCGTCCGCCCGGCGGGCCGGCCGGACCTGCTCGTCCACGCCGCCGTTGACCGGCGCGCCGTACGCGGGCAGCGGCCCGGTGCCAGGGACCGACGGGATCGGGCCGGTCTGGGGGCTGTTCTCCCAGGAGGCGTTCACCTGGGGATAGGCTGCGCCGTCGCCGTTCTCGGTGCGCAGCGGGGTGAACCGCGGCGCTCGCGCGGCGGTGACCGCTTGCTCAGCCGCGGTCCGGTCACCGGCCGGCCACTCCGTGGCGAAGGGGCCCACGGTGGGCGGAAGCTCGACAGAACCTGGATTGTTCCGCTCGAAACGGCGGGCTCCCGGGGACGATCCGATCGTCTCGTGGGTGACCACCTCATCCGGCAGCCATACCAGAGCGGTCAGCCCGCCGGTCGGTGCCGGGCGCAGCCGCACCCTGATTCCGTGCCTGGCCGCCAGGCGCGCGACCACGAAGAGTCCCATCCGCCTGGAGACCGCGACATCGACCACCGGGGGATTGTCCAGCCGCCAGTTGGCGTGGGCCATCTCCTCGGCCCCCATGCCGACACCCTGGTCGGAGATGTCGAGCAGCACTCCCCCGCTGTTCAGCAGGTGCCCGGAGACGGCGACCGGCGTTTCCGCCGAGGAGAAGGATGTGGCGTTCTCCGCGAGCTCGGCGATCAGGTGCACGACGTCGTTCACGGCCGGCCCGCGGACGGCGATACCCGGCTGCACATTCAGCGAGACCCGCTCATACTGCTCAATCTCGGAGATCGCCGCGCGGAGTACGTCGACCAGCGCGACCGGCTGGTTCCACCGCCGGGACGCGTCGTGGCCCGCGAGGACCAGCAGGTTCTCGGAGTTGCGGCGCATGCGAGTGGCGAGGTGGTCCATCTGGAACAGGTTGGACAGGCGCTCCGCGTCCTGCTCACCTTGCTCAAGGTCGTCGATCAGCCGGATCTGCCGTTCGACCAGGGACTGGCTGCGGCGGGAAAGGTTCACGAACATGGCGTTGACGTTCCCGCGGAGGGCCGCCTCGTTGGCCGCGAGCCGGAGGGCCTCCCGGTGGACCTGGTCGAAGGCGCGGGCGACCTCACCGATCTCGTCGGAGGAGTCCACATCGATCGGCTCAACCTCGAGCGGGACTCCCGCACCGTCGGTCTCGCTCATCCGGCGCACCATGTCAGGCAGCCGGACACCGGCCACTTCCAGGGCGCCTGCGCGCAGCCGCCGCAGCGGCCGGACCATGGACCGGCCCACGATCACGGTCAGCGCCAAGGCCAGGGCCAGCACGAGCAGGACCGCGAGGCCGACCGTAATGGACGCGAGGAGCGCCGAGCTACGCAGCGCGGCGGCGCGCGTGTTCACCTCCGTCGCGAGGGTCCGCTCCACGGAGCCCATCTGGAAGTTGATGGTGTTCGACATGGCGCCGTACCAGTCGTCCGCGCTCGTCGTGTCGTTCGCCAGCGAGTTGCCGTTGGCCTGAGCCGTCGAAATCGCCTGCAGCTCCTCGGAACTCGCCAGGTAGACGAACGACGAGGACACGCTGTTATTCCAGAGCTGACGCTGGGCGACGGTCGAGGACGTGTTGAACGCCTGCAAGTTGCTCTGCTGGTCCGCGAGGGCGGCATTCAGCGCGGCCAGCTCACCCGAGGTCAGCTGGCCCTGCAGCAGCGCGCCAGTGAGGATGGCGCGCTGCTCGGAGGCCTCTTCCTTCATGGTGGACACGAGGCCTAGCACGCGGACTGTCTGGGACAGCGCCGCATCGCTGGATCCCTGCGAGGTCTCAGCCTCCAGAGCCTGGAGGTCCTGGATGAGCTGCGTGTACTTCTGCACGACGACCAGCGGCGGCAGCTGGGTGGTGATGGCCGCCTGGCGCAGCGCGGGCAGCGCCTGCAGGACGGTCAGCGCGGTGGCCGCCTCCTGCTGAGCCTGGGTGGAGAAGGAACCACCGATCTGCTTGAGCTCGCTGGTGACCTTGGCGGCCGACTGGTCGGTCGTGGCCTCTTGCTGCCTGACCACGGCGAGCCCCGCCGTGGCCTTAGACCGGGCGCTCGGCGTCAGGGCGGCAGCGCGGCCGCCCCTCGTGCCAAGCCCGATGAAGTAGGCCGTCTGGTCCCGTTCGTTCTCAAGCCCCTGGGCGAGCGCCGTTGTGTTGTTACTCAGTTCGGCGAGCTGCTCAACCCGCTGGTCCGCGAGGTAGCTCTGCGCTGACGACAGGATGCGGGTGCCGCCCAGGACCACGGCGGTCAGCGTGGGGATGGCGATGAGCAGGACAAGGCGCGAGCGCACTCGCCAGTTCTTCAGCCCGCGGCGCGAGCCTGCTCCACCGTGCCTGGCGCTGGCCTGATGGCCGTCGTCCGGATCACCCGCGCTAGCCCGGCCGTTCATCGGCCCGGACATCCGGGACTCCGGCACCGCTCCCGTGGTCGCCTGGGGCGACGAGCCGTTGCCGGCCGCCAGTGGTGCGCGGCGTGTCTTCTTGTTGCTGCGTGACCGCACAGCCTCTGTACCTCTCACCTGGCGACCACGGCGGCCCCGCAGGCCCGCAGGACTTGCGGCGGAACTGACATGACGCACCCCTTCCCGGGTGACGATTCTGCGAGCCCCCGCGCGGGGCGCGGTCAAGGGTTGATCTTAACCTCTTAGCCGCGCAACAAGCATCAATACCTTCATCACGCTAGAAAGCCGATCTAACATGACGTTTTCCGTATAGCCCGACGACAGTACGCTACTCTCTGGCGCGATGGTTGTGCTCCGTTCTGTCCGAACTGTCCGAACTGTCGGAGCCGTGTTCGCCGCGTGCATCTGTTTCCCCCGAGGAGAGCCATGAGGTCAGGTCCGGCTGGTGCCAAGATCGTGTCTCGCCGGGAGCCTTCCCGCCGCTCACGGGTGGCCTCGGCGGGGATCGCCGCAGCAGCGCTGATCATGGTGGCGGCCGGCTGCCAGGCGACCGGCACCGGGGCCGGCTCGTCGGGGCTCACCCGGTCATCGATCACCGTGGCCGCCCAGCCCGGGGTGGATGACGCCCCGCTGTACATGGCGATCCGCAACGGCCTATTCGCCAAGGCCGGCCTCACCGTCCACATCCAGACCTACAGTTCCGCGGCGAACGAGATCTCGGCGCTGGCCAGCGGCAGCGCCGATATAGCCATCGGCGACTATGCCGACTTCTTCTTCGCCCAGGACACCGGCGCCCGCCGGGGCTTCACCATCGTGGCGGATGCCTACGACGCGGCGCCCAGCGTCATGGAGGTGCTCACGCTGCCGGGCTCGGGGATCACCAAGCCGCAGCAACTCCAGGGCAAGACGATCGGCACGCCCGAGCCGCAGGGGATACCGTTCAGCACCAGGCTGCCTTACAGCGAGGAAACGCTCGCCACCCAGTCGGTACTGACCAACGACGGGGTGAACGTAGCAAACGTGGGCTGGAAGGCGCTGCCTACCGGCCAGCTTGTCACTGCGCTCCAAAATCACCAGGTGGACGCCATTCTCGCCAGCGAGCCTGCTATCTACCAGGCGGAGATTCAACTCGGGGCCAGTGAGGTGATCGATTCCTGCAGCGGCCAGACCGCGAGCTTGCCGCTGTCTGGTTACTTCGCCCTCGGCTCCTTCGCCCATAAGTACCGCAGCACCGTGCTGGCATTCCGCTCCGCGCTGCTGGAGGCACAGAGTCAGGCCTCCCAGGCCGCCCAGGTGCAGGCGGTGCTGGCCAGCGACGAGCACATGGGAACCCAGACCGCGTCCCTGGTCACGCTCGGGCAATACCCGACGTCGGTGAAGGCGAGCAACATACAGCGGGTCGCCTCCCTGATGTCCTCATTCAACCTGCTCAACCCGCCACTCGACGTAGCGCAAATGATCTTCCACTGACGGGCTGGTCAGCTCTCCTCAGCCAGGCCGAGCTCCCGGGCTATGATCATGCGCTGCACCTCGGAGGTGCCCTCGCCGATCTCCAGGACCTTCGCGTCGCGGTAGAAGCGGCCCACCGGGAACTCGTTCATGAAGCCGTATCCACCGAAGATCTGCGTGGCCTCCCTGGCATTGTCCATGGCGGCGTTCGAGGCCGTCAGCTTGGCGATGGCGGCGGCCTTCTTGACCGGGTCCCCCGCCGCGAGCCGGGCGGCGGCGTCGTACCACGCCAGCCTGGCGGCCTGCGCCCGTGCCGCCATGTCGGCCAGCTTGAACTGGATGGCCTGGTAATGCCCCAGCCGATGACCGAATGCGGCCCGCTCGCCGACATACCGCAGGCACTCGTCCACGCAGCCTTGGGCGAGCCCCACGGCCAGCGCGGCAATGGCGATCCGGCCCTCGTCCAGGATCTGCAGGAACTGGGCGTACCCGCGGCCGCGCTCACCCAGCAGATGATCCGCGGGTACCTGGCAGGACGCGAAGGCCAGTTCCCTGGTGTCCGAGGCACACCAGCCGACCTTGGAGTAATCCTGCCCGACGGTGAACCCGGCGGTTCCGGCCGGGACGACGATGGAGGAGATCTCCGGGCGCCCGTCCGGCCTGCGGTCAGTGATCGCGAGGACAGTAACGACAGACGTGATCGATGTGCCGGCGTTGGTAATGAGGGACTTGCTGCCGTCGATCACCCAGTCCCCGTCCACCAGTCGCGCGGTCGTCCGCATCCCGCCGGGAATATCGGACCCTCCGCCTGGTTCAGTCAGCCCGAACGCCGCCAGCCGGTTCCCGGCGCACAGATCGGGCAGCCAGCGGCCGCGCTGCTCGGCCGAGCCGAACCGGTAGATCGGCATGGCGCCCAGGGCGACCGCCGCCTCCAGGGTGATGGCCACCGAGGAATCAACCCTGGCCAGTTCCTCCAGGGCCACGCACAGCGCGAAGTGATCCCCACCCATCCCGCCGAACTCCTCAGGGAACGGAAGCCCGAACAGGCCGAGGTCCGCCATCCGGGCGACGATGTCGTAGGGGAACTCAGCCCGCTCGTAGTAACCGCTGATCACGGGGGCCACTACCGCGCGGGCGAAATCGCCGACCGTCTGACGGAGGGCTTCCTGCTCCTCGCTGAGCTGGTAACTGACCACCTTTCGATGCTACTGGCCCGCCGCCTTGGGCACCCAGGGCGCGGCGCGCGCGTTAGGCTCAGTGAACATTCCCTGCCGCCGTCCCGGAGGACGACATGGCGACGCTGACCTGCCCTGCCTGTACCGCTGCGGTCCAGCAGGATGATCTGATCTGCTTCACCTGCGGTGCGAACCTGCCCAGGGATCGCCCGGTGAACGAGCCGGACACCCCGCCGACGGTCATGCAGGAGTACCTGCGGCGCGACGGTGCGGCACCGGTGCCGCGCCTCTCGGCATGCCCGCACTGCGGATCGGTGCTGCGCGAGCCTTCGTCGCTGTTCTGCCTGGTGTGCGGGCAGCCTTTGCCGCAGCCGCCGTCGGGGGTCATCTCGCCGGTCGTGCTCCGGCTGTCGTTCCCGACCGGCAATGTCGAGATCCCGGCCGGAACCTCGCTCGTGCTCGGCCGGGACCCGGAAGAGTCCCTCGTCGCGGCGGCCTTCGCGGACTACGACAATGTGTCACGGCGTCACGCGACTGTTACCGTCAGTGACTCAGGCAACGCGACGATCCGGGATGAGCGGTCGACCAACGGAACCTTCGTCAACGGCGACCGGGTGCTGCCGGGAACAGAGGCGCGCCTGGCTGACGGGGACCGCGTCCGGCTGGCCGGCGACGTGACCGGCCAGGTCTCGCTGCCCCGCCAGCGTGACCCCAATGAGTTCAGCCAGAACGGTCACCGGAACCCAGGCTGATCCGCGCCCGCTTCCGCCGCCCGCTGCCGCGCTGGAATCTTGGGCCTGCCATGGCCGATGCCGGCCGTGAGACCATCCCGGCAGAAGCGATGCCCAGACAGCGGAGGCGGCCATGGCGGCAAAAACAACGGCCGCGGGAGCGGCGCCAGGACTTCGCCGTAACGCGATCGGGCTGCGCGAGGTCCTCTTCCAGAGCATCACCGATATGGCGCCGGGCGCCGCCATCGCCGCGTCGATCCCGGCCGGCGTCGCGTTCGCCGGCGGATCCCTGCCGCTGGCCGTGATCTTCGCCTTGATCGCGTGCCTCTTCTGCGCGTCCAGCATCGGCTTGCTGGCCCGGGAGATGCCGGCCGCGGGGTCGCTGGCGACCTACGCCGCCCGTGGCCTGCACCCGTCCGTCGGCTTCCTGGTGGCCTGGGGATACGTGCTGGTCGGGTTCCTCATCCCGCCGCTGGTGCTGCTGCAGCTCGGCTTCACCACCGCCGCCACCCTCAACGCCGAGTTCCATGGCTACCCGGCGAGCCTGTGGTGGCCGTGGGCGCTCCTCGGCGCCCTTATCGTGCTCGCGGCCGGCTTTTACGGTGTCCGCACCTCGGCGCGGCTGGGGACCGTCCTGGGCCTGTTCGAAATCGGGGTCTTCCTGGTGCTCGCGATCTTCCTGCTGGTGCATGCGGGAAGCCACAACACCCTCAGCGTCTTCAGCACCAAGTACACGCCGAGCGGATTCCGCGGCATCTCAGGAGTGATCGGCGGATCGGTGTACACGATCCTCGCCTTCGGCGGGTTCGAGGGGGCCGCGCCGCTCGCCGAGGAGACCAAGAACCCCAAGCGCACCATCCCGCGGGCCGTGATGCTGGCCACCCTGCTCATCGGCGCGCTCTACGTGTTCACCACCTACGCCGTTGACGTGGCGTACGGGCCATCCAGGTTCGGCAGTTTCACCACCGGCACGGGGGCAGCGTCCTGGGAAGGCCTGGCCCGCTCGCTCTACGGGCTCTTCTGGTTCTTCGTGTTCCTGGCCATCGTCAACTCCACCATCGCCAACGCGAACGCCGGCGTGAACGTCTCCAGCCGCACCGCCTACGCGATGGGCCGGATCGGCGCGTTCCCGCGCTTCCTGGCGCAAGTGCACCCGAAACACCGCTCCCCGGCCGTGGCCATCGGCGTCGGGTTCCTCGTGACGGTCGCCGTGACCCTCGGCCTGGGCCTCGGCTACGACCCGGTCACCGCCTTCGTCATGGTCGCCACGGCCCTCGTCATCGTCCTCGCCGCGATCTACATCCTGATGAACGCGGCCTGCATCGGCTACTTCGCCCGGCAGCGCGGCCGGTTCAACCCGGTACTGCACCTGATCATCCCGGTGCTGGGCATCGTCACCTTCATCCCGGCCTGGCTTACCGCCGCCGGCATCAAGGCGTTCTCGTTCGTGGCCCCGCTGGCGCCCCCGTACTCCTACATGGGTCCGGGCGTGGCCGGGTTCATGATCCTGGGCGTCATCTACCTGATCTACCTGTACCAGACGGATCCACGGCGAGTCGTCGAGGTCGGGCTCGTGCACCTGGACCCACTGGAGGAGTACGAAACATGAGCGCGCCGGAGATCATCAACTTCCGGCCGACGCCCAGCCAGTACGCCTGGACGTTCGGCGGGGCTCCCCCGGTGGCCCGGATCCGGACTCCGGCGGTGCTGGAGGTGTTCACCGAGGACTGTTTCGCCGGCCGGGTGCGCAGCGAGACCGACCTGGTCTCGGAGGTCTGCGAGTTTCCCTACCTCAATCCGCAGACCGGCCCGTTCTACATCGAAGGCGCGGAGCCGGGTGACACCCTGGCCGTCCATTTCGTCTCCATCGAGCCGGCCAGGGACTGGGGCGCGTCCACGACAGTCCCGCTGTTCGGCGCTCTGAGCGCCACCCACGCCACGGCGCTGCTGCATGACCCGCTGCCGGAGATCGTGTGGCTCTGGCAATTTGACCGGGCGCAGGGCACCTGCCGGTTCACCGCACGCCGGGGCGATTTCACCGTGGACCTGCCGCTGAACCCGATGCACGGCACGGTGGGTGTCGCGCCCGCCAATCTGGAGGTGCGCAGCGCCCTGGTGCCCGACGCGTTCGGCGGCAACATGGACACGCCGGAGATGCGCGCCGGGGTCACCTGCTACCTGGGGATCAATGTCGAGGGCGCGCTCTTCTCGCTGGGCGACGGCCATGCCCGCCAGGGCGAGGGCGAGACCTGCGGCGTCGCCGTGGAGACAGCGATGAACACCGTCCTCGCGGTGGACCTGATCAAGGGCAGGCCGTGCGCGTGGCCCCGGCTGGAGTCGGACACGCACATCATGTCGGCCGGCTCGGCCCGCCCCCTGGAGGACGCCTTCCGCATCGCGCAGCACGACATGGTGCAGTGGATCGCCGCGGACTACGGGCTCGATGTGCTGGACGCCTACCAGCTCGTCACCCAGGCCATCGAATCGCCGCTGGCGAACGTCTGCGACCCGAACTACACGAGCGTGGCCAAGATGCCCAAGCGCTACCTGCCTGCCACCGGCGCCATGGACAGCGCCCACACGAGCCTCCGCGCCCTAGCGGCCTCCTACCGAGGCGGCTGACCTCCCATGATCACGGAGTATTCCGGACACATAGACCCAGAAACACTCCGTGATCATGGGAGGTTATGCCCGGGAGTCCGGGCGTGGTCCCCCGGGTCAGCAGAGCGTGATCATTGGGGCGTTATGCCCGGGGGTCCGGGGGTGGCCCCCCGGGTCAGCAGAGCGTGATCATGGGGGGGTTATGCCCGGGGGTCCGCCGGGTCAGCAGAGTTCCAGGTCATGGACGGGCCGGGCGCTCGCTGTCCAGGGTTGCCATGGAATGCGAGTCGTAGCGATCGCCGGCGACGCCGTCCGCGGGGACGGCGGCCTCGATGGCCGCTAGCTCAGCCGGGGTGAGGTCCAGGTCGAAGGCCGCGAGCGCCTCGGCCAGCCGGGTCCGCCGCTTGGTGCCGATCAACGGGACGATGTCGCTGCCCTGGGCGGCGACCCAGGCGATGGCGAGCTGCGCGGTGGTGACCCCCCGCTCCCGCGCCAGCTTCTCCAGCGCGCCGAGCAGGCCGAGGTTGCGCTCCAGGTTCCCGTCGTGGAACCGGGGGAACCGGGCCCTCGGGTCACCCGGCGCCAGCCGGGCCGTCTCGGGACTCAGCAGGCCACGGGACAGGATGCCGTAAGCCGTCACGCCGATGCCCAGCTCACGCACCACCGGCAGGATCTCGGCTTCGATGCCCCGGCTCATCAGCGAGTACTCGATTTGCAGCGCGCTGATCGGGTGGACCGCATGCGCGCGGCGGATCGTCTCCGCCCCCACCTCAGACAATCCGACACAACGAACAAACCCTGCGCCGATCATCTCCGCGACCGCGCCGACGGTGTCCTCGATCGGCACCTGCGGATCCAGCCGGGCTGGCTGGTAGAGGTCGATGTAGTCGGTGCCGAGCCGCCGCAGCGAGTAGGACAGGAAGTTCTTCACCGCCGCCGGGCTGGCGTCGAACCCGACGAAAGCACCCTGCGGGTCCCGCTGGGCGCCGAATTTGACCTGGATGAACACGCTGTCGCGGGGCACGCCGCGCAGTGCGTCGCGCAGCAGCAGTTCGTTATGGCCCATGCCGTAGAAGTCGCCCGTGTCCAGCAGGGTGATCCCCGCGTCCAGGGCCGCGCGGATGGTGGCGATGCTCTCCGCGTCGTCCGCCTCGCCGTAGATCCCGGACATGCCCATCAGGCCGAGCCCGGCCCTGGACACCAGCGGCCCACCGCGGCCCAGCGGGACCCGGCCCAGTGGTGTGCCGCCCAGTGGTGCCTGATCCGGTGTGGTCTGCTCCATAATTACAAGATTACGCCGCGCCGGTCGGCTACGTGGTCGGCGCGGCGTAGACGCGCTCGCCTTCGACGTAGCTGAGCAGGACCGCGGTGAAACCAATCTCCTTGGCCGGCCCGGCGAACGGGTCCCGGTCGAGCACGACGAGGTCCGCGAGCCGGCCCGGCTCGACAGCGCCGGCCTGATCCAGGTTGTTCACGTACGCCGACCCCGCGGTGTAGGCGGCCAGCGCCGCGCCCAGGCTGAGCGCCTGGCCGGGCAGCAACGGCTCCGCTCCCGGCTCGCCGTCGCCGGGAGGCTCAGTCCCCGGCCCGGCTGCGGCTGGGGGCAATGTCCTGGTGACCGCGGTATGGATCCCCCAGAGCGGGTTGGCGCTGGTCACCGCCCAGTCGCTACCCGCGGCCAGCCGCGCTCCCGAGCGCAGCAGGTCACCGAACGGGTACTGGCGCTGGGCCCGCTGCGGGCCGAGGAACGGGATGGTCAGCTCGTCCATCTGCGGCTCGTGCGCGGCCCAGAGGGCCTGGATGTTCGCGGTCACGCCCAGTTCGCGGAAGCGCGGAATGTCGGCACCGTGCACCACCTGCAGGTGCGCGATGTGATGCCGGCCCGCGGTCGGGCCGTTCGCGGCCCGCGCGGCGGCTACCGCGTCCAGCGCCTCCCGCACGGCCCGGTCACCGATCGCGTGGAAGTGCACGCCGAACCCGGCCGCGTCGAGGCGGCTGACGTGCTCGCGCAGTTCCCGCGGGTCCACGTAGGACAGGCCGCGGTTGCCGGTCTGGCCGCCGCACCCGTCCAGGTAGTCGTCGATCATGCCGGCGGTGAAGTTCTCGGCCACCCCGTCCTGCATGATCTTCACGGTGTTCGCGCGGAACCTGCCCGCCTGCCCTGGCCCATCCAGCTCACGGCGGACCCGTTCCCGGCGGCCGAGCAGGTCCGCGAGCTGGTCACCGCCGCGCCCCCGGTCCCACCAGAGCGCGCCTTCCACCCGCGCGGTGAGCTGCCCGGCCGCCGCCGCGGCCAGGTAGACCGGCAGCGGGTCGGCGTGCCCCAGGTAGTCGCCGATGATCGCGTCCTGCCAGGCCGTGATGCCGAGTGAGTGCAGGTGCCGCTGGGCCAGCAGCAGCCCGGCCAGCCGCTCATCGAGGGTGGGGGCTGGCACCAGCCGGCCCACCAGGGTGGCGGCGCCCTCATGCAGCGTGCCCTGCGGCCGGCCGTCAGGGGTGCGCTCGATGCGGCCGTCCGCCGGATCCGGGCTAGCGGCATCCAGGCCAGCCAGGACGAGGGCGCGGGAGCTGACCCAGGCGCCGTGGCCGTCCCGGTTGGTGAGGTAGACAGCCCGGCCGCCGGCCGCGGTGTCAAGCAGGTCATAAGGCGGCGTTCCGCCGGCGAACCACTCCATCCGCCAGCCGCTGCCCGAGATCCACTCCCGGTCCGGGTGCGCGCGGGCGTAGCCGGCGATCAGCGCGAGCGCGTCATCGAGGCTGGCGGCATCGGTGAGGTCGCAGCGGAGCATGGTCACCCCGGCGAACGCCGGGTGCACGTGCGCATCCTGAAACCCGGGCAGCAGCGCCCGGCCTCGTAGGTCCACCATCTCGGTTCGGGGGCCGGCCAGATCCTGGATCTCGCGCGCCCCGCCGACCGCCACGATCCTGCCGCCACGCACCGCCACCGCGTCGGCCGGCGGGCCGTCACCGGGGGTGTCCCGCGCCGCCGCAGCCATGCTCCGCCTGGCCGCGCCGGCCGTGTAGACCGGCCCTCCACTGAAGATGAGGTCAGCGGCTGGCGAGTGCCGTCGTATATCCACCTCCCCCATGATCCGGGCCTCCCCGGCGCTCCGGCGAGCCGGGCTCAGCTTCCGCTGGTCCAGACCCCGGTGATGGCCGCGGCGCTGGCGGCGGCGCCGTCGTAGGGCAGGCCGTACTCGGCCTCGATGGCGCGCAGCGTGCTGTAGTGGGTGACGTGCTCGCTGTAGTTCCCGGGCCTCACATGGGCACCGACGAAGACGGTCGGGACGATGTTGCCCGCCACCCCGTCGTTCTCGTCGAACGTCACGATCAGCAGGCTGTCATTGGCCTTGGCCCAGGTGGCGTACGCGCTCATGTGGGCGCTCAGCCAGGTGTCCCCCACGGCGACCGAGCAGTTGTGCATGTCATTGCACAGGTCCGGGACCACGAAGGAGACGTCCGGGAGGGCGCTGAAGCTGGCCGAAGCGGTCTGCGGGAAGCTGGTGAACGACCTGGTGACCGAGGTGGGCACGTTGCTGAAGTTGACCCACGGGACATGCTTGCGGGCGTAGTTCCCGCTGGTGCAGACCGTGGCCCCGGCGGCGGGCAGGGCATCGACGTAGCCCGTGAAGGTCTTGCCCGCCGCGATCAGGCCCTGGGCCAGGTTCGGGGTGGTGAACGTGTGCGGGCAGCTGTCATCGGTCGTTCCCTGGCTGCTGCCGGAGAACAGCGCGAGGTAGTTCGGCTGGCTCGGGTGGGTTACCGCCACGAAGTCGGTGAAGTTCGCACCGCTGACGGCCAACTGGTTGATGTAGGGCGCCGACGAGTTGCCGATCACCTCGCCGTAGCCGCGGTTCTCGAAGATCACGAGCACAATGTGCTTGAACGTGGGCATGGCGCCGGACGCGGACGGCGAGACCGAGCTGGACGGCGAGACCGAGCTGGACGGCGAGACCGAGCTGGACGGGGAGATCGATGGGCTCGGCGAGGACGAGGCTCCGGTCCAGATGTCGGTGATCGGCGCCGTACTGGCCGCCGCGCCGTCGAACGGCAGCCCGTAGGCCTCCTCGATGGTGCGCAGCAGGTTGTAGTGGTTGACGTGCTCGCTGTACTTCCCCGGCCGCACGTCGGCGCCGTAGACGATGGTCGGAATCTGGTTGCCCGCGCTGCCGTCGTTCCCGCCGAAGGTCACAATGAGCAGGCTGTCATGGCCGGCCGCCCAGTTCGCGTAGGCACCCAGGCGGTTCTGCAGCCATCCGTTGCCTGAGCCAACCGAGCAGGTTGTCATGCTGTGGCAGACGTTCGGGATGACCAGGGACACCGCCGGCAGCGCGGTGAAACCGCTGCTCGAGGGGAACGCGGTGAACGGCTGGCTGGCCGAGGCCGGCACCGACGGGAAGTCGGTCCAGGGGGCATGCTGGCGGGCGTAGTTCCCGCTGGTGCACACCGCGGATCCGGCCGCTGGCAGACCTTCCGCATACCCGGTGAAGGTGTGCCCGGCCGCGATGAGGTCAGCGCCCAGGTTCGGGCCGGTGAACGTGTGCGGGCAGGAGTCGGTGGTGACGCCCTGAGTGCTGCCGGAGAACAGCGCGAGGTAGTTCGGCTGGCCCGGGCTGGCCTCCGCGAAGGACTGGGTGAAGTCCGCACCCCCGGTGGCCAGGCTGCTGAAGAAGGGGGCCGACGAGTTACCGATCACCTGGCTGTAGGACTTGCCGTCGAAGGCCGCGATCACGATGTGCCTGAACTGCGGTACCCCGGTCGCTGACGATGACGCGGAGCCGCACTTCGTGGCGATCGCGGAGCCATGCCGCGCACAGGGTCCGCCCCGGTCGGGCGAGGCGCCCGGCGCCATCGGCGCACTGCAGGCGGCGAGCGTCAGCGCGGTCCCGGCCAGCAGCGCGGCCGGCAGCAGGCGGGAACACGATGAGGACACCGAAAACCCCCAATCGTCACTCTACGCATGAGGGTCATCACAGAAATGATACATCGTCCACTGTTTACCGGACTACCCGCTCAGTGTTGGATTGCCGGGCTGTGCCCGGGGTGGCTTGGCCGGGCTGTGCCCGGGGTGGCTTGGCCCTATGCCCGGGGGCTGGGTTACGGGCGACGCCCGGGGTGGCTTGGCCCTATGCCCGGGGCTGGGTTACGGGCGACGCCCGGGGAGGGCTATCGCCACACCCCGCGGATCACGGCCGCTGTCGCGGCACTGGCGTCCGGCGGCAGCCCGTACAGCGCCTCGATGGTCCGCAGCACGCTGTAGTGGGTGATCGGCATGGCGTACTGGCCGGTGCGCACCATCTGGCCTGCGAAGATCGTCGTGATCTGGTTGCCGCCGCTCCCGTCATTCTCGTCCCAGGTCAGGATGAGCAGACTGTGATTCTGCTGGGCCCAGGTCACGTAGCCGCCCAGGTTCCGCTTGAGCCAGCTGTCCCCGGTGGCCACCGGGCAGTCGTGCATGTCATCGCACAGGTTCGGGATGACGAACGAGACGTCGGGAAGCCGGCCATAGTTCCCGGTGGGGAAGCTGGTGAACGACCTGGTCGCCGACGGCGGCACGTTCGTGAAATCGACCCATGGCACGTGCTTGCGGGCGTACTCGCCGCTCGAGCAGACCAGGGCGCCCTGCGGCGGCAGGCTCTCGACATACCCCAGGAAAGTCCGGTGGGCCGCGATCAGCCCAGAAGCCAGGTTCGCGGCACCGAACGTCTCCGGGCAGTTGTCGCTGGTGAGGCCCTGGGTGCTGCCCGAGAACAGGGCCAGATAGTTCGGCTCGCTCGGATGGGACACCGCCCGGGACTGGGTGAAGAGCGCGCCTTCCCGGGCGAGCGCGGCGATATACGGCGCCTGAGGGCTGCCGATCACTTCACCGTAGGAGTGATTCTCCATGATCACCACGACCGTATGGGCGACCGCCGGCAGCGCGCCAGCCGGTCCAGACTGGCCGGAACTGGGGCTTCCGGGGGCATCCTGCCCGGCTGACGGCGTTGCCGTCGCGCTGGGCCCCGTCGCGGAGCCCGCGGGCGTGGGCGGGCCTGCTGACCCGCACGCCGCGAGCAGCAGCGTAGCGAGCAGCAGCGCGGGCTTCAGCAGGGACCACGGCTTCATGCGCAGCACTGTATAGCGCCCAAGCCAGCCCCGAGCCCACCGCGCGCTGCCCGGCCACACCGTCAGGCCGCGCACTCCCGGCAGATCGGTTGCCCGTTGCGGTCCTCCGCCAGCTGGCTCCGGTGATGGACCAGAAAACAGCTGGAACACGTGAACTCGTCAGCCTGGCGCGGAATGACTCGAAACGACAACTCCTCGTTCGACAGATCCGCCCCCGGCAGCTCCAGCGACTCCGCAACATCGTCAGGGTCGATGTCGATCGTGCTGGAAGACTTGTCCATCCGGCGTGCCTGCAGTTCCTGCAGGCTGTCTTCGGTGAGTTCTTCGTCGGTCTTCCGTGGGCTGTCATAGTCAGTTGCCATGTGGGTACTCCACCCCCTCCTATTCGTTGTGCGCCTCGTCGCGCGGGTGTAACGCTTGGCGAGCCGCAGTTGTGCCCGATTCCGGCGGCGAATTCTGTCACGTCCTGCCGCCCAGCACACGCAGGGTGCGGAACTGCGGCTCCGTGTCTTGATCAGCCGTCGCCGTCAGCCCGCATGGACAGCCCTCCAGCAATGCCCTTCCGCCCGGTAAGTTCCCCAGATCACTGCCGCTAACCAGCAAGAAGTGCGTATGGTACAAATCGCAGTCAGGCCATCCCTGCAGGACCGCGGAGACACCGCATGCCCTTCGTCACGCCATTGGGGCCCGAAGATCCTCGGCGCGTCGGCCGTTACCGGCTTTCGGGACGCATCGCGGACGATCCGGCTGATCCCGGGCCGGCGAACAGTTATGCCACCCGGCTCCCGGACGGCGCCATGGCGGCCATCGCGATGCTGGGCACGGACTGGGCGCCGGGCGGTGCGTCGCGGGACCGCTTCGCGGCGGAGGCCAGGGCGGCCCGCCGGGTGCCGCCCTTTTGCGCGGCCCGGATCCTGGACGCCGGATTCGAAGGCGATGAGCCTTATCTGGTCAGCGAGCTCGTGGAAGGCCCATCGCTGACCGAGGCGGTCGCCGCCAGCGGGCCGCTGCCGGACACCGAACTGGCGGCGCTGGCCATCGGAATGGCCACCGGCCTCACCGCGGTCCACCAGGCCGGGCTGGTACACGGGGATTTCGGGCCGGACCACGTCGTGCTCGGCGCCGAGGGCCCGCGCGTCGTCCACTTCAGCATCACTCCGCCCTACGGGTCCGCCACGCCGTCCGCGGACATGCTCGCCTGGGCGCAGACCACGCTGTTCGCCGCCGCGGGGCGCCCGGCTGTCGGCCCACAGGACCTGAACTACCTGCCGGAGCCGCTGCGCGCCACGGTGGCCGCCTGCCTGGCTCCAGATCCGGGCAGCCGCCCCAGTGCCCGCAAGGTGACCACGGCCCTGCTTGGCCAGGTCGACCCGGCGGCTGGCCTGCTCGCGGAGGGCGCCAGGCGATCCCGCGCGGCCGCCAGGGGCGTGCCCCGCAGCGTCCCGGGGAGGGCCGCGGAAGAACCCCCGGCCCGGTCCACCGCCCAGCGAGCGGGCTGGCTCACGGCCTGCGTGGCGTGCCTCGGCGCGATCGCCATAGCCGCCACCTTGATCTTGATGCACCACCCGGCCCACAGCAACGACCCGCTGCGAGCGGCATCGGCCACCCGCGCCGCGTCCCCGCGGACGGCGTCGGCCTCGCCGGCGGCCACCACGATAGTTCCGGCCGCGCTGGCCGGTTCCTGGTCCGGGCAGGTACACCAGAGCGCCCCGGCGTTGCAGGTAACCGTCGACGTCACGCTCATCAGCGGCTCGGCGGCCGGGACCATTTCCTACCCGGCGCTCAACTGCTCGGGCAATCTTCTGCTGGTCACCGCAGCGGGCGGGAAGCTCACCATGGAGCAGCAGATCAGCAACGGGAAGCAGAACTGCGACAACGGCGAGGTCACCCTGGCTGAGCAGACCGCCAACACCCTCACGTTCAGTTTCAAGCGCACCAGCGGCCCTTCGCCCACCGGCACCCTGACCAGGCAGCCCTGACCAGGCAACACTGACCGGGGATCAACAGCCCTGTCAGCCGGGCGCGTCCCGCTCCGGATCGAGGCCCGCCAGCAGTTCGCCCAGCGCGCTGAACAGCCCGGGCTCGGCCGCGATGGTCATTTCCGGGCTGGCCGCCCGGCCGTTCAGGCCGCCCAGCCGCGCGCCCGCCTCGGTGGCGACCAGCCCGCCGGCCGCGAAGTCCCAGTAGTTCACGCCGCGCTCGTAGAAGGCATCCAGCCGCCCCATGGCCACCGAGCACAGGTCCACGGCGCACGAACCGCCCCGCCGGATGTCGCGCACCCGGGGCAGCACCGCGGCGACGACCTCCCCCTGCACCACGCGGCGCGCCGCCGCGTACCCGAACCCGGTCCCGACCAGCGCCTGGTGCAGCGGGACCGGCGCGTTGCACCGCGCCGCGACCGGCGGCTGCGAGGCGGACCGGAGCCAGGCACCCTCGCCACGGACGGCAGTGAACAGCTCACCCCGGGCCGGGACCGCGACCACCCCGGCCACCACGGTGCCGTCCACCTCCGCCGCAATGCTGACCGCCCAGTCCGGCAGCCCGTACAGGTAGTTGACGGTGCCATCCAGCGGGTCGACGATCCAGCGGACCCGGCCGTGGCCGGACTCCCCGCCCTCCTCGCCGAGGATCGCGTCGCCCGGCCGCTCAGCCAGCAGCCGCCGCGCAATCAGGGCTTCCGCGGCGCGGTCCATTTCGGTCACCACATCAGTCGGGCTCGACTTGGTGTCCGCCACCTCCGGGCGTCCCAACGGCCCGGCCGGGCGGCTGCCGGCCAGCAGTTCGGCCGCCTCCCCGGCGGCGCGCCGCGCCAGGTCGAGCAGATCACCCGGATCCGGTTCCCTCACCAGGTCACCCTGCACGCCCGGGACGGGTACTGACGGCAGCGGCTGGGCAGCAATCGTTGCGGCAAATATCGCGTGGTGGCTGGAGAGGGCCCAGCATGGCCCCGGCCATCTGCCCGTCGACCCGCTCCCGGACCAGCTCCGTGATCATCGAAACGAACCGGGGGTGGGTGCCGGGGGTAGCCGCGCGGGCCAGCCGCAAGCCCACCCGCTCGGCGGTCTGCGCCGCCTCGACGTCCAGGTCGTGGATCACCTCCATGTGATCGGAGACAAAGCCGACCGGGACCAGGACGGCCGCTGGTGCCCCCGAGCGGGCCAGATCCTCAAGGTGGTCGCGGACGTCGGGGCCGAGCCAGGGCTGGGCCGGCGGCCCGCTACGGCTCTGGTAGACCAGGCGCCACGGGTGCGCGGTGCCGACCCGCTCCGCGACGAGGCGCGATGCTTCGGCCAGTTGGGCCGGGTACAGGCCGCCCGGCGGGGGCCCGCTGGACGCCGCCATGGCCTCGGGCACGCTGTGCGCCGTGAAAACCAGCGGAACGTCCGGCCTCACCTCGGCGGGCAGCGACTCGACCGCCGCCCGGGCCTGCTCGGCGAGCGGCTCGATGAACCCCGGATGATTGAAGAAATGCCGCAGCTTGTCGATCCGCGGGGCGCCCGGGCCCACCTCGGCGCACGCCGCCGCGATGTCGTCGAGATACTGCCTGCAGCTGGAGTAGGAACCGTAGGCCGAAGTCACGAAGCCGACGGCGCGCCGCACCCCGGCGGCCGCCATATCCGCCACGGTGGCCGTGAGGTAAGGCGCCCAGTTCCGGTTGCCCCAGTACACGGGCAGGTCAAGGCCGGCGGAGGCGAAATCCTTGCCGATAGCCGCGGCCAGGCCCCGGCACTGCTGGTTGATCGGGCTGATTCCGCCGGCCGCATAGTAATGCTCGGCCACCGCGGCGAGCCGCTCCCGCGGTATGCCGCGGCCCCGGGTGACATTCTCCAGAAACGGCATGACCTCATCGGGAGCTTCCGGTCCCCCGAAGGAGACGAGCAGGAACGCGTCGTAATGCGGCATGCCACCATCCAACCAGGGTGCGGTCAGCCGTAGGTCTGCGCGTACTGCCGAGCGAGGGCGAGCACCTCAGTCACATACCAGCTGGCGTGGTTGTAGGAGTAGATGGCGCCAGCCAGGCCAGCTGAGGTGCCGCCACCATCCGCGCACAGGAGGCGGGCCGCCGACGGGACCGCGTCGTACGGATCCATGATGTTCGGTGGCCCGGGTTCGCCGAAGGCGGTGATGCCCCAGGTGGCCCACGTTGACGGCAGGAACTGCATGGGGCCCAGCGCGCCAGCGCTCGACGGGCCCACGTTGCTCCCATCGCCGCTCTCGATCTGGCCGATGGCGGCGAGCACCGTCCAGGACAACCCCCGGCAGTACCGGGCGGCGGACTGCTGGAACAACTGCAGGTAACTGGCGGGCTTGCCGCCGGTGACAGCCGGCCGCACGGGAAGCGGCTGGCTGCGCAGGCTGACGATGGTGTCCCCGGAGCCGGCCGCGCCGCGTACGCCGCTGGTCAGCGTGGCCAGTGCCGCGCCGGGTGCGCTGACCAGCGCGGCCACCCCGCGGACCAGGCCGAGCGCGCTGGACGCACGGCTGCTGACCAGGACGTCGATGCCGGATACACCGAGCGGCGCCGAGTCGCCGAAGATCAGGTCCTGGCGGGTGGCCCCGGTCAGCCCGTAGCTCACGCCGGTACGCAGGCCGAGCCGGGCCGCCGCGTCCTGCGAGGCCACGAAACGGCCGGCCGCCAGCGCGGTCCACACGGCCTGGTCCGACGCCGTGGCCAGCGGCGTCCACGAGCGGAACGTCTGCGGGTCGACGCCGAGCACGTTGACCTGGCGGGTCCCGATCTTGATCGCGGCACCGTCGGCGGTGAGCACGTTCCGCACCCCGGAGACCTTGCCGATCCTGGCGATCTGGGTGGCGCTGAGCCCCTTCGGCGCGATCACCAGCAGGTCCGGCAGGATGATCTGCTGATACCCCGTCGCGCTGCGGCCAGCACTGCTCGCAGCCGGCCGGGCGCCCAGCGGCGGCAAGGCCATGGCGGTCGCGCCGATCATGACCATGACGATTGCCCCGGCGACCGCCGCTACCCGCGTCAGCGGCATACCGGCAGGGGCGGCAATCGGCGCGCTGCGCCGAAACAGGAGTCTCATTGCGTTCCAACCCTAACCGGACGGGCGCCCGGACCGGAAGGCCGGTACCGGCGCGTCGCTGACCGCCGTGTCACAACGGGGACAATTTCCACGAAAGCCGGCCCGGCCACCATGACGGAAGCGCGGGCCAGTTCTCCGGTAGGGTCCCGGACATGGTCAGCGCCCCCGCCATCGCACCCCCCACCTGGCAGAACTGGGCTGGCAATCAGTCCGCGCGGCCGCGCCGGGTGATAACGCCGCGCGGCGCTGACGAGGTCGCCGAGGCGGTGGCCGCCGCCGGCGCGGAAGGACTGCGGGTCCGGATGGCCGGCAGCGGTCACTCGTTCACCGGGGCCGCGGTGACCGACGGCCTGCTGCTGCGCCCCGGCGCGCTGGCCGCGGTCCGGTCGGTGGACGAGCGCGCCGGCCTGGTGACCGTGGAGGCAGGATGCTCGCTCCGTGTCCTTAACACCCACCTCCAGACGCGTGGCCTGGCCCTGGCGAACATGGGGGACATCCAGGAGCAGACGGTGGCGGGCGCCATCCAGACCGGAACCCACGGCACTGGCCGTGACCTGGCCAGCATCGCGGCACAGGTGGCGGGCCTGGAGATGGTCCTGGCCGACGGCACGATCACGTCATGTTCCGCCGGCAGCGACGTGTTCCGGGCGGCCAGGGTTGGCCTCGGTGCGCTCGGCGTGCTGACCGCCGTGACGTTCCGGGTGGTCCCCTCGTTCCTGCTGCGGGCCCAGGAGGAGCCGATGCGCTGGTCCGAGGTTGTCGCCAGGCTCGACGAACTGACCAGCGGCAACGAGCATTTCGAGTTCTACTGGTTCCCGCATACCGAGGGCTGCCTGACCAAGCGCAACAACCGGACCGGCGGCCCGGCCCGGCCGCTGCCGCGGTGGCGGTACCGGCTGGACGATGAATTCCTGGCCAACAGTGTGTTCGGGGCCACCTGCCGGCTGGGCCACCGGATGCCTGCCGCCATCCCCGTGGTCAACGCGATCGCCGGCAAGGCGCTCGGCGCCCGTGGCTACGTCGATGCGTCCTACCGGGTCTTCACCAGCCCGCGCCGGGTGCGGTTCATGGAGCAGGAGTACGCCATCCCCCGGGAGCACCTCGCGGCCGTTCTGGCCGAGATCCGCGCCCTGTTCACCCGGCGCGACTGGCGGATCAGCTTCCCCATCGAGGTCCGGGTCGCCCCGCCGGATGACATCTGGCTGTCCACCGCCCGCGGCCGGGACACCGCCTACATCGCTGTCCACATGTTCCACGCCTCGCCGCACGAGAAGTATTTCCGGGACGTGGAGGCGGTGATGACCGCGGCCGGCGGGCGGCCGCACTGGGGCAAGCTGCACACCAGGGACGCCGCGTACCTGCGTGCCGTATATCCGGAGTTCAGCCAGTTCGTGGCGCTCCGCGACACGCTCGACCCGGAGCGCCGGTTCACCAATCCCTACCTCGAACACGTCCTGGGCCCGTGAGCCGCGGCGGCCCTCCGGCCACGGGGAGGTGGCTGCGGCCCCGCCCCGGCCGGGGGGTTACCAGCGAACCTACCGGCCGACAGGCTAGTCTCCGACCATGAGTCGGGAAGCTGCACCCGGTGCCGCGCCGAGGAGATCCGCGCCCGGCGAGTCCGCGCCTGGGGAGTCCGTGCCCGGGGAGTCCGTGCCCGGCGGGAAGACCGCGCCACGGGCCACCAACCACGCCAGCGCCGCACCGAAGCCGCAGGTGGCGGCCGGCCGGGGCGGCCGGCCCTCGCAGGGTGGTGGCGTCCCCGCGCAGGACCGCGAACTGCGTGCCCAGGGCCGCCAGACCGTGCAGCGGCTGCTGGAAGCAGGCCTGGCCGAATTCTACGAGCGCGGATTCCAGGCGGTGCGCGTCGACGACGTCGTGCGGCGGGCCAAGACCTCGCACGGCACGTTCTACCTGTACTTCAAGAATAAGGATGACCTGTTCAAGGCCTTGCTGCGGGACGCGCTGCACGACATGGAAGGCATTACCGACACGTTCCCCCTGGTCACCAGGGATGAGGCAGGCCGGGCGGCGCTGCGCCAGTGGGTAACCAGCTTCTGCGAGACCTACGCGGCGCACGCGGCGGTCATCGGGATCCTCAGCCAGGCGGAACTGGTCGGCGAGGAAGTCTGGGGCGACGGCATGCAGGTGCTGTTCAAGCTGGCCGAGGCCATGACGCGGGGCATGACAGTGTCAGCCCCGGCGCGGTCGCCGGACGGCCAGGGCGGCCTTGATGAGCACGCGGAACTCACCGCGTTCGCCCTCCTGATGATGCTTGAGCGGGTGAACTACCTGCTCAGCGAGGAGCTCAGGCTGCCCAAGGAGGAAATGGTGGACCGGCTCACCGCCATCATTTTCGCCGCCTTCCTCTCGCCGTAGCCGCCCCAGGCGGACAGGGGGGGTCCACCATGAACGCGACGCAGGCGCTGGAGCTGCTCTTCCTCATCGCGGGATCCTGCGCCATCGCCGCCCTGGCCCGGCGGCTCAACTTCGCCGCGCCAATTCTGCTGGTCGTCGCCGGGCTGGCCGCGTCCTACATCCCCGGCATGCCGGAGTTCCGGCTCAGCCCGACCTTCGTCCTGCTCGGGGTCCTGCCGCCGCTGGTGTACACGGCGGCGCTGGAGAGCTCGTACCTGAACCTGCGCGACAGCGTCCGGTCGCTCACCCTGCTCTCCGTCGGCCTCGTGCTGTTCACCGCGGCCGTTGTCGCGTGGGCCGTCCGCCTCGCCGTCCCCGGGCTGCCCCTGGCCGCGGCGGTGACTCTGGGGGCGATCCTCGCGCCCACCGACGCTGTGTCCGCGGCCAGCATCGGCCGCCGGCTGCACCTGCCCCGCCGGCTGCTGACGGTCATCACGGGCGAGAGCATGCTGAACGACGGCACGGCGCTCACCGTGTACACGGTCGCCGTCAGCGCGGCGGCGGGGACCGGCACCCTCGCCCTGCTCAGCGCCACGGGCAGCTTCCTGGCCATCGGCGCGGGCGGGGTGGCCGTGGGCATCGTCCTCGGCATCGTCATCCACATCGTGCGGATGCGGCTGCGCGATCCGCTCGCGGAAAGCGCCCTGTCGCTCGTGGCACCGTTCGCCGCCTACCTGGCGGCGGAGTCGCTGCACGTGTCCGGGATCCTCGCGGTCGTGGTGGCCGGGATCTACCTGGGCCACCACGCCGGCCAGGCGCATTTCGCCACCCGGCTGCAGGACATGGCGGTCTGGCGGGTGGCCACGTTCGTGCTCGAGTCGGTGGCGTTCGCGCTGATCGGCCTCCAGCTGAGGCCGATCATCAGGGAACTGGCCGGGCGCGACCCGGGCCGCCTGGCCGTTGAGGCAGTGATCGTGCTCGGCGCCGTGGTGCTGGCCCGCATCGTGTGGGTGTTTCCGGCGATCTATTTCCCGCGATGGCTCGTCCCCGGGCTCGCGGCGCGTGACCCGTCACCACCGTGGCAGGCCACCGCCATCCTGTCCTGGGCTGGGATGCGCGGGGTCATCTCGCTGGCCGCCGCCGCGGCACTGCCCGCCACGGTGCCCGAGCGCAGCCTGCTGATCTTCCTGACGTTCGCCGCGGTGCTCGGCACGCTGCTCGTTCAGGGGCTCAGCCTGCCGTTGCTTATCCGGTGGCTGGGCGTCACGGCGGGGGCGGCGGAGCAGCAATCCGACGTTCTCGCCGAGGCAGCGGCGCAGCAGGCCGCCTCAGCAGCGGGCCTGCAGCGCCTCGATGAGCTCACTGGCACGGCGCCTCCCGAGATCGTCGACCGGCTGCGGCGGCTGGCGCAGTACCGGCAGTTCGGCGCCTGGGAGAGGGTCAGCGACGGTCGCGGGCCGGACGGCGCGGAAGCTCCGTCGGCCGCGTTCCGGCGGCTCCGCCGTGAGATGACCACCACCGAGCGGGCCACGTTCATCCGGCTCAGGGACGAGCGCAAGATCGACGACGAGGTGCTCGACCACGTGCTGCGCGGCCTGGACCTGGAGGAGGCCATGCTGGCCAGGGAGCAGCGGGACCTCACCGAGGACGGCGCGGAGCAGTGACCGCCAGGTGCCCGGCCAGGGGGCCCGGCCAGGGTGGCCAGCCCGCCGCGACCGGCCCGGGTGACCAGGTAGTCGCCGATCGCGGGCAGAATCGATGATGTGCGATTCCTTTCTGGGCAAGCCCCCGCTCACGACCTGACCTACAGCGACGTATTCCTCGTTCCCGGCCGGTCGGCGATCGCGTCCCGGCTCGACGTGAGCCTGGCCACCCACGACGGCAGCGGCACCACCATCCCCGTGGTGGTGGCCAACATGACGGCGGTCTCCGGGCGCCGGATGGCGGAGACGGTGGCCCGGCGGGGCGGCATCGCCGTGCTGCCGCAGGACATCCCGGTGGATGTGGTCGCGGACGTGGTGTCCTGGGTGAAGGGCCGCGACCTGGTCCACGACACGCCGATCACGCTCGGCCCGGGGGACACCACCGGCCAGGCGCTCAGCCTGCTCCCCAAGCGCGCTCACGGTGCCGTGGTGGTGATCGAGGACGGGCGGCCCGTCGGCGTGGCGACCGAGGCTGACTGCAGCGGAGTGGACCGGTTCACTCAGCTGCGCCAGATCATGTCCACCGAACTGCTCACCCTCCCGGCGGGCATAGACCCGCAGCGTGCCTTCACCCTGCTGCACGACGGCAGGCACCGGCTGGCGCCGGTGGTAGACGACTCTGGCCGCTGCGTCGGCATCCTGACCAGGACCGGGGCGCTTCGGGCCACGCTCTACCAGCCCGCCACCGATGCACGGGGGCGGCTGCGCATCGGCGCCGCGCTGGGCATCAACGGCGATGTCGGGGGCAAGGCCAAGCTGCTGCTTGACGCCGGGGTGGACGTCCTCGTCGTGGATACCGCCCATGGCCACCAGGAGAAAATGATCCATGCCCTGCGTGCGATACGCGAGGCAGGCCCGTCGGTGCCGCTGGTGGCCGGGAACGTGGTGACGGCCCGCGGCGTGGCCGACCTCGTAGCGGCCGGCGCCGACATCGTCAAGGTCGGTGTCGGCCCGGGGGCGATGTGCACCACCCGGATGATGACCGGCGTCGGCCGGCCGCAGTTCAGCGCGGTCCTGGAGTGCGCCGACCAGGCACGGCGGCTGGGCGCGCACGTCTGGGCGGACGGCGGCGTCCGCCACCCGAGGGATGTGGCGCTGGCCCTGGCGGCGGGGGCGTCCAATGTCATGATCGGATCATGGTTCGCGGGCACCTACGAGTCGCCCGGCGACACGTTCCGCGAACCGGACGGCAGACTCTACAAGGAGAGCTTCGGCATGGCCTCGGCCCGGGCCGTCCGGCTGCGCTCGGCCGCGGACTCGTCCTTCGACCGGGCCAGGAAGGAGCTCTTCGAGGAAGGCATCTCGACCGCCCGGATGTACCTGGATCCGCGGCATCCCGGCGTGGAAGACCTGATCGACGGGATCACCGCTGGGCTGCGCAGTGCGTGCAGCTACACGGGCGCCAGCGACCTCGACGAACTGCATGAGCGGGCGCTCGTGGGGGTGCAGAGCGCGGCCGGCTACAGCGAGGGAATGCCCCAGCCCACCAGCTGGTGAGCAGCGCTGCGGCCGGCCACCGGGCCAGGCGGCATCTAGCCGATCTTGGACGCGGGGTCCAGGCCCGCCTCATGGGAATCCGCCGGCTCCGTCCCGGCTCCTGACTTCTCCCGGATCCACTGCCCGATCCGGTCCAGCAGGGCGGCATTCATCCCGGTCTCGGCATGGCCGAAACCGGGGACGATCCACAGCTCCTTCGGCTCACGCGCCGCGTCGTAGAGCTGCTGGGCATGGTCGGGAGGGAAGTAGAGATCCTGGTCGCCGTGCACTATCAGCAGCGGGACCGGCGCGATCCGCGCGGCCGCCTCGGCCGGCGGAAGCGGGTCCGGGTCCCAGCGGACCGGGCTCACCCGCGTTTTCAGCCAGGTCCTGGTGACCAGGCGGCCCACCCGGCGCTCCACCGCCCAGTGCACCCTGCGCATCGGCTTGGTGCCCCGGTAGTACCACCACCCCGGGCCGCTCACCGAGACGACGGCGTCAACGCCGCCGATGATCCCGGCGTGCCGCACGGCGATCGACGCCCCCATGGAGAAGCCGACGGTGACGATCCGCCGGTAGCCCAGTTCGCGGGCGTAGGCCACCGCGACATCCAGGTCCTTGATTTCCCGGTCACCCATCGTGGACAGCCCACCGGACCGGCCGTGGCCGCGGAAGTCGAAGATGACCACACCGCCGACCATGTTGAGCCTGGTGGCCACCCGCCAGATGGCCGGCCGCTGCCAGGACAGCGTGAAGCCATGGGCCAGGACGACCGCGAGGTCAGTGTCGCCTGGCAGGTGCGCGGCATCGATCGGCACGCCGTCGCTGGTCACCAGGGTCAATGCCTTCACAACCGGTAGGCTCATACCCCCATTCTGCGCGTGTGTCCGACCGGAACGCCCGGGCCGGCCTTTGCGGGTAACATGACCGGACGCCGGCCTGACTCCGCGCACCGACCTGTGAGAGCCTCTCCCCGGGAGGTAACTCGTGAAGATCGGACTGCAGATCCCTGACTTCACCACGCCGGGTGGACCAGCCCGGCTCGGGGCGGACCTGGCCACTGTCGCGCGCACCGCGGACGACGCCGGTTTCGACTTCATCGCGGTGATGGACCACTTCTTCCAGATCGGCGCGATCGGGCCACCCGAGCACGAGATGCTGGAGGCCTACACCACGCTCGGGTACCTGGCCGCCTGCACGTCCCGGGCCACGCTGGTCACCCTGGTGACTGGCGTGGTGTACCGGCATCCCGGGATCCTGGCGAAGATCGTGACCACCCTCGACGTGCTCTCCGGCGGCCGGGCCTGGCTCGGCATCGGGGCGGCCTGGAACGGCGAGGAGTCCCGCGGGCTGGGCATCCCGTTCCCGCCGGTCGCGGAGCGGTTCGAGCGGCTGGAGGAGACGCTGCAGATCTGCCTGCAGATGTGGCGCGGGGACGAGACGCCGTACCAGGGCCAGCATTACCAGCTCGAGCGGCCGCTCAACTCGCCGCAGGCCCTGTCCCAGCCGCATCCGCCGATCATGATCGGCGGCTCGGGCGAGAAGAAGACGCTGCGGTTCGTGGCCCGGTACGCGCAGGCGTGCAACCTGTTCCCCGGCCCGGACCTGACCCGCAAGCTCGACGTGCTCCGCGCACACTGCGACACGGAGGGCCGCGACTACGACGAGATCGAGAAGACCTGCTACTTCATCTTCGACCCCGGGGAGAAGGGCGAAAAAGCCGCCGAGATGGTCGACCAGCTGGGCAACCTGGCCGCGATGGGCTTCCAGGCGGCGATCGGCGCGGTCGCCAACGTCTGGCAGGTCACCCCGCTCGAAGTAATCGGCACAGAGGTAATCCCCGCCGTCGCCAGCCTGTAGACGGCCAGCACCTGGTGCTGGTCCACTGGTCGCGGCCAACCTCGCAGATCAGGGCCTGAGGACTGGCAGGCGGACGCCTAGCGTGCCCAGCAGGTGCGCGATGTCGTCCGGGTCCGAGGTGACGACGGCGGCGCCCTCTTTCACTGCGGTGAGGGCCACGAAGCCGTCTACCACGTCGGACGTGCCAGATCTAGCTAGCAGCTGGCCAACCGGGGATACGTCATTCTCCTCAAACGGGACGATCTCGCAGCCCCGGAGGGTAATCATCAGCCGTGCCTGCCGCCGCGGATCCCGGACCACCTGGGCCGCCACCGGCGCCGGCACAAGGATGAGATCTCCCTGAGCAAGCCGCTTCTTATGGTCGTTGAGTTCCTCGACGTTGCCCCGGCTGTCGATAGCAATGAGAGCCCCGCTGTCGTACACGTAGTCACTCAAGCGGCGCCCCAGTCGTCGGCCTGAAACCCGCCACGGGCGGCGTTACGCGCGCGGGCCTCGTCGATGAGGCGGTGTTCCTCCGCGACGCGGGCCTCTGAGGCCGCCTCCTGCTCCGGGGTCGGGTAGCCGTGTTCCTGGTAGTAGGCGTCGATGGCGGCCAGGCCCTCGAGCCGCTTGAGTTCCCGAGACACCTGTTTAGCCAGGGCCCGCTCGACCACACTGGAGATCGTGGTGTGCTCCAGCCTGGCCGCCCTCCGCACGTCGGCGGCGAGCGACTCGCTGACGGTGACGTTGAGCACCGCCTTCTTCTCAGACATGTTAATAACATAACACACAGGCGGGGCCCCCACCAGTGCCCGATACGTTAACCAGGCACCCCGGCGAGCAGCGCAGCTGCCGTCACCGACTGGAGGCAGCCATGTCCGTGCTTCAGGCCCTGACCGAGGCCATCCGCGACGCCAGCGTGGAGATCATCGACCTCACCGCGCCATTGTCGGAATCGACACCGGTGCTCCAGCTGCCGGAGCCGTTTGGCAATACCGTGCCCTTTTCGCTGACCGAGATCAGCCATTACGACGACCGCGGACCGGCCTGGTACTGGAATGACATCAGCACCGGCGAGCACACCGGCACCCACTTCGACGCGCCGGTGCACTGGGTGACCGGCCGGGACGGCGCGGACGTGTCGCAGGTGCCGGTGGATCAGCTCATCGCGCCCGCCGCTGTCCTCGACTTCAGCGCCCAGGCCGCCGCGGACCCCGACTTCCTGCTCGAAATCGAGCATGTCAAACAGTGGGAGGGTGAGCACGGCCCGCTGCCAGACGGCGGCTGGCTGCTCTACCGGACCGGCTGGGACGCCCGTTCCGTTGATCAGGAGCAGTTCCTGAACGCGAACGCGACCGGGCCGCATACGCCGGGCATCTCGGTCGCGTGCGCCCGGTGGCTGGCGGACGAGGCGCCGGTCATCGGGCTCGGCGTGGAAACCGTCGGCACCGACGCGGGCGCCGCGCACTCGTTCGACCCGCCATTCCCCTGCCACTCGGCGCTGCTCGGCGCCGGCAAGTACGGACTCACCCAGTTGCAGAACCTGGCCCTGCTGCCGCCCCAGGGGGCCGTGGTGATCGCCGGACCGCTGCCGATCATGGGCGGGTCGGGCAGCCCGAGCCGCGTGCTGGGCCTCGTGGAACGGGCCTGATGCTGGTCAGCGACGCCATCGGGGCCGTGCTCACCGGCTTCGGCGCGGACACCGTGTTCGGCGTCGTCGGCAGCGGGAACTTCCACGTCACCAACGCGCTGACCAGCCGGGGCGCCCGGTTCTACGCCGCGCGGCACGAGGGCGGGGCGGCCTGCATGGCTGATGCCTGGGCGCGGACGTCGGGCCGGCCAGGGCTGCTCTCCGTGCACCAGGGTCCCGGGCTGACCAACGCGCTCACCGGCATCACCGAGGCGGCCAAGAGCCGCACGCCGCTGGTCGTGCTCGCCGCGGACGCGGCTGGATCGGCGGTGCGGTCCAACTTCCGCATCGATGTAGCCTCGATCGCCGCGGCGGTGGGAGCGGTCGCGGAACGGCTGCACTCCCCCGTGTCGGCGGCCGCCGACACGGCCCGGGCCTACCAGACCGCGCAGCGGGAGCGGCGGACCGTCGTGCTGGCCATGCCGCTCGACGTGCAGGCGGCATCGTGCGACCCGCCTTCGCTCGCGGCGCTGCCACCGCTGCTCCCGCCGGCGCCCGCGGCTGAGGCGGCCTCGGCGCTGGCGGCGGCGCTGACAGCGGCCCGCCGCCCGGTCTTCGTGGCCGGCCGCGGTGCGCGGGTAGCCGGGGCCAGCGGCGACCTCAGGCGCCTCGCCGACGCCTGCGGCGCGCTGCTCGCCACGTCCGCCGCGGCCAAGGGGCTGTTCCGGGGCAGCCCGTGGGACCTGGACGTGAGCGGCGGCTTCGCATCCCCGCTCACGGCGGAGTTGATCAGCAGCGCGGACCTGATCGTCGGCTGGGGCTGCTCGCTCAACATGTGGACGATGCGCCATGGCCGCCTGGTCGGCCCGGAGGCCACGGTCGCGCAGGTCGACGACGACGCCGCCGCGATCGGCGCGAACCGGCCGGTGCACCTCGGCGTGCTCGGCGACGTAGCCGAAACCGCCCGCGCGGTGCTCGCCGCCCTGGGGAGCCGCATCGCCGCCGGCTACCGGAGCGATGAGCTGCGGGCCCGGATCGGCCGGGAGGTGCGGTGGCGTGACGTCCCCTATGCCGATGAGGGCGACGGCGGCCGGATCGACCCGCGCACGCTCACGATCGCGCTGGACGACACGCTGCCGCAGGAGCGGATCGTCGCGATTGACTCGGGAAACTTCATGGGCTACCCGAGCATGTACCTGTCAGTGCCGGACGCGGACGGGTTCTGCTTCACACAGGCCTACCAGTCCATCGGCCTCGGCCTGGCGTCCGCGATCGGCGCCGCGATCGCCCGCCCGGACCGGCTGACGGTCGCCGCGCTCGGCGACGGCGGTGCGCTGATGGGCGTCAGCGAGCTGGAGACGGCCGTGCGGCTCAGCCTGCCGATGGTGATCGTCGTGTACGACGACGAGGCATACGGGGCCGAGGTGCACCACTTCGGCCCCGGCGGGCACCCGCTGGACAGCGTCCGGTTCCCGCCTGCGGACATCGCCGCCATCGGGCGTGGGTTCGGCTGCGAGGCGGCGGCCGTACGCGGCCTGGGCGACCTCAGCGCGCTGCGGGCCTGGCTGGACGGGCCGAGGGAACGTCCGCTGGTGATTGACGCGAAGATCACCTCGGCGCACGGCTCCTGGTGGCTCGAGGAGGCCTTCCGGGGCCACTGAGCCCGGACGGGGCGTGACTGCGTCCGGCGGCCTTCCCTGGATGGGAAGGCCGCCGGACGCAGTAGTGGCTGGCGGCTGAGCTAGCCGTCGCTGTGCGTGAGCGGCTCCCCTTCTCTGGCGGCCCCAGAAGGCACGGCAGCGGGAACGGTCGCACCGACCCCGACGAGCGATTCCTCCGGGTAGACGACCTCGCCGTGGGCCGCTACGTCGCCGAGCTCGAGAACCTCGTCCGGCATCCGCAGCTTCATGAAGATGCTGATGAGTTTCAAGAGGATGAACGTCACCAGGGCGTCCCAGACGATGACCGTGAGCGCCGCCTCGGCCTGGATGAGAAGCTGCTTCGGGTGCCCGTAGAAAAGGCCCGCCGTCGTGAATCCCGAGCTCTTCCCTACGCCGAGGTAGACGATCATCTTCGGGTCGGCGAGCAGGCCGACCATCAGGCCCCCTGCGAGCCCGGCGATGCCGTGCGTGTACACCACGCCGAGGGTGTCGTCCACCTTGTTGAACGGCGGCACCTTGCTCAGGTAGTTCCAGGCGAGCCAGACGATTGTCGACCCAGCCAGGCCGATGACGATGGCCCCCACGCCATTCACGTAACCAGCCGCGGGCGTGATGCCGACCAAGCCGACGATCATGCCGTTGATACCACCGAGGAAGGTCGGCTTCTTCTCCTTCGTCCCCACCATGTCCAGGATGATCCAGGTCATCATGGCCACCGCGGTGGCGAGGTTGGTGTTGAGCACGGCCGCCGCCGCGTCCGCCGACGCGAAGTACGGGTCACCGCCGTTGAACCCGTTCCAGCCGAGCCACAGGATGCCCGCGCCCACCGAGCACAGCAGCAAGTTGTTCGGCACACCGTGGTCACGGTCCCGCTTCAGCCGGGGCCCGATGACCGCCGCGGCCACAAAGCCGGAGACACCAGCGGCCAGGTGGATCACGTAGCCGCCACTGAAGTCGAGCGCGCCCTTCTGCGCCCAGTAGCCGCCGCCCCACAGCAGGAACGCGTTCACGGAATAGGCGAACGTGGACCAGAGCGGGACGAAGATGATCCATACCTTGAAGCTGATCCGGCCAATGACGCTGCCGAGGAACAGCAGCGGCGTGATGGCCGCGAACACGAACTGGAAGTACACGAGCGCTGCCTGCGAGAAGTGGAATTTGGGCATGAACCCGGCCCCACTGACCAGGGGGATGTGCGCCTGTCCCTGCTCGTTGAAGGCTCCCACCACTGTGTTGGGCTTGCCGACGAACTGGCCGATCCACGGCTGCCCGAAGCCCATCTTGAAGACCCACAGCACCCAGACGATGAGGACCATCGCGAAACCGCTGAATGCCATCATCATCGTGTTCACGGCCCACTTGCGCTGTACCAGGCCCCCGTACAGCACGGCGAGGCCCGGCAGGCTCATGAGGCCGACAAGCGTTGCGGCTGTCAACTGCCAGGACGTATCCCCGGCGTTCAGCCAACTCGGATAGGGAACCACTGCTCTCCGCCTCCATGGGGCTACCCTGGAAGGGCTTGCCGGGGGGTTCCGGTCCCGGCCCACCGGCTCGGGAGAGCCAGTGAAACCTGTCCCGGGCTAGCACAGCGCCGTTGATCCGGGGTCCCCCCCGGGCTAGCAATATCCGGCCGGCCACTTCGGTGTCCGTCTAGAACGCTTCATGTTTCCCATGGGCGGGTTTCGGACACGTTTCCCAACTGTTACGCCGTGGACAACGGAGCAGGACCTCCGGCCATTCACGTTTCTGCCCTGTTTCGGCGCGACCGAAACTGGGCCCTCAATACGGGGGTTTTGGGCGGGATCGGCCGGATCGAGCCGCCCTCCGCCCCGCGTGCTGCCTGGTCCCAGTGGGTCCCCAGGGACCAGGGAACCGGCCATCCGCCGGGGTGCGCCGGCCGCCGAAAGTCCCGTCGCCAGTGGGACATCTGCCCGGCGCGGCACCAGACCGGGCGGGCGGGGGCGGGTGACCGTCTACCAGCCGGGCCGTCGGCAACCCGCCGGGTTAGGACTTCTGTCACGTTCCCGTAACAGTGAGCCCGAGGCCTTGAGTCCCGTACCAGGACGAAATACGCTCCCCACATCTCGCTTGGTAAGCGCTTACCTTACCGGGGAACACTCGGGGTCGGATGAGGGAGCACTCTCTGAGGCGCGTCTGGTAAGCGCTTACCACCTTGAGAGGCAGGACCTTCCCGGGCACTCAGACGCCGGGCGAGGACAGCGGTGCCGCAAAGGAGCGTGCCGGTGGACGACACGGGCCACACCCCGCCAACGATCTACGACGTGGCGCGGGTGGCAGGCGTGTCGATCGCTTCTGTTTCCCGGGTGCTCAACGGACGCCGAAACCCGCTCCCCGACACCAAGCAGCGTGTCCAGGAGGCGGTCGCTGAGCTCGGCTTCATCCCGGATGGCGCGGCGCGCGCGCTGAGCGCCCGGCTCAAGGAGGTCATCGGGGTCGTCATCCGGCGGCCGTCCGTGACCATCACGGACACGGGCGTGTTCGAGGACGAGGAAGAGAGCCTGCAGTTCCCCGACCTGATCAATCGGGGTATCGAGGTGGCCGCCCAGCTGCGCGACTACAACCTGCTGGTCAGTTCCGTCGACGTGGATGATCACGACTACAGCAGGCGTATCTTCGCCCTGGCCCGCAAGAGTGACGGCCTGATCCTGCACGACCGGGTACTCGACCCCGGCCAGCTCGAACGGCTCTCCCGGCAGATACCAATAGTCACGCTGGCCGGGCGCCCGACCACGACCACGTCGAACGTGGGCGGCGACAACCAGACCGGCATGCGGGACATAGCGCGCCATCTTCTGCGCGACCATGGCTGCCGCACGCTCGCCTACCTGGGTGGCCACGCTGACAGCCCGGACAACCTGGCCCGGGGCGCGGCGTTCGAGGCCGAGGTGACCGCAGCCGGCGCGACCTTTCTGGATGGCCCGCAATGGCAGGCCAATTACTGCGCGGCCGGCGGCGCGCGGGTCATCGACCGGCTGCTGGCCAGTGGTTCCACTCTCCCCGAGGCCATCGCGTGCGCCAACGACCAGACGGCGCTCGGCGTCGTCTATGCCCTCACCCAGCACGGCATCGATGTGCCCAGGGACGTGGCAGTCACCGGTTTCGACGACATCCCCGTCGCCCGTCACGTGCGCCCCCAGCTCACCACCGTCCGGCAGCCGATCCAGGAACTCGGCGCTACCGCATTCGAGGTGCTGTTCTCCATGATCGGACACGGAGGGGCGGCCCGGCGTGATGTCGTGCTGCCCACCCGGCTGATTCGCCGCGAAAGCTGCGGCTGCCCGCCCGACCACTCCTCGCCCACGTGGCGAGCAGCCTGAAGGACGGCAGCCATGCGCGTGATCGCCCGCAGGATCGGCTTCTACATCCTGACCGCCATAGCCGCGGTCACCGTGGACTTCTTCATCCCCCGGGTCATGCCGGGCAACCCGGTGGACGCGGTCCTGGCCAAAATGCAGGGCGTGGTCGTTACCAAGGCCACCCGCCAGGCGCTCGAGCTGCAGTTCGGCGGGGCCGGGACCCCGGTCGGCCTGTGGGGCCAGTACACCCACTTCTGGTGGACCGTCCTGCACGGCAACTTCGGGATCTCCACCAGTAACGGCGAGCAGCCGGTGACCACCGTGATCCGCGGCGCGCTGCCCTGGACACTTGGCCTGGTCGGCACGGCCACGGTGCTGAGCTTCGCGCTCGGCACGCTGCTCGGCATCCTCATCGCCTGGCGGCGCGGAACCTGGCTGGACAGCCTGCTGCCGGCCACCACGTTCTTCCAGGCGGCACCGTATTTCTTCCTCGCCTTCCTCGCCATCGACCTGTTCGCCACCAAGCTGGGCTGGTTCCCGAGCAGCCGGGCCTACGGTCAGCTCGACTTCCCGGCCTTCAACTGGCCCTACATCTCGGACGTGCTCGACCACGCGGTGCTGCCCGCCCTGACCATCGTGGTCGCCTCGGCGGCCGGCTGGATCGTCGGCATGCGGAACGTGATGATCACCACGATGGACGAGGACTACGTCCTCATCGCGCAGGCCAAGGGCCTGGCCAAGCGGCGGGTGGTCTGGTACGCGGCGCGCAACGCGATCCTGCCCAGCGTGTCGAGTTTCTCGCTGGCCATCGGCTTCATTGTCTCCGGGGCCCTGCTCACCGAGTTCGTATTCAGCTATCCGGGGCTTGGCTTCCTCATGCTGACCGCCGTCCAGGAAAGCGACTTCCAGCTGCTCCAGGGCATCTTCCTGATCATCACGCTGGCCGTTCTCGCGGCGAACCTGGCTGCCGATTTCGTCTACGTGTTCCTCGACCCCCGCGTGCGTCAGGAGGCCTGAGCGATGGCCGTCGGCTTGACCGAAGATCTGGGCGGATCCCCCATTCCCGGGCCAGTGGTCACCGCGAGCGTCCCCCGCCGGGGCCGCCGCGTGCAGCTGCCCAGGTCGCCGAAGATCCTCGCCGGACTGGGGATGCTCGCCTTCTTCCTGCTCGTGGCCGTGCTCGGCCCCACGCTCGCGCCCCAGAATCCGTCCGCCAGCGCCTCCACCACGGGTTCCCTGCCGCTCGCCCCGTCCGCCGCGCACTGGCTGGGCACCACCCAGCAGCAGCAGGACGTGTTCTCCCAGCTTCTGGCGGGTGGGCGGAGCACGGTCCTGGTCGCCTTCGTGGCCGGGCTGCTGGCGACCGCCCTCTCGGTGCTGATCGGCGTCACGGCGGGCTTCGCGGCCGGGCGGACCGACGACCTGCTCTCCATGCTGGCCAACTTCTTCCTGGTCATGCCGGCCCTGCCGTTGCTGATCGTCATCTTCGGGTTCCTGCCGTCGTCCGGCGGCAGCGACGACGTGCTGATCGGGGCGATCATCGCGATCACCGGCTGGGCGTGGGGCGCCCGGGTGCTCCGGGCGCAGACCCTCTCCCTGCGCAACCGCGACTACGTGGAATCGGCCCGGCTCATCGGCGAACGCGGCTGGCGGATCATCAGCTTCGAGATCATGCCGAACCTGATCCCCATCATCGCGTCGTCCTTCCTGTTCACGGTGCTGTACGGGGTCGGCACCTACACCGCGCTGGCCTTCCTCGGCCTGGTCAACCCCAACCACTGGAGCTGGGGCGCGATGTTCTTCTTCGCCCAGGTCTCGAACGCCGAGCTGAGCGGTTACTGGTGGTGGTACATACCGCCCGGGCTCGCCGTGGCCCTGCTGGGCACCTCGCTGGCCCTGCTCAACTTCGGGATCGATGAGTTCATCAACCCGCGGCTGCGGGTGGCGGGGCTGTCCAGGCGGCAGGCCAAGCGGGAGCGGACGCTGGCCCCGCCCCGGCGATTCGTGCTCGGCCTGACGCCGGTCATCCGGCCGCCCGGGGCAGCGAACGGCAGCGCGGGGACAGGAGGCCAGCCGCCCGGCGAAGCCGCCCAGACCGGCACGATCCCGGCGGCCAGGCACTGGGGAATCCGTGGAAGGGGCCGACGGTGATGGCGGGTCGGGACAGGGACGCTGTGACCAGGATCCCGGCTCGGGCCGGTGGGCCAGCCCTGGGCGAGCCACTACTCGAGGTCAGCGGATTGTGCGCGGACTACGGTGTGGGGTCGCAGGCTGTCCACGCGGTGCTGGACACCGACCTGGTGCTGCGCCGCGGCGAGGTGCTCGGCCTGGCCGGGGAGAGCGGCAGTGGAAAGTCAACGCTGGCCTATGCGATCACCAGGCTGCTCCGCCCGCCCGGCCTGATCACCGGGGGCGATGTCCGCTATCACACCGACCAGGGACACACCGTGGACCTGCTCGCCGCCGGGGAGGACGAGCTGCGGGTGCTCCGCTGGTCGCAGATCTCCGTCGTCATGCAGAGCGCCATGAACGCGCTCAACCCGGTGCTCTCGATCGGTTCCCAGCTCACTGACGTGCTCAGGGCGCACCAGCCGACCATGAGCAGGGCCACCCGGCGGACACGGGCCGCTGAGCTCCTCGACATGGTGGGTATCACCGCCGACCGGCTGGGCAGCTACCCGCACGAACTGTCCGGCGGCATGCGGCAGCGGGTGATGATCGCCATGGCCCTGGCGCTGCGGCCGCACATCGTCATCATGGATGAGCCCACTACGGCGCTCGACGTGGTCACCCAGCGGGAGATCCTCGAAGAGCTCATGGAGCTGCGCAAACGGCTCGGCTTCGCGGTCCTGTTCATCACGCACGACCTCTCCCTGCTGATCGAGATCGCCGACTCGATCGCTGTGATGTACGCAGGCCGGCTGGTCGAGCGAGCGGCCGCGACGGCCCTGTTCCGTGCCCCCCGGCACCCGTACACCCTGGGGCTGCTCAGCTCCTTCCCCGCCTTGCACGGGCCACACCGGCACATGACCGGCATTCCCGGCTCCCCTCCTGACCTCCGGCAACCGCCGACCGGGTGCTCCTTCCACCCGCGCTGCTCCTACGTCATGGACCGGTGCGTCACCGACACGCCGCCGCTGCTCCAACTGGACGGCAGCCGCGGGCGTGCCGCAGCTTGCTGGCTGCAGGACGGGTCCCAGCCCCCGCCTCCCGCGCTGTCCGCGCCGGAGCGGGGTGCGGATCCCGCCGGCCAGCCACCAGCCACCAGCCCGGGCGTGAGCTTCGAGCCCGCGCCCGGGCCGGTGCCCACAGCCGCGAATACGACCACCCGGAAGCTCCGGAGCGAGCCATGACCGACCTCGACACCGCCTCCCCGCCGGCCGCCACCGGCGCGACGCTGCTCGAAGCGCGCGGCCTGACCAAGCACTTCCCGACGCACCAGGCCGTCCTGGCCAAGGGCCGCCGCCTGGTTCGCGGCCGGCCGGCCGGCCGCGAACCAGGCGGCCCGGTGGTGCACGCGGTCGAAGACGTCTCGCTGTCACTGCCCGAGTCGCACATCACGGCCGTTGTGGGTGAGAGCGGTTCCGGTAAATCCACGCTGGCCCGGATGCTCGCCCGACTGATCAAACCCACCTCGGGCACGCTCCTGCTCGGCGGCACCAAGGTGCCGGCCTCCAACCGGGGCAGGCGGGACTACACCCGGCTCGTGCAGATGGTGCTCCAGGACCCGTTCTCGTCGCTCAATCCCGTGCACGACGTGCGGTATCACCTCGCCCGGCCGCTCATCGTGCACAACCTTGGCCGCGCCGCGGGCAGCCTGGACGACACCGTTGCGGGCCTGCTCGAACGGGTCTCGCTCAGCCCGGCGGACCAGTTCCTCCGCAAGTACCCGCACGAACTGTCCGGCGGGCAGCGGCAGCGCGTGGCCATCGCCCGCGCGCTGGCGGTCCAGCCCCGGATCCTGCTCGCCGATGAGCCGGTCTCCATGCTCGACGTCTCGATCCGGCTCGGCATCCTCAATCTCCTGGGTGACCTGCGTGAGCGGGACGGGCTTGCGATCCTCTACATCACCCATGACATCGCCTCCGCCCGCTACCTGGCCGACGACATCATGGTCATGTACGCGGGCCAGGTGGTCGAGTCCGGGCCGGCCCGGTCACTGACTGACGAGCCGGCCCACCCCTACACCCAGCTCCTGCTCAGCGCGGCGCCCGACCCTGACCGGGCCGAACCGCCCTCGCTCCAGGGGCGGGGCTCACCGCCGAGCCTGGTATCGCCACCGAGCGGCTGCCGCTTTCACCCGCGATGCCCGCATGCGATGGCGGTCTGCGCCCAGCGCACCCCGCCGGCCTTTGAGGTGGCCTCCGGTCACCTCAGTGCCTGCTGGCTACACGCCCAAGGCCTGGACACCGAACAGGCCCGGCCACTGGCAGGGCGGGCGGATGACCGCCCGCCGACGCCTTCTACAACGGCATCTGACCCGGGAGAGGAGACGTGATGAACCGGGCTGCCACGTCGCGGATACCGCCCTGAGTCCCTGACGGAACACAACTGCGGCCACGCGCAGGGGCAGCGCCCGGCCAACCCGCAGACCGCCCCACTGACATCAAGACCCCGACACGGTCCTTAACAACAGGCCGGCGACGAGCCGGCCGGGCATTACGGAGTTTAAAGCAATGAGACGCACAGTCCTGAAGAGCGTGGCTGTGGCAGGCGTCCTCGCCATGGGGATCGCCGCCTGCAGCTCGAAGAGCAATTCATCCGGCGGCAGTTCCCCGGCCGCCAGCACAGGTAAGACCCTGGTCGTCGAGAGCACCTCGCTCTCCCCGATGACCGACACCTTCAGCCCGTATTCGGCGACCTCCACCGGTTATGTGACGCACGCGGTTGGCCTGTACAACGAGCCGCTTTTCATCTTTAACACGCTGAACTCGACCGAGGCCCCGGTCCCCATGCTGGCGACCGGCTACACCTGGTCGAACGGCGGCAAAACGCTGGGCATGACCATCCGGCAGGGCGTGAAGTGGAATGACGGCAAAGCGTTCAGCGCCACCGATGTCGCGTACACGTTCAACCTGTTCATCAAGAACCCGTCGCTCAATATCGTGGGCACGCCGCTACCGACCAGTGCCACCTCATCCGGCAGCTCGGTAACGCTCAACTTCAGCGCGCCCCAGTACGCGAACCTGTTCCTCATCGGGCAGGTCAACATCCTCCCCCAGCACATCTGGTCGTCCGTGGGGGATCCGACGAAGTTCGCCGACCCCAGCCCGGTCGGCACCGGCCCGTTCATGCTCGACAAGTTCAGCCCGCAGGGCTTCAGCATGAAGCAGAACCCGTACTTCTGGGACAAGAGCAAGCTGCACGTGCCGGAAGTCGACTTCCCTTCGTACACCTCGAACGCCAACCTGGTCCCGCCGGTCGCCAGCGGGGCGATTGACTGGGCAGGCAACCAGATCCCCGGCATCAAGGCGAATTACCTGGCCAAGAGCCCGGACAACCACACCTGGACGCCTACCGCCCCGTACCTCAGCGCCAACAACGTCGTGAGCCTCTGGTTCAACGTCACCAAGGCGCCGATGAACGACGCCGCGGTCCGGCAGGCGGTCAGCTTGGGCATCAACCGCGACCAGCTCTCCGCCCAGGGCGAGGCCGGCAACGAGGCACCGGCGACCTCATCGAGCGGCCTGCTGCTCCCCCGGGACAGCACATTCCTGAGTTCTTCGCTCGCCAACGACCTGCCGGGCACCGGTGACGCGGCCAAGGTCAGCTCGATCCTGACGGCTGACGGATGGGCCAAGACGGGCGGTAAGTGGACGAAGGCCGGGAAGCAGATCACCTTCTCGATCGAAGACCCGATCCCCTACAGCGACTACTACCTGGACGCCCAGCTGATCACCCGCCAGCTCAACGCGCTCGGCTTCAACGTGACGGTCAAGGGCGACGGTGACCCGAACGTGTGGAACGCCGATGTGGCCAACGGCACCTTCGACACCGCCATCCACTGGAGCGCACAGGGCCCCACGCCGTACTTCATCTACGACAACGAGATCGACAGCGCGCTGACCGCGGCGGTCGGCAAGCCGGCCGGGGCCAACTACGGCCGCTACTCCAACCCGCAGGTGCAGGCGGCACTCGCCCAGTACGCCGGCACCAGCGACAACGCGACCCAGGCGGCGGCGGTCACCAAGATCGAGACCATCATGTCGACGCAGGTCCCGGTCGCCCCGCTGCTGTACGGCGCGGCCTGGGCGGAGTTCTCGACCAGGCACTACACCGGCTGGCCGTCGCCCAGCAACGCCTACATGGACCCAGGTCCCAACTCGCCGTACCTGGAATACACGATCCTTCAGCTCAAGGCAGTCTCCTGACCGGGGCAGATCCGGGCGGAAGGACAACCTCAGCGATATGACAACCCACTCGTGCGGGTGGGTCCCGCCCGGCCGGTTCTCCGGCCGGGCGGGTCGTCGCCCGCACCCCCAGACCCCAGGGGGCCCCCGATGACGGCGGGTTCCACCAGTACTGAGACCACGGAGGAGGGCAACCGGATCGCTGCCCTCTCCGTTGAGGAGAAAGTGCGCCTGCTGACCGGCGCGGACAGCTGGCGAACACACGGCTCCGGCCCCCTCGGGCTCCGCCCGATGATCACATCGGACGGCCCGGCCGGGGTGCGGGGCATCACCCTCGATGACCGCAACCCATCCGCCAGCCTGCCCTGCCCTTCCGCGCTGGGCGCCACCTGGGACAGCGAGCTCGTGCTCGAGCTCGCCGCCGCGCTGGGCGCCGAAGCCCGGAGCAAGGGGGTCGACATCCTGCTGGCTCCCACCATCAACCTGATGCGCACGCCGCTCGGCGGCAGGGGCTTCGAGTGCTTCTCGGAGGATCCCCGGCTGGCGGCCCAGATCGCTGTCGCGTACGTGCGGGGCGTCCAGTCGGCCGGCGTCGCGGCGACGGTCAAGCACTACGTCGGCAACGATTCGGAGACCCAGCGCTGGAGCTATGACGCCCGGATTGCCGAGCACGTGCTCCGCGAGCTGTACCTGATCCCCTTTGAGGCCTGCGTCCGCGAGGCGGACACCGCACTGGTCATGGCGGCGTACAACGCTGTCAACGGCAGCCGGATGACCGAACACGCCGGGCTGCTGCAGGATGTCCTCAAGGGCGAATGGGGCTTCACCGGGGTTGTCGTCTCCGACTGGGACGCGGCCCGCAGCACGGTGCCCGCCGCGATGGCGGGGCTCGACCTGGCCATGCCCGGACCGGACGGCCCCTGGGGCGACGCACTGGTCCGTGCGGTCCAGGAAGGTGCGATCGCCGAGGCGGTGATCGATGACAAGGTGCTGCGCCTCGTGCGCGTCGCCCGCAAACTGGGCGCGCTCAGCGAACCAGGCCCCGCCGGGGCCAGCCCATCCGGGCCCGACCCGGCGATCGACGGCCATCTGGCCTCATCCGGGCCCGACCCGGCGATCGACGGGCATCTGGCCACATCCGGGCCACTGCTTACCGATCCCCGGCTGCTGCGGCGGGCGGCTGCGGCCTCGTTCGTCCTGCTCAGCAACTCCCGCGACGCGCTGCCCATAGACCCGGCCAGCATCAGCCGGGTCGCCCTGATCGGCCCTAACGCTGTTCACCCGGTCATCCAGGGCGGCGGCAGCGCAGGCGTGATCCCGGTCACCGTATCCACGCCCGCCGATGCGCTACGGCAGGCCATGGCCGGCCTGGCCTCGGTCACCGTGACGCCGGGCTGCCAGACCTGGGCGACCGTGCCCGAACCGGTGGCCGGGTCGGTCAGTGATCCGGCCACCGGTGAGCCGGGCGTCCGGCTGGAGTTCCGTTCGGCCGATGGCACACTGCTCGCGGCCGAGCACCGGAACTCGACGCTGTGCGCCTGGTGGGGCGAGGGGCTGCCGCCGGGCGTGGGCTGGGGTGAGAGCGGCAGCATCTCGCTGCTCACCATGTTCCGCGCCGACACGGCCGGGCCGCATGCGATCGGCGCGGCCGGGGTCGGGCGGCTGACGCTGACGGTGGACGGCGCCGTCGTCGCCGACGGGGAGACTCCCGTCCCGGCGGATCCGGTGGAGACCATGACCCGCCCGGGCGAGGTCAGGGGCACGATCCTGCTGGACGCCGGGCAGGAGGCCGCGGTCAGGCTCGACTTCCATCCCGGATCGGGCACGGCCGGACCACTCGCGATCCGGCTCGGCATCGTGGCCTCCCCCGATGAGGAGACCATGCTGAAAGAGGCGGTCCACGCGGCGGCCGCCGCGGACGTCGCGGTGGTGGTGGTCGGCTCGACCGAGACGACAGAGAGTGAGGGATTCGACCGGGACACCCTGTCTCTGCCCGGCCGGCAGGACGAGCTGGTCCAGCGGGTCAGCGCCGTCAACGCCAGGACTGTGGTCGTGGTGAACTCCGGTATGCCGGTGCTCCTGCCCTGGGCGGACCAGGCCGCGGCCGTGATCTACGCTTGGCTGCCTGGCCAGGCCATGGGCGAGGCTCTCGCCGATGTCCTGCTCGGCCAGGCCGAGCCGGGCGGCAGGCTGCCGGTGACCATACCGGCGGACGAGGCCGACTGCCCTGTCCTGCACGCCGTGCCGCACGACGGGCAGCTCGGTTACCACGAGGGCCTGCTCGTCGGATACCGGGGCTATGACGCGGCGGGAACCACCCCACATTTCCCGTTCGGTCATGGGCTCGGCTACACCAGCTGGGTCTATGAGTCCCTCTCCGCTGACCTGACCGGCCTGCCGCCAGGTGAGGATTTTCGCCTGCAGGTCAGCGTCCGCAACACCGGGTCGCGGCCGGGACGCGAGGTCGTCCAGGTGTACGTGGCCGGTGCGCCGGGCCTCGGACGTCCGGTCCGCGTGCTCGGCGCGTTCGGCTCGGCGGCGGCCGCGCCCGGCGAGACGGTGGAGGTGGCGCTCCGGGTGCCGGCCCGGGTCTTCGCGGCCTACAACTGCGAGGCCGGAGGCTGGACCTGGCCACGTGGCACCTTCACCGTCGAGGTGGGCAGGTCGTCACGCGACCTCCGGCTGTCAGCGGCACTGATGTCGGGCTGACCCGCGCTGAGGGTGTTATCTGCGGTCATGACCGCAGATAACACCCCAGGCGCCGGGGCGACGAGCTCGACCTCGTAGCCGTCCTGGTCCTCCAGGTAGGCGGCGAAGTGCTGGTCACCGCCCGCGTAAGGGTGGCGGTCAATGAACATGAGCCGCCAGCCGTGATCGAGCGCATGGGCCACCAGGTCCTGCATGCCGTCACTGGTGGCGACGTGGAAGGCGAGGTGGTTGAGGCCGGGGCGGAGCCGATCGTGCCGGAACGCGCTGCGGGCCGGAGACTGCTCAAGGACGATGTAGGTGCCACCAGCCCGCCAGCTCTGTCCTTCCGGCCACTGCTGGAAGAGCTCATAACCGAGAGCGCCGAGCAGCCATCCCCAGCTGGCCTCGGCGCGGGTCAGGTCGGGCACCCACAGTTCGATGTGGTGAATCGTCCCCGTGGCAACCTCAGTCATTCCGACAGCATGCCGCACTGGCGGCTCACGCGAATCAGCTCAGCGGACTTCCTCGACACATCGCTGGAGCTTGTTCATGCTGTGCAGCCACCGATCCGGGTCGGTGGCGCGGCCCGCGTACATCCGGGCGACCTCGGGGTGCGGCAGGATGAGGAACCGGCCGTCGGCGATCCCCTCGATCACCGCGTCCGCGACCGCCTCCGGGGTGATCGCTGATCCGCCGAGGATCGCCTGGCCAACGGCGCCGCTCGCGTCCAGCAGCGGAGTGCGCACCCCTTGCGGGCAGACCGCCTGCACGGTGATGCCCCGGTGCTCGTAGGTCGCGGCCATCCACTCGGCGAACCCGAGCGCGGCGTGCTTGGTCACCGAGTACGGCGCCGAGCCGAGCATGGTGAGCAGCCCGGCCGCCGAGACGGTGCAGATCAGGTGGCCGCTCCCCCGCGCCAGCCACGGCCCGGTGAGCAGCCGGGCGGCCCGGACATGGGCCATGACATTGACCTGCCAGGAGATGTCCCAGTCCGGCTCGGCCGCGTCCTCGCCACCCCCCCGCGCCACGCCCGCGTTCGCGCAGTACAGGTCGATCCCGCCGAGCACCTCGGCGGCGGTCGCGATGAGGTGCGCCACGCCCTGCTCGCTGGCCGCGTCGCCGGGCACCACCGCGGCGTCGCACGAGGCGGCCACTGCGGCGGCCGCCGGGGCATTGATGTCGTTCACGACGACCCGGGCGCCCTCGGCCGCGAACCTTCTGGCCAGCGCGGCGCCGATCCCGCTGCCCGCCCCGGTGACCACGACACCGGCGCCCGCGACCGACCTCATCGCGGGCCGCTGGCGGCGGGCAGTCCGGCCAGGTCGGCGAGGACGGCCCGGTGCCAGTCCGGTGTGCCGAACCCGATCGAGGAACTCTTGGCCCGCTTCAGGTACAGGTGCGCCGGGTGCTCCCAGGTGAAGCCGATGCCGCCGTGCAGTTGCACGCACTCCTGCGCCGCGTGCACCGCCGCCTCGCTGCAACTCGCCTTGGCCAGGGCGACCGCGACGGGCGCGTCTGGATCGGCCGAGGCCAGGCAGGCAGCCGCGTACCTGGCGGCCGAACGCGCCTGGGTGATGGCCACCCACACGTCCGCCAGCCGGTGCTTGAGCGCCTGGAAGGAGCCTACGGGGCGGGCGAACTGATGACGTTCCTTCAGGTAGGCGACCGTCATGTCGAGGCAGCGCTGGGCCGTGCCGATCTGCTCGGCGGCGAGCATCGCGGCGCCAGCGGCCAGCGCCGCCTGCACCGCGTGCACCGCCGCCGGGCCGGACGCGACGCAGCGCGCGGGCACATCCTCCAAGGTGATGTCGGCCAGTTCCCTGGTCGCGTCCAGGGACACGACCGGGGTCACAGTCAGCCCGGGCGCCCCGTGGTCCACGGCGTACAGCCCAGGCGGCACCCCGTCGGCGGCCAGCAGCAGCACGTCGGCGGGGAGGGCGTTGGCCACCCCGGCCACCGCCCCGCGCAGCCGGGTCTGGCCAGCCGGATCCCCCGGGCGCGGCGCCGCGACGCGCACCCCGCTGATCGGGCCGTCCGCGGACGGCCAGGGCGCGGGGGGCCCGGCCGCGAACGGGACGGCCAGCGCCGCGGTGAGCGTCCCGCCAGCGAGATCCTTGAGCAGGGTGGTGTCGCCCACGTCCAGCAGCGCCGCCGTGGCGACCACCGCACTGCCCAGATACGGGACGGGGGCTACCGAGCGGCCCACTTCCTCAGCGACCACGGCCGCCTCCCGGTAACTCGCCCCGGCGCCGCCCTGGTCCTCCGGGATGAGCAGCCCGGCGCAGCCGATGTCAGCGGCCAGCAGCCGCCACAGCGCGGTGTCGTAGGGCTCCGCGGTCTCGATCCTGGCCAGGACCGACGGCCAGCCGGCCCGGTCATCGAGCAGCGCCCGGACCGCCGCCCGCAGTTCCTCTTCGTCCTCGCCGTACAGCAGGCTCGGCATGTCCGCGCGGGCGCCCTGGCTCATCGCGGGAGGTCCTTCCAGGGCACGCGGGTGTCCACGCGAGGTTCCGGGGGCAGGCCGAGCACCCGCTCGGCGATGATGTTGCGCAGAATCTCCGAGGTGCCCCCCTCGATCGAGTTCCCCCTGGCCCGCAGGTACCGGTAGCCCACATCCCGGCCGTAGAAATTGACGGTCTCGGGCCTGCGGAAACTCCAGTCCTGGTAGCGGAGCCCAGCCGGGCCGGCCAGCTCGAGCTCGAACGCGGAGATCTCCTGATTCAGCCGGGCGAAGACCAGCTTGGCCGCCGACCCTTCCGGGCCGGGCTGGCCCGCGGCGAGCTGCTGGCGGAGCCGCTCCCCGGACAGCCGGGCGACCTCGGCGCCGGCCCACAGCCGGAGCATCCGGTCATGGAGGCCCGGGGTGCGCAGCTCCGGGTGCTCGCGCCAGGTCCGGGCGGCCGAGCCGATCATCCCGCCCTCCCGGGGGATGGCCGACCCGCCGATGGAGACCCGCTCGTTCATCAGCGTGCCCTGGGCCACCCGCCACCCCTCCCCCACGGCGCCGATCCGGTCGGCGTCGGGGACGACCACGCCGGACAGGAAGACCTCATTGAACTCAGCCTCGCCGGTGAGCTGGCGCAGCGGCCGCACCTCCACGCCGGCCGCGGTCATATCGCAGATGAAGTAGGTGAGCCCCTGGTGCTTGGGCACATCCGGGTCCGTCCTGGCCAGCAGCAGGCCCCAGCGGGCCAGGTGGGCCGAGGACGTCCAGACCTTCTGGCCGGTCACCTGCCACTCGCCGGACCCATCCGGGTCGCGCACCGCGCGGGTAGCCAGCCCGGCCAGGTCAGAGCCCGCGCCCGGCTCGCTGAAGAGCTGGCACCAGACCTCCTCGCCGGTCCACAGCGGCCGGAGCCAGCGCTCCTTCTGCTCATCGGAGCCGAAGGCCAGGATGGTGGGCGCGGCCATGCCGAGCCCGATGCCGATCCGCTCCGGGTTGTTGCTCGGCGCGCCCGCCGCGGCGAACGCGGCGTCCACCACCGACTGCACGGCGCGCGGCAGGCCCAGGCCACCCAGCCCGGGTGGGTAATGCACCCAGGCCAGGCCCGCGTCGAATCGGGCCCGCAGGAACTCCAGCGGGGGCACCGTGGCCGGGTCATGACCAGCCAGGAAGTCGCGGACGCGGTCGCGCAGATCGCCCGTGGTGATGGTGCCCGCCTGCCCCGTGTTACCTAGCCCGGTGTTGTCTAGCCCGGTGTTGTCTAGCACAGGGGCCCGCCCGCCACGTAGATCACCTGGCCGGACACGAACCCGGCGCCCTCGCTGGCCAGGAACGAGATGGTGTGCGCGACGTCATCGACCTGGCCGACCCTGCGGACCGGGATCTGCGAGGCCGCCGCGGTCTGGAAGTCACCGAAATCCATGCGCACGCGCGCGGCGGTCGCCGCGGTCATGTCGGTGACGATGAAGCCGGGCGCGACCGCGTTCGCGGTGACCCCGAACGGGCCGAGCTCGATGGCGAGCGTCTTCGTGAACCCCTGCATCCCCGCCTTGGCGGCGGAGTAGTTGACCTGCCCCCGGTTGCCGAGCGCGGAACTGGAGGACAGGTTGATGATCCGGCCGAAATGCTGGTCCACCATGTGCTTCTGGGCGGCGCGGGTCATCAGGAACGCGCCGCGCAGGTGCACCCCGAGGACCGTGTCCCAGTCGTCCTCGGACATCTTGAAGATCAAGTTGTCCCTGAGTACCCCGGCGTTGTTGACGAGGACCGCCGGCGGCCCGAGCTCCGCGACCACCTTGCCGACGGCGGCCTCCACCTGGTCGGCCTGGCTCACGTCGGCACCGACCGCGAATGCCCGCCCGCCCGCCGACGTGATCGCATCCACGGTCGGCTCGCAAGCGCCCGCGTCCAGGTCGAGCACGGCGACCGCCAGCCCGTCGATGGCCAGGCGGCGTGCGGTGGCGGCACCGATACCTCGGGCTGCGCCCGTGACGATGGCGACCCGTTGTGCGTCCTGTGGCATGTCCTGTTTCTCCTTGCTGGATGTCATCCCTGGCCGGGCCGGGATTCTTGCTGGTAGGGCCGCAGTTCCCGGCGGGCCAGCGAGCGCTTGTGCACCTCATCGGGCCCATCGGCGAAGCGCAGGGTGCGGGCGTTGGCCCACAGGGCGGCCAGCGGGAAGTCCTGGCTGACGCCAGCCGCGCCGTGAGCCTGGATCGCCTTGTCGATCACCCACTCGGCCATCGCCGGAGTGCCGATCTTGATGGCCTGGATCTCGGTGTGCGCGCCCTTGTTGCCCACGGTGTCCATCATCCAGGCGGTCTTGAGCACGAGCAGGCGGGCCTGCTCGATGCGCACCCGCGACTCGGCGATCCAGTCCTGGATGACCCCCTGCTCAGCCAGGGGCCGGCCGAAGGCGGTCCGGTCGGTGACCCGCTGGCACATCAGCCCGAGCGCCCGCTCTGACGCGCCGATGAGCCGCATGCAGTGGTGGATCCGGCCGGGGCCGAGGCGGGCCTGGGCGATCGCGAAACCGTCGCCTTCCCCGGCGATCAGGTTGGCGGCGGGCACCCGGACGTCGCGGAACTCCACTTCGGCATGGCCGCCGTGCGGCGCGTCGTCGTAGCCGAACAGGGTCATCCCGCGCTGCACATCGACGCCCGGGGTGCCGGTGGGCACCAGGATCATGGACTGCTGACGGTGCCGGTCACCACCGCGGGCGGTCTTGCCCATCACGATGAGGATCTCGCACCCGGGGTTCATCGCCCCGGATGACCACCACTTCCGGCCGTTGATCACATACTCGCCGCCGTCGCGCTCGATCCTGGTGGCGATGTTGGACGCGTCCGAGGAGGCGACATCGGGCTCGGTCATGCAGAAAGCCGACCGGATCTCCCCGTCCAGCAAGGGCCGGAGCCAGCGATCACGCTGCTGCTCCGTGCCGAACTCGGCCAGCAGTTCCATGTTCCCGGTGTCCGGCGCGGCACAGTTCAGCGCCTCCGGCGCCAGCCATGGACTGCGCCCGGTGATCTCCGCCAACGGCGCGTACTGGAGGTTCGTGAGTCCGGCACCGGATTCGTTGTGGGCCAGAAAAAGGTTCCACAGGCCACGGCTGCGCGCCTGCTCCTTGAGTTCAGCCACCACTGGCGGGCGGCTCCAGCGGTGGCCTTCCCGAGCGTTGCGCGCGGCCTGCTCGGCGAACACGGGCTCGGCCGGGTAGACATACTCGTCCATGAAGTCGAGGAGCCGCTTCCGGAATTCCTCGGTCTGAGTGTCGTACGCGAAGTCCATGGCGCCTCCCGACGGATCCGATCAAGACTCTACCTACCCGCCGGTATTTAGCTAAGAGCGGCGGAACACGTAGACGCCGTCGGTCAGGAAGATCTGCCGGTACCTGGTGCCAGGGTGGCGCGACTCGACGAACGAGAGAACGTTCTGCGGTTCTGGGCTCCAGCCGCTGTCGGTGTCGTCGAACACGATGTACTGGGGCGCCGGATTCGGGGAGGTGCCGATCCAGAACGTGTCGGCCCGGGCGGCCAGCGGGGCGAGCATGGTCAGGGTCGTCTCGGCGGTAGTCCCGTCGGGCACCCTGGCCATCGCCTCGTTCTCCACGCGGACATGCTGATCGATCGCGTACGTCCGCGGCTTCCAGAGGCCGTCCAGCGGGAACCGGAAGGCGAGCACCACCGCGATGGCCACCATGACCACCGGGATGAGCCGGACGGCCGCGGTGGCGAGTATCCGGCGCACCCTCCCGGCCGCGGCGCGGCAGGCCCCGATCCGGGCCAGCACGTCGATGGCGGCGATGAACACGATGGGCATCACGGTCGCGTTGTAGTGCCATGCCGTGCCCCAGAAGCTGCTGTTGGTTGAGATGAAGCGCAGGGCCAGGCTGGGCACGGCCACCAGCACGAGAGGTGACCGCAGGGCGAGGAAGGCCACCGGCAGGAGGATGAGCGCCGTGGTGTCGAGTTTCTGCCGGTAGCCCTCGGTGACCTGGCTGAGCAGTCCGCTCGTGGAATGGTGCCCGGTGCCGACGCTGATCGCGCCGCCGTCGGGCCAGAACGGGTACTGATGGGCCACGTTGAAATGCGGGATGATCACTGCGATCGCGGCCAGGGACCAGGCGATCCCCCAGAACATGAGGAAGAGCCCGGTATCGGCGTCCCGGGTGCTGGAGGCGGGGGCGCTGTCGTCGGTGGCCGCCCGGATGCGGCTCCGCCGGGCATTGATCATGATCATGACACCGATGGCCGCGACGGTGAATCCCTGGTCCTCCTTGACGAAGACCAGGGGCACCGCCCAGAGCGCGGCCGCCCGTGTCTTGCCGCGCAGCAGTGCGGACAGGGAACAGGCCAGCAACGGCACGGCAAAGGCGATCTCGTGGAAGTCGAAATCGATCATCTGCTGGAGGCCCCACGAGAACCCGTACGCGGCAGCGATCATCCGGCCCGCCGCGGTACCCAGCTTGGCGGTGGCGCCGCGGCTCACCGGGATCACGGACAGCGCCGTGAGCAGTGCCTGCGCCAGGAGCAGCGTGACCGCGCTCGGAGCCAGCCGGAAGAACGGGGCGATCAGCGCCACGATCGGCTGGAAGTGAACACCAAGCAGGTTGGAGCCGGCCCCCATGATGTCCACGACCGGCGCTCGCAGATGGGCGAGCTGCTTGACGTCCTCGGTGAAGATGCCCAGGTCCCACGAGCCCGGAGCGAGGCGTACGTACCGGGAAATCGAGAGGGTGCTGTAAGCGCCGAACACGGCCAGGGCGATCAGCCACGGCACCCAGTCCGCCCGCCGGGCCGCCGGTGGGCGGCCTGTCTCGCCCGCCGCGACGACCTGGCCTGCGGCCTGGGGCAACACGCCAGGAAGGCCAGGATCCGTGGTGATCGCGCCCTCCGGTCCCTCGTCCGCCTCCGGCGGTCCCTGCTGAGGCATGGCGGCGCAGCCTAACATGCACGGCCGTGAGTTCCGCGCCGCAGTTCGATCAAGGTTTCTGGACGGCGTCCGCCATGCCTACAGGGGTGCCCGGACGCTTTCCCGGTGAACCGTGCCGATCGCCGCCGCTCCTGGGTGCAGGCTGAGCCGCCGGTCACGATTTGCGGTCGCGACCTGCGACGACATGAGCAGCCTGGATCCAGTCTGCACCGCGGCGGCGGAGCGCGGCACCCGGGAAATTACAGAAATGTGCCGACAATGTCATTTGCCGGCTAGTGATGTCGTGGCTACGCTAGTCACTAGCCGGCTAACAACATGGGCCGGACGGCAGAGAAGGACGGCTTCATGATCCTGGTGACCGGCGGCATGGGATTCATCGGCCAGCACACCGCCCGGGCCCTGCTCGATCTGGGCGAATCGTGCGTGCTCACGCAGCACCGCGCGGCCAGGGATACCGGCCTCATCGGCGGCGAGATCGGCACCCGGGCATTCATTGAACCGCTCGACATCACCGACACGGCGGCGTTCCTCGAGATCGGCTCCCGTCACGAGATCACTGGCATCGTCCACCTCGCCGGGCCCGGCATCGGCACGCCCGACCCGGTTGACGGCTTCCGGGCGGGAACCCAGGGCTTGCTCAACGTGCTGCAGGCGGCCCGGGAGTGGTCCGTCCCCCGGGTCGGCATCGCCAGCACGATAGGGGTTTACGCAGGCACGACGGCCGACAACCCAATCCGGGAGGACCTGCCGCTGCCGATGGTGTCGCCGCACCAGATCGTGGCCCACAAAAAGAGCGACGAGATAATCGCGGGCAGCGTCGCCAGCCGGGCTGGGTTCGAGGCCGTCAGCCTGCGCATCGCCGGCGTGTGGGGGCCACGGCACCGGCATCCGCGCTCGAACCTGGGGGTGGCGCCGCTGCTCGTGCAGGCCGCGGTCGGCGGCCGCGCACCGGACTTCTCGCCGCCGCTGTCGCCCGCGTACGCCGGCGACGGGGGCGACCTGTGCTACGCGAAGGACTGCGGCCGGGCCATCGCACTGCTGCAGACGGCGCCGAAGCTCAACCACGCCGCGTACAACGTGGGATCCGGGCGGGCAACCACGAACGGCGACCTGGCCGCCGCGATCAGGCACGTCATCCCTGACGCTGCGATCGATCTTCCCGAGGGCCGCGACCCCCGCGGCCCGGGCCGGGCCTTCTACCTCGACATCACCCGGATCCACCAGGACACCGGTTATCAGCCCGAGTACGACACCGGGCGCGGAGTCGCCGACTACATCGACTGGCTCCGATCCGGCCACGATCACTAGCCGGCCAGGCCCGGGCGCCAGAGCGCGGCCGGCCCGGGCAGATGTGACGTTGAGCGTGTTTTAGCACGTTCAACGGGACATCGCCTGCGGGCAAAGGAAACCCGGGGCCGCCGCGGGGCAGCAGCGACGCCGATATCGTGTGCGGGTGAGTTCAGCGGACCGTGACCGGGCTGTGAACGGGCCGTGACCGCCGTGCGGCAGCCGACTCCGCTGCGCCCCGAGTCGGCTGGGTCTGCGTGGCGCCCGCCCAGCCGCTGGCTGCGCGCCCTCGGCGCGGTCGCGTTCGCCGCCGCCCTCATCGTGTATTTCTGGTACGCCGCGACCCATCCGTCCAGTCTCTGGATCGATCCGGTTGATCTGCGGGTGTACACCAACGGCGGGCTCATCGTCAGGCATGTCACGCCGCTCTACCACTCCCACCTCTCGGCGCCGCTGTATGGCCGGGCGGTAGGCGGGGGGCTGAAGTTCACCTACCCGCCGTTCGCGGCGATGGTGTTCACCATCCTGTCGCTGCTCTCCTTCAGCCTGCTGGCGAAGATCGCGGTACTGGCGAATATCGCGGCCCTCCTGGTGACGATCTGGATGACGTTCGGCGGCCTCGGGTACCGGCCCGGAGTGGCCCGCGTGGGCGCGACGCTGCTGGTGGCCGCGGCACTCTTCTGGACCGAGCCCGTTCAGCGCACTCTGTGGCTGGGCCAGGTCGAGCTGGTGCTGATGGCGCTGATCGTCTGGGATCAGTGCCAGCCGGACCGCCGGTGGTGGAAGGGCGCTGGCATCGGGATCGCGGCCGGGATCAAGCTGGTGCCGCTGATCTTCATCCCGTACCTGCTGCTGACCCGGAGGTTCCGCCAGGCGGCCGTCGCGTCCGGGGTTTTCGCCGCGACGGTCCTGCTCGGGTTCGCCGCGCTGCCCCGCGATTCCACCAAGTGGTGGCTGGGTGGGCTCTTCCTCCAGGGCGGCCGCACCGGATTCGTCGGCTGGGAGGGAAACCAGTCGCTGCAGGCGATCATCACCCGGCTCATGGGCAGCATCGCGGGCGCGCGGCCCCTCTGGCTGGTGGCCGCGGCGGTGACGGCGGCGGCGGGGCTGGCCTGTGCGGCGATCCTCGACCGGGCTGGCCACCGGATGGCTGGGCTGATGGCGTGCGCGCTTACCGGGCTGCTGGTCTCACCGATCAGCTGGGACCATCACTGGGTCTGGATCGTCCCGGCCACGGCGGTCGCGGCTCACTACGCGATCCGCTCCCGGCACGCAGCGGCGGCCTGGGCCGCCGCCGGCCTGGCCGCCGGGATCGTCGCGGTCTTCGGAGCGTGGCCGGGAAGCCTCTGGGGCGAGCCCAACGATCTGGGCAACTTCTCCGAAGGGCTTATCTGGGCGCCTCCGAATACCCCCCCGACGACCTACTACCGGTACGGCGACCGGCCCTGGTACGCCGAGTACCACTGGCGCGGCCTTGACCTGCTCACCGGCAACATTTACATCCTGACGGGGATGGCGCTGTTCGTGATTCTGCTGGTCGTCGCCGCGCGGGCGGCCCGCGCCATGGCCCAGGCCCCGGCCCTCAGCCCAGAACGCCGGACGTGGCCAGGTCGGGCAGCGGCTGCTCGCCGCCCGCTTGGCCGGCCCGGCCGCCGGGCTCCCAGCGCCCGGTGATGCACAGCCAGATCAGGGCGGCGATTACCGCCAGGAAGGTTACCGGCACGATGCCGCGGACGAACACCGCGACCAGGGTGGCCAGCCAGTGTGGATGCAGCCCGGGACGAAGTCCCACGCCGGGGACTTCCCCGATGGCGGCGGTCAGCGCGCGGGCCACGACAATCCAGTCCAGCCGGGTGGCGGGCATCAGCGCGAGCAGCGGGAAGATCATCGCGTCGTACCACGGCCGCTGCTGCGGGGTGCAGACCAGCCAGGCCAGCGACAGAGCCAGCACGGGCTGAACGAATGGCAGGCCGGCCGGCCGGGGCGAGCCGGGTGGCAGGCGCCAGAGCAGCACCGGGGCCAGCACGACGGCCGCACCCAGCGCTACCACGTTGATGAAGATCATCGGGTGGTGCACGCGCAGCGCGTCGGCCAGCAGTTGCCATGGCTGGTCCAGGTCCGGGCTGCCGGCTGCGCGCGACACCACCGCCGCCACGGCGCCCCGGCCGACCAGCAGATAGCCAGTCAGCGGCACGGCGATAGCCCCCACGGCGGCCGCGGCCAGGGTGCCCGCCGACCGTCGCGCGGCCCACGCCGGGCCGAGCAGGAAGAACACGAACGGCACCTTGATCGCGATGGCCACACCGATCAGCAGGCCTGCCGCCAGGCCGCGGGCGGCGCTCAGCCGACGCAGCATAAGCAGGCCGAGAAAGCCGACTGCCGCAGCCAGTCCGTCGATGTGGCCGCCGCCCATAACCGACCACAGCATCAACGGATTAACAGACCACATCAGGTGCGCACGCGTCCGGGCGGCCGGATCCGACCGGAACATCCAGTCAAGGGCCAGCGCCACCGCGAGAAAGGCCAGCGCGTTCTCGACCTTGAGCCAGAAAATTGTCTTCGCCGTGGAGGGGCCGGCCAGGACCGACGCGGCCCGCTCGGAGAGCGTGCCGAGGGGCCCGTAGACCGAGTGCTCGCGGTGCCACGCGGGCGGGCTGAACCGGCCCACCGGATCCCCGGACGCCGTGAACTGTGCGGGTGTCATCACGTAAGGGCTGTGACCGAGCGCTGCTATCCGCCCATAGATCGCGTAGTCAAGCATGTCGGTGGAGCCGAGAGGCGGGGCCAGCATCAGCGCGATGACAGCGAGCAGGCATCCGACGATCAGCCGACGCGGGCCCGGCCGCCAGCCGCGGCGGGCCGCGACCAGCCCCGCCACCAGGCCAAGGCCGCCGACACCGACCGCGAGCCAGGCCAGCCCGGTCACCACCACATCGGACAGGTGCAGGGGTGCTGCGTAAGGCGGCCAGGGAAGCGCCAATGGGAACGCCGGGACAGTCACTGACGGCCCGGTGAAGCCCGCCACGAGCATCAGCATCACGCTCAGCACCAAGGACGCGGCGCTCACCCGGGCCAGCCGCTGGGTGGCGGGGGGCAGGTGGGCGTGACTCACCCAGGCGAGGCGCTGGGTGGCCGGGGGGGCGTGACTCACCCAATGCGGCGAGCGCATGGCGATGGGCCTTCCCAGGGGCAGACGAAAGGCTGAATAGGCCGAGCGGAGATCTCGGGGTGGCACAGCTCGGGGTGGCACAGCTCGGGGTGGCATAAGGCGATAACTCAGAGAATCGGCCACTGATGAGGGCGGGATCCCTGGCTAGCCAGAAGCTTTACCTCCGCATCGGCGACCCCGGACCGGGGGTATTCCGGCCTAGCCGGAACCTTTACTCCCCTGTGGCGGAATCACGGCATTGGATGAGCGCTGAACTCCGGTGAGCGCTGAACTCCGGTGAGCACTGAACTCAGGTGAGCACTGAACTCAGGTGAGCAGGAGACGGCCGATCCGGGCGCCCGCGACGCACAGGCCGACCAGTCCCATGAGCGCCAGGTATCCCGCGCTCCACAGCAGGGCCGGGGTGACCGCGCCCAGCGTGAGTCCCCGCAGCAGGCTCACGCTCTGATACAGCGGCGTGCACTCCACCAGGATCTGGAGCGGCCGCGGGTAGACGCCCAGGGGGTAGAAAGTGGTGGAGAAGAGGAACATCGGCAGCGCCGCGAGCGTGACGAACTCGAAATGCTGCCAGCTGCGCATGTATGTGGTGGCCGCCATGCCCGCGGCCGCGAAGGCGAACCCGGTGAGCACGGTCACGGGCAGCGCCAGCACAGCCCACACCGAATGCACCAGGCCCAGGGCCAGCATGACCAGCATGAAGGCCAGCGCGTACAGGCCGCCGCGCAGCAACGCCCAGCTGATCTCGCCGAGCGCGACGTCGCCGGCCCGCATGGGGGTGGCCAGCGCCGCGTCGTAGAGCTTCTCGTATTTAAGCCGGAAGAACACGTTGAAGGTGGAATCGAAGATGGCGCCGTTCATCGACGCGCTGGCCAGCAGCGCGGGCGCCACGAAGGTGGCGTAGCCGACCGGGTGGCCGCCCGGCCCGGTCACCGAGCCGACCAGCTGGCCGAGGCCGACGCCGATCGACAGCAGGTAGAAGAGGGGCTCGGCCACGCCCGACGCGAGGATCAGCCACATGTGCCGGTAGACGCGCGCATGCCGCTCCACCAGGTGGATGCTGCCGCGGCCGCCCATGGCCGCCCGGGCGCGGCCGAGCAGCCGGGGCACCGGGAGTACCCGCAGCGGCACGTCCCGGACGCCGGGCAGGCCAGTGCCGGGCAGGCCAGTGCCGGGCAGGCCGTCAGACATAGAGCCGCCGCCGGTAGGTCCGGTCCCCCACGACGATCCCGGCCGCGACCACGGCCGCCAGGTAGCCGACATGCACGAGCGCGCCGCCGAGATCGGCGTGACCCAGGCTGAGCGCACGGCAGAGCGCCACCCCATGCCACAGGGGGGTGACGTACGCGACCGGCCGGATCCAGGCCGGAAGCTGGGTGATGGGGAAGAAAGTACCGGAGAACAGGAACAACGGGATCAGGCCGAACCTGAAGATCACCGCGAACGAGGTGTCCTTCTGCAGGGTGACGGACCAGGCCTCAACGGGCGCCGCGAAGGCCAGACCGGTGAGCACGGCCACCGGCAGCGCCGCGATCACCCATGGGGACGGCAGCGCCCCGAATGCCGCCGCCACCGCCATGAACAACGCCGAGTTCATGGTCAGCCGCAGCGTGACGAAGAGCAGATGGCCGTGGAACACGTCCGAAGGACGCAGCGGCGACGACACGGCGGCCTGGTAGGTCTTGTTCCACTTGACCGACCCGAAGACCGGATAGGTGCATTCCCCCACGCCGGTCTGCATGGCCGCGGCCGCCAGCAGCCCCGGGGCGAGGAAAGCGAGATAGCTCACGCCGCCCAGGCCCGCCCGGCCATGCCTGTCCACCAGCGTGCCCAGCCCCAGCCCCATCGCGCCCAGGTAGAGCAGCGGGTTCAGCACGCTGGAGTAGATCGAGCCGCGCCAGGTCCGCCGGTAGTCGGTGAGCCAGAACCGGAGCTGGCGCACGGCAAAGGCCCGGCGGCCGGCCGGCGCCGGTGGAACTGAGCCTGCGGGATGGGCCGGCGACGCAGGCGCGAGCCGAGCGCTGGAGGCCATCAGTCCTCCAGCCGCCGCCCGGTCAGCCGCAGGAACACATCCTCCATCGTGCTCCGGCGGACCAGGGAGGTCAGCGGCTCCAGACCCAGGCCCCGTACGGCGCCGAGGGCCGCGTCCCCGTCCCGGACATAGAGCAGGACCCGGTCGGCGAGCACCTCCCGGCGCTGCGCCGGCACGCCGGCCAGTTTCTCCGCGGCGGTCTCGTGCTCGGCCGGATCGAAACGGAGTTCCAGCACCTCGGGGGTGGAGTATTCGTCGATCAGCTCCCGCGGCGAGCCGCCGGCGGCGATCTTCCCGGCGTCCATCACCACCAGGCGGTCGCACAACTGCTCCGCCTCGTCCATGTAGTGCGTCGTCAGCACGAGCGTCACACCCTGCTGTTTGAGCCGGAACAGCCGGTCCCAGACCACGTGCCTGGCCTGCGGGTCGAGCCCGGTGGTCGGCTCGTCCAGGAGCAGGATCTCGGGCTCGTTGATCAGTGAGCGGGCGATCGTGAGCCTGCGTTTCATGCCGCCGGACAGCGGCTCGACCTTGTCGTCCTGCCGGTCGGCGAGCTGCACGAAGTCCAGCAGCCGGGCGGACCGCTCACGGATGACCGCGCGGGGCAGCCCGAAGTAGCGGCCGTAGATGAGCAGGTTCTCGCGGACCGTCAGCTCCACGTCCAGGGTGTCCTCCTGGGGCACCACGCCCAGCCGGGCCCGGATCGCCGGGCCGTCCGCCACCGGGTCGAGGCCCAGGATGGTCAGCTCGCCTTCGCTCGGCGGCGAGACGCAGCCGATCATGCGCATGGTGGACGACTTGCCCGCGCCGTTCGGCCCGAGAAACCCGAATGCCTCGCCCCGGTGCAGTTCGAAATCGATCCCGTCCACTGCCGTGAAGCTTCCAAAACGCTTGGTCAGGCCGCGGGCACGGATGAGCGCGGGGGCAGCAGGCACCTTCGCGACATTACCGTGATGGTCTGTCATTTCCGAACGGGTATTCCCCCCCGGTGCGGCCCACGGCCCGGTCCGGGGACCGGCCCAATGGCCCAGTGACCAGCCCCGGGCCGGTACTGTCGCATGCATCGGCATTCACCGGCGCAGGGGTCTCGTGAGAGGAAGATGCCCAGGTGACGTACGCCCGCAGGCTGTATGAGCGCTTCGCGCAGCTGATCCACGAAGTGGCCAAGTTCGGTGTCGTCGGCCTCATCGCGTTCATCGTCACCGAGGTCGGTACCAACCTGCTGCACTTCCAGGCGGGCATAGGCCCGCTCATCTCCAACGCGATGGCTACGGTCGTCGCGGCGTGCGTATCCTTCGGCGGCAACCGCTACTGGACATTCCGGCACCGCGACCGGGGCGGCATCGGCCGCGAATATGTGATCTTCTTCGTGCTGAACGCGATCGGGCTGGCGATCCAGCTCGCGTGCCTCAGCTTCACGTACTACGTGCTGGGGCTGACCGACAAGCTGTCCTACAACGTCGCGCTGTTCATCGGGATCATGTTTGGCACGTTGTTCAGGTTCTGGTCCTACCGGGTCTGGGTGTGGCGCGCTGTGCCGCCCGCGGACGCCGCCGGGGTGGCGGGACTGGGAGAGGCCGCAGGACCGCCGCCGGCCGCGGAATCGGCGGCCGCGGAATCGGCGGCGCCCGCCCGGCCGCCATGGCCGGATCTGCCGCAGGCCAATGGGCACTTCGTGGGCGGCCGGCGCACGGCGGTGCCCCCGGTGGATGATGGGACCGGCCTGGCCGAGCACGACGCGCCACGGTAACGGCGCCGGGGCGCGGGCGGACGGCACCGGCTGCGGAAGTTCGTTGAGTATTGGCTAGGGTGTGGCGCGGCAAGCTCCCCCGGACCCCCCGACCAGGCGCAACTGCTGGCTGTAGGCCGTGTTGGCCTGCGCCTCGGTGAGCGTCCCGGTGGCCACGAGCCGGCCAAGGACATGCTGCTCGCGGGCCCGCGCCCGGGCGAAGTGCAGGATCGGGTCGTCGGTGGACGGCCCCTGGACGAGGCCCGCCAGCATCGCCGCCTCGGGCCAGGACAGGCCCGCCGACGGGATGCCGAAGTAGCCGCAGCTCGCGGCGGACAGGCCGTAGTAGCCGTGGCCGAAGTAGGCGACGTCCGCGTACATCTGCAGGATCTGGGGGTGGCTGTAGGACAGGTAGAGCTTGACGGCCAGTCCCACCTGCTCCGCCTTGACGGGCACTCCCGACTTCCCGTCTGTGTACAGCAGCTTGGCCAGTTGCTGGTCGAGAGTCGCGCCGCCCTGGTCGCCCTGGCCGGTGACGGCCGCCTCGACCACCCGCGCGACGGCCAGCGGGTCGATGCCAGGCTCGGAATAGAACCGGTGATCCTCGGTCGCCACCAGGGCCGCCGCGAACCGGGCCGGCACCGGCGGCCCGGGGTAGACCGAATGGTGCGCCACGTCCTGCTGCCGGGCCAGCGTTGGAGCGTTCGCCACAGACGGCGTGACGAGCAGCAACGCGCCCAGGGCGAGTGCGGCCAGCACGACAAGCACCACGACCAGCGTCATGAGGCGGCGCAGCAGCCGGAGCCCGCGGCGGCGAGGCCGGAGCGCCTGCGGGGCCTCCGGAGCCTGCCAGCCAGCGGGCGCGGCGTACCCAGGGCTGACATCGCCCCAGTAATCCACCGGCGGCAGAGGTGCCGTGGGTGGATCAAAAGGCCCGCCGCCGTCCCAGGCCGATCCGCGTGCTGTCATGCGCGCACTCCATTGGAGTTATCCCCGGATTGGAGTCATCCCCGGCTCAACCTCAGACTAGGTCTGGTCAGGCTATGCCCGCCTTACCCGATCAACGAACTAACGACCCGCCGAAGTGCCCGGAGGCGCCAGAAGTTGGTGGGGCGTTTGTGGCGTGGGCGGCGCATGGTGTTCGACCGCCACCGTCAGCGTGGCCCGCGGGCCCCAGCCGCACCACTGACACCGGTCCGGAACCGCCTCCAGGCACCGATCCCATGATCACGGAATATTTCTGGTCACATTTGACAGTTATGCTCCGCGATCATGGAGGCGCCGGTTTCGGGCGACGGGAATGGTGGTTTTGGGCGACGGAGTGGGGTTGGGGTGACGGCGAGGGCGTCCCACCGTTGCTGGGTCTGGACCCCGTTGCGCCGCGGGGGCTGTCAGCCGGGTGGCTGGCCCCGGAGCGCCTGGGGGCCCCGTGCCCAGTTCGAGCCCGGACTGCCAGGCCGCCCTCATTGCGCCGATGCGGAGCCGGGCGCGCCGTGCGCTATTCTCGTCAGGTCCGGCTAGTACGGACGGGACGTGGCCCAGCTTGGTAGG
>JAWWPY010000023.1:0-41845 GCA_033854735.1 Streptosporangiaceae bacterium | reverse complement strand
TGAGGGCCGCGGGGTCGACCGTGACGGTGCCGTCGAGCCCAGTGCCGTCGAGCCCAGGGCCGCGCTCCCAGTCGAACCGGCGGAACGTCGCGCGGCGGCCCGCCTTCAGCGGCTGCACGGCCTCGGCCCGGATCCGGCGCCAGTCGTAGTACTGAGCCATTGACTGCCCGCCCGGCGCCCGGGCCGCCGGGCCGCTGGGCCGCCTGGCCGGCGGCTGGAAGAAATCGTCGGTGTGCACGAGCGCCGCGCCGGTCGCCTGGGCCACTGCGGCCGCGAGGGTGGACTTACCCGCGCCGCCGTGCCCGTCGATGGCGACTACCAGCACCCCGGGCTGCGCCGCCTGCCACTGGCCGAGCGCCTTCACCACCCGCCGTGCCGCGCCGCCGTGAGCTCCCTCGGCCGACGTCATTCCGCTCCCAGTCCCACCAGTCCCAACAGTCCCGTCAGGGTAGCGGGGCCGGCGGGACACGCCTAGTGATGCAGGTCGAACGGGCGCAGGAAGGGGGCGGAGCGGTAGCTGGTGAAGGCCGCCGCGGTCGGGACGACTCCGCTGCCGGCGGGGTAGATGTTGTACACGGCGCCGAGCGCGGTCGCCTGGCTGTTCAGGGCGGCTGGGCGAAGCGCGGAACTGTCCCAGCGCCCCGTGTGCAGGCGGTTCAGCAGCACCTGGGCCGCGGTGATCGTCTCGGCCGGCGTGAATGCGCAGTGCCCGGCCCGCTGGACGAAGATCTGCCGGAGCAGCCGCCCATCGCCGGCCCGGTCCACGACACTGCGGTAGGCCTGCTCGTTCTCCGGAACCACCAGGCCGTCGCCGGTGGTGTGCATCGTGAGTACCGGCATGGACAGCTCGCCGTCGAACGCGATGTTGTGCGCGAGGTAGCTCACGGCCGACGGGTCGGCGCTGATCCGGCTGGCGTGGTTGAGCGTTTCCAGGTCACCGCTCAGGCTCAGGCCCGCCGCCCGGTACAGAGCCGCCACTTCACGGAAGTCAGCCGACCTGGCCAGGTCGCTGAAGTAGTTCACTCCGGTGTTCCAGGACGGGTTCCCACCCGCCCGGGCCTCGAGCTCGGCCCGGAGTGCGAAGATGAACGGGAAGGTCACCCGGCTCTCCCAGAGGAACTGGTTAGCCTCCTGGCCTGCGAAGTCGTTGCTCGCCGGCTCCGGTGACAGCGGAGTGAACCAGCCGGGTGTGTCGCCGAGCGCCGCGGTCAGGGCGAGCCGCGCCCGGCCCTGCGGGGTCTGCTGCGCGCTGGCCGCGGCGGTCTCGGCGGCGGTCAGGTTGGCGCCCGGGTTGGTGATGTTGACCGTGCTCACCGACGGATCGACCAGCTGCTGGAAGGCGAATTCGGCGTCCAGTGCGGCATTCCAGGTGGCCACGCTGCCGGATAGCACGCCGCACATCGGTAGCGCGGCGCTGAACCGGCCCGGGTACTGCTGGATCAGGCCGGCCGTGATGATGCCGCCGAGCGAATGACCCCACGCGATGGTGTGCCTGGGGGCCCGGAAGGTCTGGCCGAAGAGATTCAGCGTGCCGATCTGGTCCGGGAGGGCCTGCTGGATCGCCCAGCCGGTGGTGGCATAGGACGATCCCGCCAGCGCGTACCCATGGCTGAGCAGCCAGCCGCCGGTGGCCGGGTCACCGACGTCCTGGGCCGGGTTGGTCGAGCCCGGCGTCACGTAGCCGTGGCTGTAGAGGAACAGCGTCCCGTTCCAGGTGCCCGCCGGGCACTGGATCAGGTAGGTCGCCCCATCCGGCAACGCGCCATTCAGCGTCGTCGGTGTGGCCGTGCCGCCACAGGTCTGAGGCGAGGCAATGGCCGGTGCCGCCGCACTGAGGCCTGTCGCCAGCAGCGCTGCGGAAAGGGCAATTCCGGCAATTCTCTTCGTCCTCTTCACGACCACGCTCCATTGCGCCACATCGTCATGATCTGCAACTCTGCAGAGGACTGTAGTCCTAACGTGCCGATTGGGACAGTATGCCGGGCGGCCGTCAGTCCGTGCTGGTCACCAGTGGTGGGGCTGACCAGTCGGGTTGGGCGACGGCACGCTCGACGTCACCGGCGTGGGCGTGCTGGCGACGGGCGTGGGCGTGGGCGTCACGGCGGGCGTCGTGGGGGTGGCCGACATGGCCGGTGTCGGCGTGCTGGTGATGCCCGTCGCGCCGACTATCTCACTGGCCGGCGGGATCAGGATCTGCACCAGCTGGTTCACCGAGACGATCACCAGGACGATATTGATCTTCGTGGACTTCCCGATCTCGACCAGGCTGATCCTGCGCACCTGGTTCTTCGAGTCCACCCACACGGTGAACCGGGTCGCCGTGATGCCGCTCGACTCCATGTCGGCCCGGAGGGCCGCCTGCTGGCTCGGAGCCAGTCTGGCCAGGCCCGCATCGACGCCGTAACTCCCGCTGTACTCGGTGGTCCGGACACCGCTGAGCATGGGAGTGCCAGATTCCCGCACGTTGGTCGAGGCCGCGAACATCTGGGTCTGGGCCAGCGGATTGCTGGCCTGCAGCTGCTGGATTATCGGCGCGAGATTGGCGCCCGAGCTGCTCTGCAGCCCGGAGATCGGTGCCTGCACCCACGGCTTGCCGGCCGTCCGGGTCAGGGCGCCGATCTTGAGATACGCCGTGTTGCCGGCCAGGATCGCTTCCAGGCCGCTGGGCACGGTGGTTTTGACCTCTATGAGCGGGTTGGGCTGCGTCGCCTCGTACACGGTGCCCGCCAGGTCTGCGGCCAGGCGTCCGCTGGCGTGGATCGACAGCCTCGCCACGAATGACGTGACCCCCGGGGCGTTGCTGGCCATGGCCGATATCGCACTCGCCGCGGACGACGCGGCCTGCGCGGAACCGCCGGACGCGGTGGCCTTCGCGGCGGGTGGTGTGGAACTCGAGGACGCGCCGGTCAGGGCACCCGGCTTGCAGCCGGTGATGGTGATCGCCGCCGCGCAGCCCACGATCACGGCGAGCGGCCGAATGGCCCGGGCTGGAACCCCGAAACCATGCGCGCGAGCTGCCCGGATAGGGATGGCTCCCCGCTGCGGAGCGCCCGGCGAGCGCGCCTTCGAATGCGAGAACACGATAGGTCCTCCTCGGATTGGCGATTGCCGTATATGGCACGCAGTAACATGCGGTCCTTCGCGACCCGGTTACGACGCTAGTTGCCGATGACCGGCTTGAGGCGGCGCGTAAGCGGCACGTAAGACGCTGGGAGGCATCCGTAAGAGCGGCGTAACATCCGCCGGGGAAAGGTACCCAGCACGGCCGGACCGCCAGCCGCTGGGGACCGGTGAAGCTCAGTCGTCGAGCACGCCGGGGCTGGCCGGGACGTCGACGGCGTGCTCCTTGAGCGCGGCGAGGGGCACGATCTGGAGAGCCTGCTCATGGGTCGACGCGAGCACCACGTGCGCGGCGGCGCCATCGAGGTGGGCCCGCAGCCAGTTCGCCGCCGTCACGCACCAGCGGTCCCCGGGTACCAGCCCAGGGAACTCGAACTGGGGCATCGGGGTGCTGAGATCGTTTCCGATCCGGCGCTGGTGCTCAAGGAACTCCGCGGTCACCACGGCACAGATCGTGTGGCTGCCCAGATCTTCCGGCCCGGTGCTGCAGCACCCGTTCCGGTAGAACCCGGTGACCGGGTCGCTGCTGCACGGCTCCAGCTCACCACCGAGGACATTGCGGTCGCCCATGCCACCAGTATCCCTCACCGGCACCGGGGCCTAGCCGCGCCCGATGAACGGCATCGTCGTCGCCATCAAGGTCATGAACTGGACGTTCGCCTCGAGCGGCAGGCTCGCCATGTGCACGACCGCGCTGGCGACCAACTGGACATCGATCATCGGCTCCGGGCGGGTGCTGCCGTCTGGCTGCAGGGCTTCCGTGGAGAGCCAGCCAGAGAGATCCGTTGTTGCGTTGCCTATGTCGATCTGGCCGCAGGCTATTCCGTACTCGCGGCCGTCCAGCGATGTTGCCTTGGTCAGGCCGGTGACCGCGTGCTTCGTCGCCGTGTAGGGCGCGGAGCGGGGCCGGGGCGAGTGCGCGGAGATTGACCCGTTGTTGATGATCCGGCCTCCGCGCGGATCCTGCTGCTTCATCACCCTGAAGGCGGCCTGGGTGCACAGGAAGGCACCGGTCAGGTTCACGCCGACCACGGACTGCCAGTCGTCGAACGGCACATCCTCCAGAGGCACCGGTGGCGAAGCCCGGCCGGCGTTGTTGAACAGCAGGTCCACGCGGCCGAAGTGGCGCACCGCCTGCTCGAACAGCCGCTGGACATCCCCTGGGTCGCAGATGTCGGCGACGACATGATGGAGCCGGGACCCGTCAGCGCGGCCGTCGCGCACGGTCTGCTCAAGCGGATCCGGGCGGCGGCCGGCGATCACGACCGAGTATCCGTCCCGGCCGAGAGCCAGGGCCGACGCCCGGCCGATGCCGGTGCCTCCGCCGGTGACTATCGCGACTCGGCCTGGCATAGCGCTGGAACGTAGCACTGTTGCGGCGGGCGGCGGGCATTAGGGTGCCTGGCATGGTGCGCGTTCCGCCGGAACTGGCCGGCCAGCCGGATCGGCTCAGGTGGAATGCCAGGTACGCCGGCGGGTTCGAGGCGTCGTTCCATCCCCACCCGCTGGCGGAGCGTGCGCTGTCCCTGCGGCTCCCGGAGGGGCCCGTCCTCGATCTGGCCAGCGGGCCGTCCGGCAGCGCCCTGCTCGCCGCCGCAGCCGGGCGCCGGGTCACCACGGTCGACGTCTCCGAGGTGGCCCTCGGCCTGCTCCGCGAGGAGGCCGCGGGTCGCGGGCTCAGCGATCTGATCACGTTCGTGCACGCCGATCTGGCGGCATGGCACCCGCAGCCGCGTAGCTATTCGCTGGTGCTGTGCACCGGCTACTGGGACCGGACGCTGTTCCCGGCCGCCGCGGAGGCGGTGGCGGCCGATGGCCTGATTGGCTGGGAGGCTTTCACGGCTGACGCACGGCGCGCGCGGCCTGGCCTGTGCGCCGACTGGATCCTGGGGCCCGGCGAGCCCGCCGCGCTGCTCCCCGCCGGGTTCACCGTCCTCGCCTGCCATGAGCGGCCCGATGACCAGCGGGGAACGAGGAGAAGGCTGCTCGCCCGGCGCGGCGCCATGCGACCGCCCCACCACGGCACCTAATGTCCGTCCACCGGCGGGCCCGGACCCACTCACAGGTCGAGGTCGACGATCACCGGGGCGTGATCGCTCGGCCCGGTGCCTTTGCGGGCCTCGCGATCGACCCACGCGTCCGACACCGCGGCGGACAGGGCGGCGTTGGCGTAGACCAGGTCGATGCGCATGCCCATGCCCTTGTGGAACGCTCCGGCCCGGTAGTCCCAGTACGTGTACGGGTGCGGGCCCTTGGCGATGCGAGGGATCACGTCAGTGAGCCCGGTCTCGCGCAGCACGGCCAGTCCCGCGCGCTCGGCCGGGGTGACGTGGGTGGAGCCGACGAACACGGCCGGGTCCCAGACGTCAGCGTCGGTGGGGGCGACGTTGAAGTCACCCATGACCGCGAACGGCCGTTCACCCGAAGCGTCCGCGGCGGCCGCGGCCGCCAGGGCGGTCAGCCAGCGCAGCTTGTAGCCGTAGTGCTGGTCATCGGGGGTGCGTCCGTTCGGCACGTACACCGACCGCACCCGCACCGGCCCGCAGGTGGCCGCGATGGTGCGAGCCTCAAGCGTGTGCTCGTCGGGGAAGCCGGGGTCGGCAGGCAGGCCGCGGACGACGTCGTCCAGTCCCAGCCGGGACAGCACGGCGACACCGTTCCAGCGCCCCTCGCCGTGGTGGGCCACGGCGTAGCCGAGCGGTGCGACGGCATCGGCCGGGAAGGCATCGGCGCCGACCTTCGTCTCCTGCAGGCAGACCACGTCCGGGGCGGCCTGCTCCAGCCACCCCACCAGCCGGGGCAGCCGGGCTACCACCGAGTTCACGTTCCAGGTTGCGATGCGCACGACACCATCCCACCAGCCACCGTCAGTTCCCTGTGCCGCAATGGCGAATACCCGTCGGGCTCACCGGGCCCAGTCGGCGAGCACCCGGTCGATGGCGGCCCGCACCTGGTCCCGAGCGGCCGCCCTGGGGACGCCGGACATCAGTAGCGAGTCGTAGCTGGTGTCCTCATGCCGCACCGAGGCGACGACGGCCGACAGGCTGCTGGCCTGCCTGGTGCGCCGGGTCAGGGCGGTGTCACCTGAGGGGATGAAGATCGGTCCCCGAGGAGGCCTCCAGAAGCCGCTCGGCATCCTCCCGGAGGTGCGGCGGCAGCGATGCGCCGACGGCGGTGAGCGCGTTAGCGGCAAGATCCGTGGCCAGCGCATATTCGCCTCTCATCCACCGGACCCGGGCCGCGCGGAGCAGCACCGGCCCGCTGTCTGCTGCGTTGGCGATGGCGTCGGCCGCCTCTTGGTCGGCCGCCTCCAGGCGCCCCGTCAGGGCATGCGCGACGGCCCGTGCGGCGAGGGTGCCCGGCAACTGCTCACCACGGACGCGATACAGATCGCGCAGGGCATCGTCCGCCATGTTCAGATCGGCGAGGATCTCACCCCGCGAGCGCAGCGCCGCCGTCATCTCCTCGTTGATCTCCAGGACACCAGTCAGCACGGCCACGGCCGCGCGGGGCTGCCCGGTATGCCACAGCGCCTGGGCCAGCGCGTACTGGATCGACAGATCGCTGGAAACTCTCTCTGCCGCGGCACGCAGGTCTCTCACCGCTTCGGAGTACCGGCCGCGGACGATCGACAGCCGCCCGGCCTCCGCCAGCAGTTGCCCCACAGCGGACGAGTCCTGGAGAACCTCGAACAGGCTGGCGGCCGTGCGGTACCGGTTCAGTGCGTCGTCCAGCTGGTCGCGATGCCGCGCGACGTGGCCGAGCAGGCGCTCCGCGCCCGCGCGGACCTGGAGGTCTTCGAGGCCGCAGGCGCGGATCGCCTGCTGGGCGTGGCGATCGGCCAGTGCGATGCCGCCGTCCGCCAACTCGAGTTCTGCCGTCTCCAGGAGCTCGACCGGGTGGGCCTGCTGGATCGGCTCGATGAGACGGTCGTGCTGCAGTTCGTACCAGCGCGTGCCGGCCCGGTGTTCCGCCTTCAGGAGATGCCGGTCCTCCAGCGATCTGACCACAGCGTTCGGCATGCCGGCCGTCTGGTCGAGCCCTTCGTACGCCGTTCCCCTGGTCCCAAGCTCGGTGATGAACATCTGTTGCAGCCACGACCGGATCCGGGCTACCGGCACATCGTGCTCGCGGGCCACGGCGGTCAGCGTCCGGCTGCAGAAGCTGGCCAGGAAACGGTCGATATTAGCGTGCCGGCGCACGTGGGCGGACGTAATGACAAGCGCGTTCTTCGGCAGCGAGTCCCACAGAGCCGAGCAGACGACCTGAACCTGTACGGGGTCGACGGAGTCGACCGTGATCGAGGCTCCCTCGCCGAAGGCCTTCATGACTTTGATGGTCCGCAGGTCGGTCACGAGATCTTCAGCAACGCCTGGTTCGAAGCCACGGCCGGTGCCCTCCAGTGGCCTTCTGATTGCCTCCAGGGCGGCGGCCTGGCCGAAGGGCAGCAGACGCGAGCGGACGTGCGAGCGGCCGGCCAGAATCCTCTCGTAGGGCAGCATCGAGGGCAGGCGGTCCTCGCGCAGCGACAGCAGCAGGTGCGTCCCCCGATTGTCGCGAAGCGCCTCTGCGAGCTCGGAGACAAACATCGCGACGGCCTTGGGCCGGTACGGGAGATCACCGAACAGCTCCTCGGCCTGGTCGATGGCGACCAGGATGGGAACCGGATCTCCGTAGCGGTCGAGGCGTTCTCCGTGGGCACGGAGGAACTCGAGGATCGGCACATCGACGAGCTCGTTCGGCGGGCGGTCGGGAGCCCACGACGACAGCAGCGCGAAGACATACGGATTGTGAACTGGTACGGCCGCTGCAGAAACCACGCCGGTCGTGACCCGGCCGACCGGCAGGCGGTCGACGCTTCCGGTGTCCAGCAGGGGAATGACGCCCGCCTGCAGCAGCGATGTCTTCCCGACGCCTGACGCACCGTAGAGAAGGGTGAGCTTGTTGGCCCGCCATAGTGCGGCGATCTCGTGCGACTCGGTGGTCCGCCCGAAGAAGCGGTCATGGTCTTCGGAGCGGAACGCGCGCAACCCCACGTACGGTTGCTGCCCCGTACCGTTGATCATGGGCTTGACCGTCACGGCTTGGGTCTCATCCTCCTCCGCAGTTCCTCGCAGAAATCCGCTGCGGTGCCCCAGAAGATAGATATGCTCCAGCCTTCTAGATAACGCGTAAGGTATTCCTCGGCGTGACGTTCTGCCTCTGTGACCGAGCCGTTTACCGGCGGCGGGAGCTGTACGCTGACACTGCGCCGCCGTAGCACATCGGACTGCGCCCGCAGGAGCCCATGGAAGATGACCCGGAACGTCCAGTCCTGTAAGCTGTATCCGATGAATAGAAGCGGATAATCCGTCATGGCGCTGAGCACGACGCTGGGGATGAGGCGCGGCCCCTCATCATTGCGGAAGACGGCGATATTCGCCAGGAACTCCAGGTAATCGCTCTCGGTCAGGACGAGTGATCTGGGCTCTTTAAAATTTCCGTGTAAGTGGAATACCAACGGCTCATCGGGCGCTGACGGAATCGACGGTACGTCTGCGAAGACCTCATCGAAATTAGCATTTGCTGACATGTACCATGGGCAGATCGCCGACTTTGGCCTCTTCCCGGCCCACGCGAGCGCCTTCATCAGGAAATCATCGTAGTTCGTTGTGATGAATACCCGGATTGGAAACTCCGCTAAGAGCGCATGCGGCTCGCTGGGAATTCCAAACGGCGGCGGCGGCTTACCTGCGAAATCCTCGCAGACCTCCTCTTTGACAAAGACGGGATCCCGTTTGGTGATCGAGATGTACTGCATGACCCGGGCGAGGTCATGATGATCAAGAAATGGGTAGTTGTACTTGCTCGCCCAGGCGCTGCTCATCTCGGCGGCGGCGGGCAGCGTGCCGGCGCAGGCACCTGCTCCGAGGAAGGGGGTACAGTGCCCCCGCGAGAGCTGGGCGGTCAGCCGTTCCCAATCTGTTTCATCCACCCCAACAGCACCCCCTACCGCCCGCGATGGCTCTCAGTACGAGACGATAGGCTGCTGGCGGTCGTTCCGCCAATAAGGATGGAAATTAGCCGGAACATCCGGCATCAGACACGCGAAGAGAACCCCGCGGACGGACCCGTATCGCTACTGGACAGCACCTGGCGCAGCGCCAGCGCCAGACTGGATTCGGGCACTCGGTCCAGGTCACGCAGTGATAGTCCCGTGACGTCGATCAGGTCACCGCTGAAATCCCTGGCTCCGCCATCCACATCGGCTCCCTTGCTGCCGTCGGCACGTGACCTCGTCAGTCTCTTATACCACACGAACCCCGTGGCCGTCGGCGCCAAAAGCCTGATTTTTTGCACAGCCGCACCCGAGCCCGGCCAGTCCTGGCAATCTTCTGTCGATCTGGAAGGGAGCCACCGTCTACAATAAGCTGGCTCTGGAGCCAATCCCGGAGGGTCCTTATGTCGGCTTCGTCCGTGAATGCCCCACAGACTCCCGGGCGGTCTCCCGAGATCTGGGGGAAGATCCCGCAACGGAACAAGAATTTCACCGGCCGGGACGGTCTGCTGGACCGGTTGCACACTGGTATCGCCGCCGAGGTCACCGCGGTGGTGCCGCACGCGTTGCACGGCCTCGGCGGCGTAGGCAAGACTCAGGTCGCCATCGAGTACGCGTACCGCTTCCGCGATGAGTACGAACTGGTGTGGTGGATCTCGGCCGATCAGCCGGTGCTGCTGCGCTCGTCGCTGGCGGCCCTTGCCCCGCACCTGGGCGTGCCCTCGGCGGCCGCCATCGGAATCGAGGACTGCGCCAACGCCGTCATCGAGGCTCTGCAGCACGGTGAGCCCTACGGCCGGTGGCTGCTCATTTTCGACAATGCCGACCGGCCCGAGGATCTGCAAGGCCTCCTGCCCAAGGAAGCCGGCCACATCCTGATCACTTCGCGCAATCGCGCCTGGCAGACCGTCGTGGAGACGGTGGCGGTCGACGTGTTCACCCGCGCGGAGAGCGTGGCGTTTCTGAAAAAGCGGGTACCCAGAGAGATCTCGGACGATGACGCGGATCGGCTGGCCCAGGAGCTGGGGGACCTGCCGCTCGCGCTGGAGCAGGCCGGAGCGCTGCAGGCCGAGACGGGCATGCCGATCGGCGAGTACCTGCGGCTGCTCAAGGAGCACGCGACCTTACTCCTCGGTGAGGGCCGGCAGTCGGAATATCCGGTATCGATGACCGCCGCGTGGTCGCTGTCCGTCTCCCAGCTCAAGGAGTCGCTGCCCGAGGCGGTAGAGCTCGTGCAGTGCTGTGCCTTCTTTGGACCTGAGCCCATTCCGCTCGACGTATTCGTGCCGGTGGGCGACCAGATCGGCGCCGAGCCGCTGACCGCCGTCGATCTTCGGCTGCGCGCTCTGCTGTCCAACCCGATCATGCTTAACCGGGCATTCAAGCAACTCGGCCGGTACGCGTTGGCGCGCCTGGACGACTGGAACCGGACGATTCAGTTGCACCGGCTCGTGCAGGCACTGCTCAGAGACGAGCTGAAGGCCGAAGAGCAGGAACGGATCCGGCACGAGGTCCACCTCCTGCTCGCCACGGCGGTGATGACCAGGGACCCGGATGACAACAGGCACTGGGACCGGTACCTCGAGCTGCTCGCCCACGCGGAGCCGTCGCGGGTGACCACGTGTCCCGATCCGGTGGTGCGAAAGTTCTGCCTCGATGTCGTGCGCTACCTCTACAGTTCGGGTGACTACGGGACGGGCCGGTCCTTCGTGGAAAGGCTCATCAAGGATTGGGAAAAGAGTCCCGTACGTGACATCCGGGACATTCTGGTCGCTAAGCGGCATCTCGGTATCGTGCTCCGTGAGCTCGGCGAGTATCCCGACACGTATGAGCTGAACCGCGAGACGCTCGATCAGATGATCGAACGTCTCGGTCCCGAGGATCGCGAGACTCTCCTACTGTCCAATAGCCACGGAGCCGATCTGCGGGCCCGTGGCGAGTTCCGGGCCGCGCGCGATCACGACCAAGATTCGCTCCAGCGCCATCGGCACATATTCGGGCCACATAACCGGGCCACGCTGCGGTGCATGAACAACCTCGCTGTGGACTACTGCCTGATGAGCGACTACGAGACCGCCCGCCAAATGTACGAAGAGACATTCCAGCTGCAGCACCTGCCAGACTCCAAAGTCAACCCGCAGGAAGTCCTCATCGTCCGTGACGGCCTGGCCCGGATCGTGCGGCTGAGCGGTGCCTATGCCGACGCGAGTGACTGGGGCGAGGATGCCCTCGCCTACGGCCGGGCGAACCTCGGCGCGGCTCATCCCTGGACGCTGCGGACGGCCAAGAGCCTGTCCATCGCCAAGCGGCGCACGGGAGCGGTCGCGGAGGGCCTGGATCTGGCGCGTGACATCTATTCGCAGGAAAACCGGATGTTCGGGCCCGATCATCCCGACACGTTGGCGGCCGCGATGAACCTCGCCAACGCCCTGCGCAACAAGGACCTGGTGAACGAGGGATTCGACCTCGCCGTGGAGACGCTGGCCCGTTATCCGAGGATCTATGGGCACGAACACCCTTACAACCGGGGCTGCGGGGTCAATATGGCACTGCTGCTGCGGGTCCGCGGAGACCCGCAGGCGGCCTGGGAGCTCAACACGTCATCGCTCGCCGGTCTCGACGAGAGGCTCGGGCGCGATCACGACTACTCGCTCACGTGTGCACTTAATTTGGCCAGCGATCTCGCCGAGCTTGGCGACACGCAGGGTGCCAGGGAGCTAGGTGAGGACACCCTCGCCCGGCTGGCCGAACTGTTCGGCGAGAATCACCCAGTGACCCTGGCGGCCGCGGCCAACCTGGTATTCGACCTCCGTGCCGAAGGCGCGGGGGAGCAGGCGGAACGCCTGTCACAGGCCACGCTTGACGGGTATGCCCGCGCGCTCGGTTTCGGGCATCCTGACGTGCAGGCGTTCCTGGCGGGCCGACGCATCGATTTCGACTTCGACCCTCCGCCGATCTAGCCGACCCGCAGAGGGATCTCGCCGTTGCGGCGGCGCCACCGCTCCCGGTGCTCCGTAGCGGCCTGCCGGGCACGGGCTAGCGCACCGGCCGGTACGGGTTCCGCTTCCCACTGCCGCAACGTCCGGTCCATGCCGGCGGCGAACAGTTCGCCGGCATGGCTCAGTTGACCACTTATGACCAGCGTGTTGACGACCAGCCGTACGGCATCCCTCCAGCGGGCGAACTCGGCCAGCGCGGCCTCCCAGTCATCGAGGTCACTCTGACGACGCCAGAATCCGGCCACCCCGAGGAACGCGTATGCGCCCTGCAGCAGGCCCGAGATGGGTCGCGGATCCTCCCGCCAGGGCGCGTAGAACCGGCGTCCATCGTCCGCCCGGGTCAGCGGGACCATGTCCAGGAGCGCGCACATTTTGGCGTGCTGCACCTCATGAGCCAGCGTGACCGCGAGCGAACATGCGTCCGGTGGCGTCGACAGCGCGACACTGCCGAAAGTCTCCCCGGATGTGGCGCTGACATGGCCCCCAGGCGGGGGGATCAATGGAGTGAGGACCCGGATCATGGCGGCGACCTCTTCGGCGACGGTCGGGTGATGGCGCACGAGGAGGTCCCAGGCCGAATCCAGGACTGCCTGCCAGTGGGCCACGTCCGCCGCGGACAGGCGGCCGGCCATGTTCGCCGCACCCGGTGCCCGGTAAGGATCCAAGTCGTCGATGAGCAGGTGAAGGCGTTTGCCCCGAGTTGTCACCGACAATTGCCGCAGTGCCTGCCAGCCGGCTGTGTCGACACTCGGATCATCCGGAAGCTGCACCCCGCCGACCTCTGCCCTGTCGGCGGTGATCCGGACGTCTGCCGCGGGCACGACTGCTCGGCCCAGTGACGGCAGCAGGATCTCGCCGTCACGCCCCGGCAGCTCGATCGAGCAGGGGAGGCGGGACCGGACCGCGGCTGCGGCGGCCAGCGCGGCCATCCGCCCTGGTTCGGCCTCCGCCAAGGTCTGCGGCGAGCCGAGAGCGTCCACCGTCTGCCGCGCCCACGCCCCGACCGAGGGATGCAACATGACCGCGGCAGCCGCCTCGGGCTGCCGGTCCTGGATAGCGGCGAGCAGGCTGTAGGCGCGTCTCGCGTCGGCCGCCTGATCATGCCGGGCCGAGTGAGCGAGGTCGATCACCCGCTTGAGCAGCAGGACGTGCTTGCTGTGCTGGGCAGCGACGAGGTGGCGTACCGCGGCCGCGCCCCCATTGCCCTCGGCCAGAGTGGTGAACACACTGAACGGAATCCGGTGCGGGTACAGGGTCATTGCTGGCGTTCCTTCAACCTGATCACATCGGCTTCCACGGCATGCCGGATGTGCGGGATGAGCCGGAGCAAGTCGGGACAATATACAGATGGGTTTGCGAAGCCACTGCCGTTCCGATATCGGTGTGCGTACAGGCCGCCGCCGCATGTTCGGCGTATTTCGCAAGTCTGGCAGGCGTCGCCAAGCCCGCGCAGGCCGATCTGCCGGGCGGCCACCGACGGCAGCGCCAGAACCGCATCGAAAGAATCCCGGCTGACATGCAGTCCGGTCTCAGGCGCACCCGGATAGGCAGATTTCAGGATGTCGGACTGCTCGATACTTCCATCGGTCTCGACTACCACGATCCCGATCGGGGACAAGCCCACTTCCTCGGTGGCAGAGGTGCCGCCCAGGAGCAGATTCATGATCTCGGCGAACAGGCGTACGCGAGTTTCCTGACGTGGTTCGCCGTACCAGCGATCGAACACCCGGACCAGCCAGTCGCCGTACGGTGTCTCTTTCGAGCCGGGGATCCGTCCGGGTGGGGGGGATGACCAGTTGCCGTGCGGCAGCAGGAAGTCGATCGTGGGCGGCTCGAATTGCAAGAGTGCCTCGTAGGTGCCCACCGGGTCGTTGCGCGGGTCCACGGTGCACAGCAGACCGTTGAACAGACGCCGGAAGGGATCGGAGGTCAACTGCTCCAAGCCGCGCACGACCGCGGAATGACTGCCCTCTCCGTTGGCGCGGCGGCGGTGCCGGTCGTGCGCACTCGCGTCACCATCAAGGCTTACCCCAACGTGGATTTCCAGTGCATCGAAGAGCTTCAGGTAGGCGGTGTCGAGCAGGACGCCATTCGTCTGCAGGGCAACGTCGACGCGGACACCCGAATCCACCGCGGCGCGGATTGTCGTGACGGTATGCTCGATGAGATCGGCCCCCGCCAGAAGCGGTTCCCCACCGTGCAGAATCAGCTGAACCGAGGTGAGCGAATGTCGCCGCGCGTGCTCGGCGATGCGCGCGGCAGTGTCGGCCACGGTATTTCGCGACATTCTCGTTGGCCGGGAACGCCAGCTTTGATCCGCCATTTCGTACACATAGCAGTATCGGCACGATAGGTCGCATCTGCTATGAATCTTCAGAACAAATTCGCGCAAAGGCGTCGGGCGCCATCCCTCGGCGATCAAGACGTCGATGTCGAGCGTCGCTGGCCATTCCGACACGGTCCCTCGCCTGGGTTGCCCAAGTCGCAGGCAGCGATCCGGCCCGGCTCCAGGCCGACCGCCGCCGCAAGAGAGAGCTCTCTTGCCGATCGCAAAAGCATAGGCTACTCGCTTATGGCCGTGGCGGCGGGACTGCAATCTCCGGCACGATGCCCGGCAGGCCGTGGAACTCGGCTGTACCGGGCCATACGCCGCCTTGGTGGAGTGTGACAGCAGGACGGTAAGTGATGATCCAGGTGCTTTCCGTTAGGTATATGCCTGCCGTCATACCGGGGGATGGTGCCGAAATGGGTGGCGGGCTCAGTGGCCTGGCGCGGAGGTCATGTCGTCCGCGGTGCGGGTGTTGATGACCCGGCCGGGTGGGATACCGAACGCTTCGGCCCGCGCGCAGCCGCTGTCCAGCCAGTCGAGCTGGCCGGGCGCATGCGCGTCGGTGTCGATGGCGAATATGCAGCCCGCCTCCGCGGCCAGGCGCAGCAACCGGTCAGGCGGGTCCTGGCGTTCAGGCCGGCAGTTGATCTCGACCGCGACCCCGCTGGCCCGGCAGGCGGCGAAGACCGTCTCGGGATCGAACACGGATTCCGGCCGGCCGCGGCCGGTGATCAGCCGGCCGGTGCAGTGCCCCAGCACGTCAACGTGCGGGCTGGACACCGCGGCCACCATGCGGTCGGTCATCGGCCCGGCCGCCATCCGCAGGTGCGAATGCACGCTGGCCACCACGACGTCGAGCTGGGCGAGCAGGTCTTCACGCTGGTCGAGTGAGCCGTCGTCGAGGATGTCGACCTCGATCCCGGTCAGTATGCGCAGCGGGGCCAGCTCGGCGTTGAGCTGGCGGACGAGTTCGAGCTGCGCGCCCAGGCGCTCAGCGGACAATCCGCTGGCCACGGTCAGCCGGGGCGAGTGATCGGTCAGCGCGATCCATTCATGACCGAGATCGCGGGCCGCCTCGGCCATCTCCCGGGGCGGGCTGCCGCCGTCAGACCAGTCCGAGTGCGTGTGGCAATCACCGCGCAGCGCCGCGCGCAGGCCCGTCCGCTCGCGGGCGGGCGGCGTCTCTTCGAGCAGCTTGGCCAGGTAGTCCGGCTGCTGGCCGCCGGCCGCCTGGGTGATGACCTCGGCGGTGACCGTGCCTATCCCGGACAGGGCCTGCAGCGCTCCCTCGCGTATCCGGCGATCCAGCTCTTCGGCCGGGAGATTCTCGACCACCTGCGCGGCCCGGCGGAACGCCCGCACACGGTAGGTCGGCGCGCCCGCCCGTTCGAGCTGGAACGCGATCTGCCGCAACGCCTGTACCGGGCCCACCTGTCATTCACTACCCGCGAGGACCGGTTACCAGTCCGGACGCGGCCTCAGGCGCCGCGCTCGCCGAGCTCACGGGGGGACGCGGCCACGAGCGCGTCGACGAGGGCGATGCCCCGGCGCGCCCAGCGGGCCTCGTGCCGGGCTCGATCGGCCAGCCCACGGTAGACGTGGACTTTATAGGCGACCAGCGCCTCATGCAGATCGTCCGGCATGGCCTCGAGCCGCCGCTGCATGAGCGCCGTGCTGCGCTGCTCGAGCGTCTGCGCGTGGACTTCCCAGCGCCGGCGCAGTTCCTCGTGGTAGTCGAGGTGGGCCTCGAACTGGCGGCGTGCGTTGGCGAACGAGCCGTACTCGAGGTAAGTCGCCTTGAGATGGAAGGCGTCGCGTTCGGGTGCCGGCGGCGTGAGCTCGTCGACCCACTCGACGAGAACGTCGAGGCCCGCGTCGGTGATGGAGTAGGTCCGCTTGATGCCGTGGTCGCCGCGGGCCACTGACTCCGCCGTGACGAGCCCTGCGCTCTCGAGCTTGCGAAGCTCGGGATAGATCTGCGAGTGCGGGGCGTGCCAGACGTTGGCGGCCGACCGGTCGAAGTGCTTGGTGAGGTCATAGCCGGTCATCGGCTCCACCGCGACGATCGCGAGCAGGGCGTGGCGCAGGGACATCGGGTACGGGCCTCCTACGGTGGACATCGGCCGGGCCGCCACGGATGGGTATGGGCGAGCGTGCCCGTCGCAGGGTAGCCGAACATATGTGCACATAGCAGGTGCAGCCCCAGCCCGGCCGCGTCCTCTGGCATCGCCTTGGTAACGAACCTTGCCGGGGGAAGTGTCATTAAGTACAGTCCCCGACTAGGTATCAACATACCTATTGACCGGCCGTAATGCCCACATTGGTGTGGGCTCGCCGCGACATGGGCGGAGACGATGGCACGACTCCCGATCACGCTCGCTTGCGGCGACTACGACCGCACCCGCGCGCTCGTGGACGGGCGGGTCGGGGTCGAGGGTGTCGACCTCACGATGCTCACCCTCTCCCCGGAGGAGACCTTCTTCAGGATGGTCCGCTTCGGGGAGTTCGACGTCGCCGAATTGTCGCTGTCCACCTTCGTGCTCACGATCCAGCAGGACGCGCGGTTCGTGGCGATCCCCGTCTTTCCGTCCCGGGCTTTCCGGCATAACGGGATCTACGTCCACTCGGGTGCGGGCATCGAATCACCCGGGCAGCTCGTGGGGCGCCGCGTCGGCGTCGCCGAGTACCAGCTGACCGCCAACGTCTGGATCCGGGGCATCCTCGCCGATTTCCACAACGTCCCGGTGAACTCGGTCCGCTACATCACCGGCGGCCTCCACCAGCCGGGCCGGGAAGAGAAGACGGCGATTCCCGGCCTGCCCGAGGACATTGAGATCGCCAGGTGCCCGGACGGCCGGACGCTCTCGGAGATGCTCGTCAGCGGCGAGATCGATGCCCTCTACACGCCGAGGGTTCCCCGCCCCTTCCTCGATCATGACCCGCACGTGCGGCGGCTTTTCCCGGACGTGCGCGAGGTCGAGGAGAACTACTACCGGCTGACTCAGATCTTCCCGATCATGCACGTGGTCGTCCTCCGGCGCGAGGTCTACCAGCGCAACCGCTGGCTGGCCAATTCGCTGGCCAAGGCCTTCGCGCAGGCCCGCGACCTCGCCTTCCGGGGCCTCGACGAGACGGCCGCGCTGCCGTTCGTCCTGCCCTGGGTGTACGAGGAGATCGGCCGCATCCAGGCGCTGATGGGCGAGGACTACTGGTCCTACGGCCTGAACGACGCCAACGTCCAGGCGCTCAGCACCTTCCTCCGTTACTCGCGCGAGCAGGGGCTCGCCGCCGGCGAGATCGAGCCCAGGGACCTCTTCGCCCCCGAGACGCTCGCCTCGCTGACGATCTGAGATGAGCGAGTCGATCGGGTCGGCGGCCCGGGGTCAGCGAACCATTTCCAGCGCGTGCCACGTCCGGGGACCCGGACCACTAACGATTTGAGGAGTTGTCATGTCACGAGTGAAACACCGCATGCGGTGGGCCGTGGCGCCCGGTGCGCGGCTCGCGCTCGCCGGGGGAGTCGCCGCACTGGCCCTGACCGCCTGCGCCGGGAGCTCTCCCTCTGCGGGCGGCTCATCCTCAACCTCAGCGGGCGGGTCCGCGCTGGAGATCGCCGCGTTCAGCCCGTTCACGGGGCCCAACGCGCCCTACGGCTATTTCCAGTACACCGGCTGCGTCTCCGCCGTGCATGCCATCAACGCCGGCGGCGGTGTGATGGGCCACCATCTGACGTGCACCATCGTGGACAATCGCGGCGAACCCGCCGACGCTGTCCCGGCCGCCAACAACATGCTGGCCGGCTCGGCCCACCTGGTCGGGATCGTGGACGGTGACAGCGGCCTGATGTCGGCGACGGTCCCGCTGTTCAACCAGGCGCACGTGCCGGACCTGTCCGCCGGCGGGGACGTGCAGTTCGACAAGAACATCTATCCCTACTTCTGGCGGACGACGCCGGGTGACGACGTGGCTGGGTACTCGCTCGCCGCCTACGTCAAGTTCGGCACCAGCTACACCCGGGTCGCGGCAGTATTCGGCAACGACCAGGCCGCGCAGGGCAACGTCCCAGGGCTCGTTTCCGGCGCCAAGCACCTCGGCCTGAAGATCGTCAGCAACGAGGCTATCGCCCTGGATCAGACCACCTACGAGACCGAGGTGCAGAAAATCATCGCCTCGCACCCCCAGGTGATCGTCACCGAGTCCGACCCGCAGAGCGCGGGCGTGCTGCTCGGGAACCTGAAGCAGGCGGGCTGGACCGGGCCGGTAGTCGGCACGTCGGGCACCCTCGGTGTCGACTACGACAAGGCCGCGATCGCCGCGCTCGGCAAGGCGAGCTACGAGTCGCACTTCGTGCGGGTCATCTCGTACGCGCAGCAGTCGGGCACCGCGTGGGAGACGTGGAAGGGCGCGCTGCTCGCGTCGGGCAGCCTGGTGAAGAACCCGGCCAGCGACGAGACCGCCATTTACGCGGAACTGCCGTACGACCACACGACGATGATCGCGCTGGCCATGCTCGCGGCGCACAGCATCGACCCGGTCACGTTCAACCCCTACATCGAGAAGATCACGCAGGGCACGACCATCGTCAAGACCTTCGCCCAGGGCAAGGCCGCGCTCGCCGCGGGCAAGACCATCGACTACGTGGGCGTGACGGGGCAGGTCTCCTTCGACAAGTACCACAACTCCGGTGGGCTGTGGGCCGCGGAGAACCCGGTAACGAACCTGCCCGTCAAGCTGGTCTCGGCCAAGGACATCGCCACCGCCGAGGGGCATTAGTGGTCGGTACGGGGGGCCGCGGGCGGGGAGGACTGCTGCCGTGACGCTCCTGCTCGGCGTCGTCATCTTCGGCGTCTACAGCGCGGCCCTGCTCGCGATCGGCGGAGTCGGGTTCACGCTGCAGTTCGGCGTGACCAACGTGCTGAACCTCGCGTTCGGGTCGATCCTCACGGCGTGCATCTTCGCCGAGTACGGCCTGACCGGCCGGAGCTCGAACATCTGGATCGCGATGGCCGTCGGCGCCGCCAGCGGCGCGGTGATCTCACTGCTGCTCGGGCATGTCGTGGTCGGGGCGTTCCTCCGGCGCGGCGCCACCGGATTCGGGATCGCGATGGTGACCATCGCGATCAGCCTCATGGTGCAGTTCGGTCTCGAGGCGATCCAGGGACCGTTCATCCTCGCGTACACCGCGAGAACCCACAGCACCATGAACATCGGGGGCGTGGTCCTCAGCAGCGGCCAGCTGACGACGATCATCGTCGCCGTCGTGGTGATGGTGGCGGTCCACCTGCTGCTGCGGACGACCAAACTCGGCCTCGCGATGCGGGCCACGGCGGCGGACGTCTCGCTCACCCGGGGCTGCGGCGTCTCCCCGGCGCGGACCCGGGCGGTCGCCTGGCTGCTCTCGGGTGCGCTCTGCGGCGTGTGCGGGGTGCTCCTCGGCATCGGCGAGGGCTCGTTCTCCTCGTCGACCGGCAGCGATTTCTTCATCACGCTCGCGGCCGCGGCGGTGCTCGGCGGGATCGGCAAGCCCTACGGCGCGATGATCGGCGCGCTGCTCATCGGCATCATGAGCCAGGCCGCGGCGGCGGTGATCTCACCGTCCTACAAGACGATCGCCGCCTGGATCATCCTGATCGCCGTGCTCGTCCTGCGCCCGCAGGGCATCCTCGCCGAGTTCGCCTCAGAACGAGAGCTCGTCGCATGAGCTCTGGCGTGATCTACTACCTCAGCGGCCTGGCGATCCTGCTCGGCATCAACCTCATCGCCATCTGGGGCCTCGACCTCCAGTTCGGCCTGGCGGGCATCAACAACTTCGCCTACGTCGTGTTCCAGGCGGCCGGTGGCTACGCGGCGGCGCTCTTCGCGTTGAAGCCGGCCAAGGCGTACGGGAGCTTCGAGACCTACATCGGCGGGTTCAACCTGCCGTTCCCGCTGCCGCTCCTCGGCGCGGCGGTGGTCGGCGGCCTGCTGGCCGTGCCGATCGGGCTGATCGCCATCCGGCGGCTGCGGGCCGACTACCAGGCCATGGCGATGCTCGTCCTGTCGCTCATCGCCACCGGCCTGGCCGAGGCGCAGACGGGGCTGGTCAACGGCCCGACCGGGCTCGCGCTGATCCCGCAGCCGCTGATCGGCGTGTTCCACGTCTCGCCCCGCGGCTACAACTGGGTCTTCCTCGGCCTCACCGCCGTGTGCTGCGCCGGCGCGTGGTGGGTGGCGCGCGGGATATCCCGCTCACCGTACGGCCGCCTGCTCCGCGCGGTGCGCGACAGCGAGAGCGCGATCGCGGCGCTCGGCCGGAACCCGAACGCGCTCCGGATGACCGTCCTGATCGCCGGGGGCGCGCTGGCCGGCCTGAGCGGCGGCCTGCTCGTCGAGTACGTGACCGCGTGGGGGCCCGCGAGCTGGCTGTACCCCGAGACGTTCCTGTTCTTCACCGCGCTGATCGTCGGGGGCAAGGGCAACCTCGCGGGCGGCGCGCTCGGCGCGCTCCTCGTCCCCATCGGGATCATCGAGGTGACGCGGCACCTCCCGGCCTTCGGCTACCCCGGGCTCATCGACGCGCTCGACTGGGTCGCCATCGGGGCCTTCCTGCTTGTCTTCCTGTGGTTCCGGCCGAACGGCCTGATTCCCGAGCGCAAGCGGGTCTACGGCCACGGGGGCGAAGAAGAGGGCGGCGCGCGGCTGCGTCTGGCGCTCACCCCGTGGCGGGCCGGGCCGCGATGACGGCGGAATCCCCGGCCGCGCCCCAACCGCCGGCCACGCTGCTCCAGGTCGAGGGCCTGGCCTGCCACTTCGGCGGGGTGCTCGCCGTGCAGGACGCGACCTTCGGCGTGCGCCGGGGCACGATCACGGGCCTGATCGGGCCGAACGGGGCCGGCAAGTCGACGGTGATCAACCTGATCAGCGGGGTCGCGAGCCCGGCGCGGGGATCGGTCCGTTTCGACGGGCGGGAGATCGTCGGCCAGCGGCCGCACGTGGTCGCCCGGCATGGCATCGTGCGGACCTTCCAGCAGGCCAACGTGTTCGGCGGCCTGACGGTCCTCGAGAACCTCCTGGTCGGCGCCGCGCCCTGGCGGGGGGAGCGCATCACCGCCGCCCTCGGCCGTAAGCGTGCCTGGTCAGCCGCGCAGACCGAACTGATCGACCTCGCCTGGGACGTCCTGCGGCGCTTCGGGCTCGAGGCCATCGCGAACGACTACGCGAAGGCCTTGAGCGGTGGTCAGCGGCGGCTCGTCGAGCTCATGCGGGCCCTGATGGCGCGGCCGAAGCTGCTGCTGCTGGACGAGCCGATGGCCGGCGTCAGCCCGTCGCTCGTACCGTCGATCGCCGACCGGCTCATGGAACTGCGGGCCTCCGGGATGACAATGCTCATGGTCGAGCACGAACTCCGCCTGGTCGAGAAGCTCTGCGACCCCGTGGTCGTGATGGCGCGCGGCACGGTGCTGGCCGAGGGCTCCATGGCGGAACTCCAGTCCAACCAGGAGGTCGTCGATGCCTACCTCGGAGGTGGGGGTGGCTAGCGGCCGACCGGACCAGCTGGTCCGGGCCGAGTCGATCGTGGCCGGTTACGGGCCGTCCGTGGTCGTCAAGAATGTCAGCTTTTCTGCTGGGTCCGGTGAAATCGTGACGGTCGTCGGCCCGAACGGGTCGGGCAAGAGCACGCTGCTGAAGACCCTGGCGGGCCTGGTGGCCGCGCGCGGCGGGCACATCTGGCACGGCGACGTGGACGTGGCCGCGCTGCCCGCCGAGGCCCGGGCGCGGCGCGGGATCGCGTACCTTCCCCAGGAACGCGAGGTGTTCCCGTCGCTCACGGTCCGGGAGAACCTCCTCATGGGTGGCTACGCGCTCAACCGCCGTGCCCTCAAGGCCGCGCTCGAACGCGTCCACGCGACGTACCCGATTCTCGGTGGTCTCGGCCGCACGCCGGCCGGCCGGCTGAGTGGCGGCGAGCGCAAGACGGTCGCCATGGCGCGGGTGATGATGTCCGCGCCGTCGGTGGTGCTGCTCGACGAGCCGACCGCGAACCTCGCGCCCATGCCGACCGCGCAACTGCTCGAGCAGGACGTGCCCGCGCTCGCCGCCGCGGGCGTGGCGGTGGTCCTGGTCGAGCAGCGGGCGGTGCAGGCGATCGCCATCTCGGACTGGGTGTACGTCCTCGTCGCCGGGGCGGTCGAGCTGCAGGGGCCGGCGGCCGACATCGCCGCGCGGGGTGACATCGGAGCGGTGTTCCTCGGGGCGCGCGGTGAACAGGAGGAGACAACGTCATGACCGTTTCCTATGCGGCCGAGCGGAGGCTCGTCGCGCTCGCGTGCCGGGTGCTCGCGATCGAGGGGCTGGTCGAGACCACCCTCGGCCACGTCAGCCTGCGCGTCGACGACAGGCACCTCCTCGTGCGGGCGCGCCGCCCGAGCGAGCACGGCGTGGCGTTCACGACCCCGGAGGACATCGCGCTCGTGGATCTCGACGGGAACCTGCACCCCGCCGATCCGCCGATCTCACTGCCCTCGGAGCTGCCGATCCACACGGCGCTGCTGGCCTCGCGCCCGGACTGCGCGGCCGTGGTGCATGCCCACTCGCCCGCGGTCGTGGCGTGCACCGTGGCCGGCGTGCCGCTGCGGCCGATCGTCGGCGCGTATGACATCCCGGCCATGCGGCTCGCGGCCGGCGGCATCCCGACCTACCGTTTCGCCGGCCTCATCCGCAACGCGGAGCGCGCCGCCGGGCTGCTGGAGGCCATCGGGGACCGCCCGGTCTGCCTGCTGCAAGGCCACGGCCTGGCCACGGCCGGCCAGTCCCTGGCCGCGGCGATGCTCGCCGCCATCGACGTCCATGTCCTCGCGCGGCTCACCGTCACCTGCTGGCAGATGCAGCGGCCGCTCATCGAGGTCGACCCCGACGACTACCGGGATCTCCCGGTCTTCGGCCCGGACTATGACGACCAGGTGTGGCGGTTCTACACGGCCAAGGCGGAGAGGAGCCCGGTCTGATGCCTGAGACGCTCGATGTGGTGCTGGGTGAGGGGGCCGGGGCGTTTCCCGGCGTGGCCGCCGCGCCCGCCGGCCCGCCGGCCGGCGGGGTTGTGGTGCTCCAGGAGGCCTACGGGCTGACTGGCCATATCCGCAATGTCTGCGGCCGGCTCGCGGACGCCGGCTACCTGGCCGTCGCGCCGGCCCTGTTTCACCGGCAGGGTGCCCCCGTCCTCGGTTACGACGAGTTCTCCAAGGCGCAGCCGCTGATGGGCCGCCTGCGCGCGGCGGAAATCATGAGCGACGTCACGGCCGCGCTCGGCTACCTCCGGCATCAGGGGATGCCGGCTGACCGCTGCGCGGCCGTCGGCTTCTGCATGGGCGGGTCGGTCGCCTTCATCATGGCCACGGAATTCGAACTCGGCGCGGCCGTCACCTTCTACGGTGGCGGTGTCGCCGCGGGCCGCTTCGGGTTCCCGGCTCTCGCGGATGCGGCGCCGTCGCTCCGGGCACCGTGGCTCGGCCTGTACGGCGACCAGGACCACACGATCCCCGTGGAGCAGGTGGAGACCCTCAGGCAGCAGGCGGCCCGGTCGCCGGTCGCGACCGAGGTCGTCCGGTACCCGGACGCGGGTCACGGGTTCAATTGCGACGACCGGGAGACCTTTGCCCCCGACGCCGCCGCGGATGCCTGGTCGCGGATGCTCGGCTGGCTCGGCGGCCGCCTCGCCGGGCGATAGCGGGCGGCCCTAGTCCCACTCGCCCGTCCGGCCGCATCGCGCTCGTATTCTTGAGCACACCATGACCAGCCTGATCGAGCACATCCTCAGCCTCAGTGGATGGCTGGCGCTGCTGATCGTCTTCGCGGTCCCGGCCCTTGAGTCGTCCGTGTTCCTGGGCTTCATCTTCCCGGGGGAGACCGCGCTGATCCTGGGCGGGGTGCTGGCGTCCTATGGCCGGGTGAGCCTGTGGGAAGTGCTCATCGCGGGGATCTTCGGAGCGATCATCGGCGATTCGGTCGGCTACCTGGTCGGCCGCGAGTACGGCCACCGCATGCTCGGGGCGTGGCCTTTCCGCCGCATCCTGAAACCCCAGCGTATTGAGCGGGCGCAGGACTACCTGGCCGCGCGGGGCGGCCGGGCGGTGTTCTTCGGCCGGTTCACGGCCGCTCTGCGGGTGCTCGTCCCGGGCCTGGCCGGCATGGCCCGCATGCGCTACCGGATTTTCCTGCCCTTCAACGCGGCCGGCGGCGCGACCTGGGGCGCGCTGATGATCGTGCTCGGCTACATCGCCGGCGCGAGCTGGAAGCAGGTGGCCAGTTACGCCACCCAGGTGGGCATCGCCCTTTTCGTCGTGGTGGTGCTCGCCCTCATCCTCGGGCACCTGCTGCGGACCTCACGTGACCCCGAGACCTGGGCCGGGCGCCAGGTCGCGCGGCTGGCGGGCAGCCGCGCGGCGGCCTGGCTGCGGCGGCGCTTCCCAGGCCAGCTTGGGTGGCTCGGCGCGCGCTTCCAGACGGGCGGCCCGACGGGCTTCGCGCTGACGGTCGCCGTTCTCACGCTCACCGCGTGCGGCTGGTCGCTGGGATCACTGACGTTCAGCGTGATGCACCACGTCAACAGCGCCCGTCTCGACCCCGGGGTGCTGTCCTTCTTTGTCGGCCACCGCACGCCGTGGCTGACCAGCCTGGCCAAGATCCTGACCTGGCTCGGCTCGGGTTTCGTGCTCTGGCCGGTGGTGATCGCCGCGGGCCTGGGCCTGTGGTGGTGGCGCCGCCAGTGGCTGGCCGCGATCCTTCCCGCGCTGTCGCTGGCGGGCGCCGGGGCGGGGTCCTGGCTGACCGAAGTCCTGGTCAGGCGGCCCCGGCCGGCCGCGGCGGACTGGCTGGGCGCCTTCAGCGGATGGTCTTACCCTTCTCTGCACGCGGCCCAGGCCCTCGCCGCCTGGGGCATGCTCGTGGTCGTGGTGACGGCGGGCCGTTCCCTGCGGACGCGGACGCTGCTCATGATGGGCGCCGCCCTGATCGCGCTGGTCGTCGGGCTGACCAGGCTGTACCTGGCCGCCCACTGGATGACCGATGTGCTGGCCGGCTGGGCGCTCGCGGGAGCCTGGGGCTGCCTGCTGATCATTTCCTACCTGTTCACCCGGCAGGTCGCGGCGGCCACCGCGCAGCAGGCACCCCGCCCGGCGGCGCGCCGGGGAGCGGCCCAAGCCACCCGGAATTCGGCCGAAGATCGTCGCGGGGGTCGCTGACCGGCGGCTACACCACCTCGATCGGCAGCTCGTAGATCTCCTCCGTGGGGTGCCCGGCCTTCTCGTGGACCCGGAGGACCGCTTCCTTCGACGGCCCGGACGACAGGCAGAACACCTTGCCTGACTCCGGATCGAGCCACGCGCGCTCGAAGTGCACCCCCTCAGCCGCCTCGATCGCCAGGTCAAGCTCGTGCGCCTCGCGCAGCTGGTCCTCCGTCACGCCGACGAATCCGCTGTGCACGTCCATGAACTTCGCCATGCCAGACTCCTTGCATTCACCGATTGGGATGCGTCCAGCCTGGATCGCAGCGGCGTGAGATTCATCGGGCGGATGACCTATTTTCGGGTTTCGGGTACCTATTTTCCGGGGGAGGTGCAGGCGGTGCCGGGTCGCGGCGTGGTCCAGTCCCCGGTTCTTGTCGGCCGGGACGAGTTTCTGGCGCTGGCGAAGCGGCGGCTGGCCGAGACGGCGGCGGGCCGCGGCCAGTTGCTGTTCGTCGCGGGCGAAGCGGGTATCGGCAAGACCCGCCTGCTCGGCGCGATCGCGCGCCACGCTCAGGCCAGCAACGTTGCCGTGCTGCGCGCGGCCGCGTTCCCCGGTGACGTGCAGTCGTTCGCCGGCCTGCTGCTGGACCTGGCCAGCGATCTGATGTCCGCGGCCGAGCCTGCGCTGAGCGATCTCGGGCGCAGCCTGTCGTCGCGGGTCCGCGCTATCTCCGCTGGCCCCGGTGACGGTGCCGCCGGTGACGGTGCCGCCGGTGACGCGCACCGCCGCCGCCGCCTGCTGGTGCAGGACCTGGCCGACCTGCTCGTGACCACGGACCCAGGCGCCCCGGTGCTGATGATCCTTGAGGACCTGCACTGGGCCGACCCGCTGAGCCTCGACGTCCTCGGTCACCTGGCCAGCCGGGTCGCGACCAGGCCAATGCTGGTCGCGGGCGCGTACCGCAGCGACGAGCTCTACCCGCAGCTGCCCATGCGTGACCTGCGGGCCCGGCTGCTGGCCCAGCGGCTGGCCGAGGAGATCCGCCTGCCGCGCCTGGGGCTGGACCAGACCGCGACCATGACCAGCGCGGTGCTCGGCCGGCCCGCCCCGGCCCAGCTGGTAGCGGCGATCCATGAGCGCAGCGACGGCATCCCGCTGCACGTCGAGGAGCTTCTCGCCGCGGTCGACGAGGATGCCCTGACGCCGCAGTCCGGCGCGGCCGTCCAGGCGGCCGCGGTGCCGGACACGCTGGGCGACGCCGTGCTGAGCCGCGCACACCGGCTGAGCACCCGGACCCGCGACGTGGCCTCCGCCGCCGCCGTTATCGGGCGTTCCTTCGACTTCGACCTGCTGACGGCGGTCACGCAGGCCGGCCCGGACCAGGTCGCCGCCGCCCTGCGCGAGCTTCAGGAGGCATATTTCGTCCTGCCCGGCGCCGACGCGGTCACCTTCGACTTCCGGCACGCCCTGATCCGCGACACCCTCTACGCCGACACGGACCTGCCCGCCCGGCGCCGCCTGCACGAGAGCGTGGCCCGGACCGCGGTGGAACGCGGCTACCGCGACGCGTTCATCTCGGCCCACTTCGAGCAGGCGCAGCGCCCCGATCTCGCCTACTCCCGCGCGGTCGCCGCCGCCCGCGAGGCCGCGTCGATATCAGCGCACAGCGAGGCGCTCGGCCTGTACCGGCGGGCGGTGCGCACCCGGCCCGGCCAGCTTCCGGCGCTCGACCGGGCCGAGCTGCTGGCCGCGCTGGGTGACGAGGCCGCGGCCACCGACGACAACACGGCCGCCGCGCAGGCCTACCAGGAGGCCCATGAGCTGGCCACCAGCGCCGGTGACCGGCGGGCCGCGGCCGCGCTGGTACCGCGCATGGTCGAGGTCGCGCACCTGCTCGGTGACGGTCTCGAGGCCCGCGTCGGCATGCTCCAGGCGGCGCTGGACAGCCTGGACGGGGTGGCCGGCGCGGATCGCGAGCGGGCCAGGCTGCGCTCCGGGATGGCGGCCGCCTACATGCTGGACCGGCGCCTCGACGAGGCCATCGCCCACTGGGAGCGGAGCCGGTCAGAAAACCGGCGCGTCGACGACAACGAGGCCACCCTCAATATTTACGCAACGCTCGGATCGGTGCTGGTCTTTGCCGGCCGGCTGGATGAAGGCTGGCCGTTGCTCGAGAACGCGATAGCCCGTGCCAGCGACTCCCGGCAGGAAGCGGAGGCGGCGCGGGGATACCGCATGATCGGATCGTCCGCGTCCGTGCTGGTGGAGTACGACCGCGCGGAGCAGTGGCTCGCCGACGGCATCCGTTACGCGGACCGGGCCGAACTCTGGAATCACCGGCACTATATGGCGGCGCACCTCGCGCACGTCCAGTGGGCCACTGGTCAATGGGACGCAGCCACCCAGACGGCCCGCCGGGCGCTCGCCGACGGACGCGGCGGCATCACCACCCTGATCACCGCGCAGTACGTCCTGGGCTACCTGGCGATGGGACAGGGTGACTGGGACGCAGCCAGCGACCTGCTGGCCGACGCGCTCGCGCAGGGTGAGCAGATGGCCGAGTTGCAGCGGCTGTCGCCACCGCTGTGGGGGCTGGCCGAAGTCGCGCGGTGCCGGGGCGACCACGACACCACGCTCATGCTCTGCGAGCGCGGTTACCATGCCTCGGCGGACGTCATGGACGCCGCCTACCTGTTCCCGTACCTGCTGACCGGCGTGCGGGCGCACCTGGCGCGGGGCGACGCCGATGCCGCCGAGGCCTGGTCCGACCAGGTCGGCGCGGTGCTCAGGGCCCGGGCCATTCCCGGTACGCTGCCCGCGATCGGGCACGGACGAGGGCTCGTCCTGCTCGCGCGCGGCGAGGTAGCCGCCGCCCACCAGGCGCTGGAATCGGCGAGTGAGGCGTGGCGGACCCGGCGCCGGTTCTGGGAGGGCACGTGGGCCCGGCTGGACCTCGCGGCGGCCGCCGTCAGGGCCCGGCGCCGCGGCGAGGCGGCCCGGCACGTCGGCGAGGTCCGCACCATCGCGGCCACGGCCGGCGCCGCGGCCCTGGTCGAGGCGGCCGATCGGCTCACCGGATCGCTGCATCATGGGCGGCCTGCCGACCCGTGGCACCCGCTGAGTGCCCGCGAATTCGAGGTCGCCCAGCTGGTCGCGGCCGGCCTCACCAACCCGCAGATCGCGGAGCGCCTGGTGCTGGCACCGAAGACGATCTCGGCCCACGTCTCGCACATCCTGGCCAAGCTGGATGTGACGCGGCGCGCCGAGATCGCGACCTGGTGCGCGACCGTCCAGCGAGAGTCCCCGGGCGAGGGATGATCGCCCCCATACCGGACCGCGCGGCGCCTCTCCAGGGCCAGGGCGAGACTGTCACGATCACCCGTGGGCACCGTGTGGTCGCGAGGTGAGGCTGCCCGGCGGCGGGATCGGGCTTGCCGGCACTGCCGCCCGCGCGGCCGATCGCGCCCGCCCGCCCCGGGTTAGCTTTCGGCAATTGCGCGGCCGGCCATGAATGCGTTCATCGCGTGTTTGGGCTGCCGTCACCGGGACGGTGTCTGGGCGCGATAGCCATGACCTGGCAGGCATCCGGCGGTAGACCGTGGTCCCACGGGAGGCAATTGTGCGAGCGAGGCAGGTCCGGCAATCCGCTGCGGCGACCTTGGGTGTTGCGGTCCTCGGGGCGGGTGCTGTCCTCGCCCCGGCGTCGGCGGCCACCAGCCGTCAAGCCGGCCAGGAAAGCCACCATGGCCGCATCAGCCATGTGCTCCTCATCTCCGTCGACGGGCTCCACCAGCAGGACCTGGCCTGGTATGTGAAGGCCTACCCGGCCTCCGCGCTGGCTGCCCTGGCCCACCACGGCGTGGACTACAGCAACGCCGCGACACCTGTCCCGTCCGACTCATCTCCCGGGATGGTCGCCCAGGTGACCGGGGGTGACCCAGGGGTCACCGGCATCTATTACGACGACACCTTCAACCGCGATCTCTTCCCAGCGGGGACGACGACCTGCTCGGGACCCGTGCCGGGCGCCGAGGTCGCCTACCACGAGGCAGTCGATATCAACCAGAATTCGATCGACGCCGGGCAGGGGCTGAGCGGGCTGCCCGGCAGCATCCTGCAGATGACCAGCAACCCGCTGAATGTGATCAACCCCGCGAACCTGCCCGTCGACCCGGCGACGTGCAAGCCCATTTACCCGAACCAGTACCTCAAGGTGAACACGATCTTCGAGGTCGCCCGCCAGCACGGCCTGCGCACGGCCTGGTCAGACAAGCACCCGGCCTACCTGACCCTCTCCGGGCCGTCGGGAACCGGAGTCCAGGACTATTTCACTCCTGAGATCAACAGCCAGGCGATCGGCTATCCCGCGGGTCAGGACTGGACCAGCGACAACGCCGCGACGATGCAGTACGACTCGTACAAAGTGCAGGCGATCCTGAACGAGATCGACGGCTTCAGTCACAGCCGGGCCAGCCACGTCGGGGTGCCCGCCATTTTCGGCATGAACTTCCAGACGGTCTCGACCGCGCAGAAGCTGCCCACCTCCGACGGCCTGACCGGTGGCTACCTGCCGGGCGGCACCGTCCCCGGCCCGCTGCTCGTGCGCGCGCTCAACTACATCAACACCTCCGTGGCCGAGATGGTCGCCGAGATCCGGGCGCAGGGCCTGGCCGGCAGCACGGCCATCATCATCTCGGCCAAGCACGGTCAGTCCCCGACCGACCCGGGCGACCTGGCCCGCGTCCCGGACGGCCCGATCATCGCGGCCATCAACGCGGCCTGGACCGCGGCGCACCCGGGCGCCGGCGACCTGATCATCTTCTCGACGGACGACGACGGCATGCTGCTGTGGCTGAGCGACCGCTCCCAGGCCGCCGCCGACTTCGTGAAGGCCTATCTCCTCTCGCACACCGCGGCGGCCAACAACATCAGCGGCAGCCCCATCACGGTCTCGGCATCGGGGCTCAGCCAGGTCTACGCGGGCCAGGCGTCGGCGGCCTACTTCCGCGTCCCGGCCAGTGATCCCCGGCACCCCGACGTCTTCGGCATCGCCCAGCACGGTGTCGTCTACACCGGCGGGAAGGCCAAGATTGCCGAGCACGGCGGGGCCGGCCAGCAGGACCGCAATGTGCCGATCCTGGTGGTGACGCCCGGCGCGGGGCATGGCCGGGTGATCGGCGCTCCGGTCGGGACGACCGAGATCGCCCCGACGATCCTGGCGTTGCTCGGCCTTGACCCCGGTGCTCTTCAGGCCGTGCGGATCGAGCACACCGCCGTTCTGCCGGGCCTGCGGTAGGGCTAGGCCCGCTGGCCCGGGGTGACCAGGCCACTCTCGTAGGCCATGACCACGAGCTGGGCGCGGTCGCGGGCGTTGAGCTTGGTCATGACCCGGCTGACGTGGGTCTTGGCGGTCAGTGGGCTGAGGAACAGGCGGGTAGCGATCTCGTCGTTCGACAATCCGGCCGCGACCAGCACCATCACTTCGCGCTCCCGCCCGGTCAGGCCGTCCAGGATCCGGTCGTTCACCGGCGGGCGCTCGGGCCGGCTGGCGAGGTCGGTGATGAGCCGGCGGGTCACGCTCGGCGAGAGCAGCGCGTCGCCGCGGGCGACGACCCGGATGGCCTGGAGCAGTTCGGCAGGCTCGGCGTCCTTGACGAGAAATCCGCTGGCCCCGGCCCGGATCGCCTGGTAGACGTACTCGTCGCTTTCGAACGTGGTCAAGATGATCACCTTGACGCCGGCCAGGTCGTCGTCGGCCGCGATGCGCCGGGTGGCCTCCAGGCCGTCGACGCCGGGCATCCGGATGTCCATCAGGACGACGTCGGCGCGCTCGCTGCGGGCCATCCGCAGCGCCTGCGCGCCGTCGGTCGCCTCGCCGACCACCGTGAGGTCATCGGCGGAATCGAGCAGCAGCCGGAAGCCGGCCCGGATCAGCGCCTGGTCGTCGGCCAGCAGGACACGGATCATGACCGGGTGCCTTCCTCGAGCGTGGCCAGCGTGGCCGGGCTGGGGGGAGTGGCGGGGCTGGGCGGCGTGGCGGGGCTGGCGGGCGCTTCAGGCGCGGCGGGGCCGTCCAGGCGGCGCCCGTCGAGCGGGAGCGTGGCCGCGACCCGGTATCCCCCGGCGTCAGCCGGGCCGGCTTCGACGACGCCGCCGACGGACGCGGCCCGTTCCCGCATCCCGATGAGCCCGTGCCCGCCGCCCGTGCCCACCGTCGGCGAGCCCCGGCCCGTGTCGGCGACATGGATCCGCAGCACGGCGTCGTCGTAGCTCAGTGACACGGTGGCGGTGGCCGGCCCGGCGTGCCGGATGGCGTTGGTCAGTGACTCCTGGACGATCCGGTACGCGGCCAGATCCACCGCGGGCGGCAGCGGCCGCACCGGCCCGGTCACGCTCAGGCTGGTGGCCAGGCCAGCCTGGACGGTACTGGCGATCAGGGTGCCGATCTGGGCCACGCCGGGTGCGGGCTGGGTGGGGTCGGCCTCGTCGGCCTGCCGCAGCACGTTGAGGATCGCCCGCAGCTCGCGCAGGCCTTCCTTGCTGGCCAGCTTGATGGCCTGCAGGGCCTGGGCCGCGGCATCCGGCCGCTCAGCCAGTATGTGGGCAGCCACACCGGCCTGAACGTTGATGGTGGCCATGGTGTGCGCGACAACGTCATGCAGTTCCCGTGCGATCCGCAGCCGTTCCTCGTCGACCCGTCGCCGGGCCTCGGCCTCGGCGCCGGCCTGGATTGACGCGATGTACGCACGGCGGTTGTTGACCGCGATCCCCGCGAACAGCGCGGCGGCGATCAGGCCGGGAATCAGGTCGAAGCCGCCGCCGAACGTGCCGAAGGGGTTGGCGGCCGCGGTGGCCGCCATGAGCACCACGAGGGTAATGCCTGCGGCGGCCATGGCCCGGCGCACGCTTCCCGTCTTGGCCAGTCCGTAGAGGGCGGCGGCCGGCAGCAGCAGGGCCGCGCCGTTGACGTAGCCCAGCAGGCTGAAGATGGCGACTGCGGTGGTGGAGACGGCGAGCACGGCGACCGGATACCAGCCGCGGGCGGCCAGCACCAGGCCGGCCACGACGACCAGGATGAACGCCGCCGTGGGGGTGTGCGGAACCGGATGGCCGTTCGCGATCTGGTCGTTGGGCTGGTTCGGGTGTGCCTCTCCGTAGGCGCCGGCCAGCATCACGGCCGTCAGCAGCACCGCGAGCGTGATATCGCGGGCCGGGGAGGCCCACCATCGCCGCCAGACCGCCAGGGCACCGTCCATATCCACAGCGTAGGCATCCGGGGGGCCGCAGTCGTCCTCTGGGAGTTGGCGATCCAACTACACCCGGCGGAGTACAGGCGGCCTGGCTGCGCCGCCGGAGGTAGCCGCGAGTGTCGCCCGGGGCACGACGACCCAGCGGGGCCGCCCCGGCACGCTGTCGGAGGTAGCAGCGAGTGTCGCCCCGGGCACGACGCCCCAGCGGGGCCGCCCCCGGCACGCTGTCGGTAGCTCGTGGAACTGCCGCCGGCCCCGAACGCCCCCGGAGGCTGAGATGCCCGCCCTGACCCGTTTCGTACTCGGCCATAAGGCACTTGTGCTGGTGTTCTGGCTCCGCTCCTACGGGCGGCCACCTTTCGCGGTTCCAATGCCGGGGTTCCGTGGCAGACTGTGCATTGACGCTGGGGGGTGCGATGAACGACGACGTTCGCCAGGTTCCGGCCGGAGTGGACCCGGCCAGGCCGGCGCCTGCCCGGATTTACGACTACCTGTTAAGCGGCGAGAACAACTTCCAGTCCGACCGCGATGCCGCTGAGCGCATCATGACTCTGGTGCCAGAGATCAGGGATTGCGCCTGGGCCAACCGCGGGTTCCATCAGCGGGCGGCCCGGTGGATAGCCCAGCGCGGGGTCCGCCAGTTCATCGATATCGGGTCCGGGCTGCCGACCGTAGGCAACACCCACGAGGTGGTCCAGCTGGTCGACCCGCAGTGCCGGGTCGTGTACGTGGACAACGACCCGATGGTGCGCGAGCAGGCCGCGGATTTGCTGACTGACCCCGACACGGTCCGGGTCGTGCTGGGCGATCTGCGCGATCCCGATTTCGTGCTGACGAACCCGGATGTGCGCGCGCTGATCGACTTCAGTCAGCCGACCGGGCTGCTGATGACCGCGGTGATGCACTTCGTGGCCGACGACCGGGATCCGTGGGGGTTGCTGGCCCGCTACATCGAGGCGCTCGCACCGGGCAGCTATCTGTCGCTGTCACACCTGACCGACGACCACAAGCCGCCCCGTTCGGTGCGCGAATTCTGCTCCGTATTCGACCACGCGACCGAGCAGATGCATTTCCGCTCCAGGCCCGACGTGGAGCGCTTCTTCACCGGGCTGGAACTGGTGTCACCGCACATGCCGGCCGGTCAAGCCCGCCTCTGTTATGCGGGCGACTGGGAGGCGGTAGACCCGTCAATGGCCGACAGCGACGGCTCACGATGGCTCTACTGCGGGGTGGCCAGGCGCCCGTGAAGGGCGCAGGCCCAGCAGTGCTACCGGATCGGTGACCGGCGCTGACTCACCGGACGCGGCCGACCCCGCCGTAGATGGCCACCTTCGCCAGTTCGCCGGGAGGAAGCGGTTCGTGATCCGGCCGCCACAGCGGCACCTGGACCACTCCCGGCTCGACCAGGTCGAAGCCCTCGAAGAACCCGCTGACCTGCTGGTGGCTGCGGAGCGCCACCGGAGCGGCGGCCTTGGCGTACACCTCGCTGGCCCGCCTGACGCGGGCCTGATCGTGGAAGTCAGCGGTGCCATGCGACACAGCCAGGTAGCTCCCCGGCGGGAGGGCGTCCCGGAGCGTGGCCAGTATCCGGCCAGGATCATCGGCGTCAGGGAAGAAATGTAAGATCGCGATGAGCAGGACAGCCACGGGTTCGGTGAAGTCGATCAACTCCCGGAGCCCGGGGTCGGTGAGGATCGTCTCGGGGTCGCGCAGGTCGGCCAGCACCGCGCTCGCATTCCGGTCCCCGGCCAGCATCGCGCTGGCGTGCGCATGCACGACCGGGTCGTTGTCCACGTAGGCGACCCGCACATCGGGCGCGATGCGCTGGGCGACTTCATGCACATTGCCCGCCGCGGGGAGGCCGGCGCCAATATCGATCACCTGCCTGATCCCGGCCTCACCGACCAGGAACCGTACCACCCGCTGCAGGAAAGCCCGGTTCCCCTGGGCCGACGCGCGGGTGTCGGGCGCCACCCGGAGCATCGCCTCCGCGGCCTCCCGGTCGGCCGGGTAGCTATCGTTGCCGCCCAGGAAGTAGTCGTACATCCGGGCCGGATGGGCCTTGCTCGTGTCGACGCCGCTAGGCGCGGAACCGGGTTCCATCGTGTCCTTTCCGCTGCGGTCGCCGGGTGGCCGTTCCCATCATGCCCCGATCCGCTGAGCGAGCAACATGGCCATCACGGGTAGGACCCGGCCGTCTATTCTGCGGTCCATGCGCGATCTGGCCCTCCTGCCCAAGGCCCATCTGCATGTTCACCTGGAGAGCACGATCCGGCCGGCCACTCTCCGCGAGATCGCCGCCCGCAACGGCGTGACCGTCCCCGGCCACGCGGGTGACGGCCCGGTCAGCTACGCCGGCTTCCGCCCGTTCGCCGACCACAACGCGCTGGTCAGGAACTGCCTGCGCCGGCCGGAGGACTTCACCAGGATCGCGGCTGAATTCTGCGCCGACGAAGCCGCGCAAGGCACCCGCTACGCCGAGGTCACCTTCACCGCTGCCGCCCACGGGGAACGGCTTGGCCACCTGGAGATGCCCCTGGAGGCGGTGCTGGCCGGCCTGGCCGAGGGGCAGGCCCAGCATCGCATCGAATGCCAGGTGATCCTCGACCATTCCAGGCGGCGGTCGGTGGACCGGGCCTGGCGCACCCTCCGGCTGGCCACGCGATACGCAGATCACGGTGTGGTCGGCATCGGTGTGGCCGGCGACGAGTCCTACTCCATCAGGCCGTTCGCCGAGGTTCTCGATGCGGCCCGGGACGCGGGCCTGCACCTGGTGCATCATGCCGGCGAGGTTTGCGGGCCGGAGAGCATCCGGGAGGCGGTCACGATCGGCCACGCCGAGCGGCTCGGGCATGGGATCCGGGCGCTGGATGACGCGACGCTGGTGGAAGACATCCGGCAGCGGGCCATTCCCCTGGAAGTGTGCCCGTCCTCGAATGTCGCCCTCGGCCTCGTGCCTGCGTTCTCCGCCCATCCGCTGCCGCTGCTGCGCGAAGCCGGGCTGGCCGTCACGGTGAACGCGGACATCCCCGCTAGCATCGGCACCTCGCTGACGGAGGAATTCACCCGCATCCGGGATGCCTTCGGATACGACGACGCCGTCCTCGCCGGGCTCACCGGGGCAGCGGTCGATGCGTCGTTCGCGCCCGCGGCGACCAAGCGGCGGCTGCACGAGCAGATCCAGGCCTGGCTGGGGCCGGTCCGGTTACCCTTACCCGGGTGGATGGTCTGCAGCGGGCCCAGGAGTTTGCGCTGTCCATGCCCGGGGCCACCGAGGAGCCGCATTTCGACATGTCCTCGTTCCGGGTGCGGGGCAAGATCTTCGCCACCGTGCCAGCCGACGGGAATCACCTGCACGTGTTCGTTGATGAAGCGGAGGTCCAGGCGGCGGTGGCGGAAGATCCCGCGGCGTTCGAGCCCCTGCGGTGGGGGCAGCGGATCAGGGGGCTGCGCATCCGGCTCGCGGTCGCCCCGGCCGAGCGCGTCGCGGAACTCATCGAGGAATCCTGGCGCCGCAAGGCCTCCGCGCGTCAGGTCGCCGACTTTGAGCAGAGAAGCCCAGACTAACCTGCACGCTACCCTTTCTTTGCCGACCTCGACCCTCAGGCTGCCGGGGAGCAGCATCTGTGCTACCAACCGGCGAGGGGTGACGTGCTAGGGCAGCCGGGCCGTTGGAAGCAAGGACCCCAGCCCGGCCCGTTGGCACCGGCATCCCCGATCTCGGAGCCGTGCCGGACCCTCGCGCCGCAGGCCTCATGGGCGACACGCAGGGAGTCACCGCGGATGGCCAGCAAGTGGCCGTGCATGCCACGGACGCCAACCCCGGCCCAGGCAACGCCCATGTATCCCGGGTCGGCGGCCACCAGGACGGCTCGGTCTTCGGCGGCTATACGATCGTCGTCCTGGTTCAGGCCTGACAGCTAGCTGAAACTTCAAGAACCATGGGCGCGGCATTGTCGACGCTGTGGTGCAATGCGCCGTGGTCTTTTTCCGAGTCATGCATGATCCGCTCAAGCGCGTAGATACCCCAGATTGGCTCCTTTTCTGATGGGTGCTGTGGAATGCTTTGGCGGGTTTGCGTAGTAGGTCGCCGCCCGGAGGCGATCGACTGGAGAAGGGATGCCTACTGTGGCCCGTTGGTCAAGAGTTGCTGGCACGCTCGTAGCAGCCGGTGTCGCCGTGTCCGCCGTCGCTGCTGCGGGCACACCGGTGCTCGCGGCGCCTGCGCCGGCGGCCGCCGCGGCCCCGGCCGCGAGTTCCCCGGATTGGACCGCCACGCCGTTGCCCCAGCCGACGGGTGCTCTGCAAAATACCTTTCGGCCACTGGCGATATCGTGTTCTTCCGCTACGAGCTGCTTCGGCGGCGGGAGCTATCGGGATTCTGGGTTCCACCAGCGGGCAGCCCTGCTGACCTGGACGGGGACGAATTGGACCGCGGCGCAGGCGCCGCTGCCGGCCGACGCCGACTCGCAGTTGCACCTCGAGACCGTGGCCAGCGTCTCGTGCCCGTCAGCTACCAGTTGCTTCGCCGGCGGCCATTACCGGCAAAAGTCCCCCGGGGGCAACGCGGGGTTGCTGCTGACCTTGTCGGGAGGCACCTGGACCGCGGCGGCGGCGCCGCTGCCGGCCAACGCCAACCCGGGTATTGATGCCAGCGTGAACGGCATGTCGTGCCGGTCGGCCAACTGGTGCACTGCGGTCGGCCAGTACGACGTCGGCAATGTCCAGTACGGGCTGCTGCTGAGATGGTCGGATCAGGAATGGACGGCGACCGCGGCACCGGTGGCCGCTGGCTCCGAAGTGATAACCCTTTCCGGCGTGTCGTGCCCGTCTGTCGCCCGCTGCTTCGCCGTCGGCTCCCAGCTTGACGCCCTTGATAATGTGCAGCCGATCATGCTGACCTGGTGGAAGAAACAGTGGTCGGTGGTGAACATCGCACTACCTGCGGATGCGGCCACGAATCCGGAGGCCGTTCTCGGCGGTGTGTCCTGCCCGGCCGTGCGGCGGTGCATCGCGGCTGGCTCCTACATAGACTCGGCTGGAAACACTGAAGGAGTGCTGCTGAGCGGGTCAGGAAAGACCTGGACCGCCCAGACGGCACCGCTGCCCGCCAATGCCGGCGCCAACCCGTGGGCCCTCCTGAACGCCGTGTCGTGCCCGAGCAGATCCCGCTGCACGGTAGGCGGCACCTACGAGGACGCCAGCAGCACCCCGCTCGGGCTGATCCTGAACCGGACGGGCAAGACCTGGACGGCGACCGAAGCTCCAGCGAGCGCCTACAACCTGAAGGGCGTGTCGTGTCCATCCACCGCCCGCTGCTTCGCCGTCAGCTGGGGAATCGACCAGCCGATGGGGCTGACCGGACCCTAGCCGCACCCACCGAGTACTGATCGTCAGCGAAGCCGCATACCCTCGATCCTCGCCCTGTAGGCCTGGCTCAATAACAGGCCCATCACAGATGAGGGTGCAGGGGTCGGCGGCGCGTTCGACAGCGACACGGCAACCGGCTTGATGCCGATTGCGCACCGCGTCGCGGGTGTGCGATCATTCCCGTGCTCGTGATCCATCAGCAGGAGGTGAGACCCATGTACGCAGTATCCGTAATGGGTGCTCCCCTGCGGGGCAGGATCGCGCGACTGAGGTAGTCGCAATTGGGAGCGCCCGACAGGCAATCCGCGAAAGGCGACTCCCATGAACACAACACCTTCTTCGACTCCGCGCATTAGCTCGACGACGACTTCCGATGGCATCGCGGTGACGCGAACGCCAGGGCACGGCAACTGGCCGAGGTCCAACCAGCAGGTCGACGCCATAAGACCCGCGGGCGCCTCAGACAAGCGAGCCTTGGTTCTCGCCGGTGCCGGAGCGGCAGGCAATGCGTGGGAGCTCGGTCTCATCGCCGGCCTGTCCGATGCCGGGGTCGATGTAACCGAGGCCGATCTCATCATCGGGACGTCGGCAGGATCGACGGTGGCTGCCCAGATCACCAGCGGGACACGGCCGGCCGAACTGTATGCTGCCATCCTCGCCGAGGTGCCTCAGCCACAGGCTGGCGACGCCGGATCGGACAGGGGACGCGCTCCGAATTTCTCGGGGCTGAACTACATGGAGTGGTCGAACGGAATCATCGGTTCTGCTGAGAATGCGTCCGACATGCGCCGCAGGATGGGCGCCGCGGCACTCGAAATGGATGCTTCCGACGGCTCTAGCCGGACGCGCTGGCGCGACATCGTCGCGGCTCGGCTTCCCAGCCACCACTGGCCGCAACAGCCTGTGCTTATCACGGCTGTCGATGCCCATACCGGTGAACCGGTCGTGTTCGACCGCCACAGCGGAATCGACCTGGTAGACGCCGTTGCCGCCAGCACCAGCAACGGCTTCGGTCCCTTCCCTCCCTACCGCATCGGCGAGCACCGATACATCAACGGCAGCTATCGACGCAGCGCGAACGCCGACCTGGCGGCTGGATACGGGCGGGTGCTGGTGCTGTCACCATTCGGCGGCAGGTCGCGGACGCCGCTGGAGTGGGGCATGGATCTCGCAACCCAAGTCGACGAACTGCGCGCCGGGGGCAGCAGGGTCGAGACCGTCTTTCCGGATGGCGGCGCGGGTGACGTGTTCGACGCCAATGCGTTGGATCCGTCAACGCGTCTGCAGGCCGCGCGAGGCGGTTACGACCAAGGCGGAGCCCTCGCCGAGCTGCTCGCCGAAATCTGGCGGTGACGCCCGAAACCAGTCGACTCGGTGACCCGGCGGCTAGCGCACGAGCCGCTGGGGTGGCGCCCGACGACGTCAAGGCGAGTGACGCATGCCAGCGGCTCGGTAACCTTCTGCTCATGGAACAACCGGCGGACACCAACGCGGCCATCTGGCAGTCCGAGGAGGTCGTTGCGACCTGGGCGGCAGAAGCGGAGAAGCACGAGCGGAACCGTGTGGCGCAGCGGCGGTTCATGGCCGTCCTCCTCCCCTTCGCCGAGCAGGAGCCGTTCACGTTCCTGGATCTGGGCGCGGGGACCGGGGCTGCGTCGCGCGCGATCCTCGACCTTTACCCACGCAGCACGGCGATCCTCGCTGACTTCTCGTCCCAGATGATGGCTGCGGGCGAGAATGAGATGCAGCCGTTCGCGGGGCGCTACCGGTACGTCGAGTTCGACATGTCGACCGGCCAGTGGCCCACGGCGATCCCGGCTGCGCTCGATGCGGTGGTGACCTCGATGTGCGTCCACCATCTGCCCGATGAACGTAAGCAGGGCCTGTTCGCCGAGATCTTCGACCACCTCGTCCCGGGCGGCTGGTATCTCAACTACGACCCGGTGAGCACGGCGGATCCCGTGGTCGAAGCCACCTGGCAGCGGGTGAACGACCATGACGACCCCGAGGCGGCGGGCCAACGGCGGCACCACACGCCGGAGCAGCAGGCCCGCTGGGACAACCATGTTCGCCACATCATCCCGCTCACCCAGCAACTGGGTTATCTGCGCTCAGCCGGCTTCCAAGGCGTCGATGTCTACTGGAAGCAGCTGCAGAACGTCATCTACGGCGGGCGCCGCCCAGGCTGACGGCCAGGTGGTCAGCGGACGCGCCGGGAGCGGCGGCGGGTCGCGATGGTCCTGGCCGCGACGGAAACCACCAGCACCCCGAAAATCAGGACCAGGGCGAGCGTTGACCAGAATTATAGAATATGGTCCTCTTTTCGCCACGGGCCATTCACCTGCGCGTTGAACTCCGCTGCACCGTGCGTCACGCGGATCGCATACAAACAGTTTTGTGAATATTTTCAGCCTGCGTACAGCTACTCGGCTGGGCGCCACGGTCGTCGCGGCGGGTCTGCTGGGTACCGCTGGATGCTCTGGCTCTGGCTCTGGGTCTAGCTCTGCCAGCGCCAGCGCCTCTGGTAACACGCTTACTGTGAAGCAGATCGTCCAGGCCACGACGCTGAAGCACAGCTACCAGCCGAACGGTAAGGGCGCCGCGAAAACCGAGTCCCTCACCCAGCCGGACGACATCGTGGCCCTAGGCGGCCAGCTCTACGCCGGGTTCCAGAACGGCGTCGGCTCGCAGGGAGAGGTGAGCCCTTCCGGCAACCTGGACAGCACCCTTGTCGAGTTCACGCCTACCGGTTCCGTCGTGAAGCAGTGGGAGGTGACGGGCAAGATCGACGGGATGGGCGCCGATTCCGCGGCCGGGCAGGTCATCGCGACTGTCAACGAGGACTCGAAATCCAGCCTGTACACGATTTCCGGCGGGACCGTCACGAACTACACCTACGCACCGCCGTCGCTGCCGCACCTGGGCGGCACTGACGCCGTCGCGGCGTACAACGGGAAAATCCTGATCAGCGCGTCCGCGCCGGGCACCTCCGGCCAGGCGCCGGCGTCCGCTCCGGCGGTGTACGTGGTCACGCTGAACTCCGGGGCCGACACCGCCTCGGTCGCTCCGTTCTTCGCTGACAATGCGACGGCCACCGGGATAAGCGCCCCGAATGCCGGCCAGAAGGTCACCCTCGCGCTCACGGACCCGGACTCGAACGGGGTCGTCCCATCGAGCTCGCCGGCGTTCGCCGGGGACTTCGTGCTGAACTCCCAGGGCGACAAAGAACTGATCTTCTCCGGTGCCAGTGGCCAGAACCTGCACGTCCTGAAGATCTCTAGCCCGGTCGACGACACCGCCTGGGCGACCTCGGCCAGCGGTTCGCTGTACACGACGGACTCCACTGCCGACACGGTCGATGCCATCACGGGCTCGTTCAAGCCGGGGACCGCGTACACCGCGGTGACTCCGTGCAACGCCAACAACGCCCCGACCACCTGCCCTGGCCCCGGCTACCCGGCCAACTCCCTGGGCACAATCAACCTGAAGACCGGCGCAGTCGGCAACGTCGCCATCAACGGGGCGGTCACGCCCAAGG
>JAWWPY010000022.1:0-5382 GCA_033854735.1 Streptosporangiaceae bacterium | reverse complement strand
GGGTCTCCGGCTCGTCGCGGGCCGAGCGGTCCATGCCCGACCACATCCTCAGCTCAGCCGCGACCCTGTTCTCGCGCCGCGGTTACCATGCCGTCGGCATCCGCGAGCTGGCCGACGCCGTCGGGCTGTCCACGTCCACGCTGTACCACTACTACCCGACCAAGCAGGACATCCTTTTCGCGATCATCAGCCGGTTCCTGCGCGAGTTCACCGAGCGGCTCATTCCCGGGCTGCGCGGCAGCTCGGTCACACCGCGGCAACGGCTCGAACGGGCCGTCACCGACCACGTCGTCCTCACCGTGACGCGCCGCGAGGAGCTGCTAGCCGGGAACCCGGTACTCAACGCCCTGACCGCCGGGCAGCAGGCGCACATCGCCGCGCTGCGCCGCGCATACCGGGACGCGGTACGGGACGTGATCGCCGAGGGGGCGGCCGCGGGCGAGTTCCAGGTCACCGATCCGCTGCTGACGGCGATGGCCATGCTCGACATGCTCGATGGCATCCGCAGCTGGTACCACGACGGCGGAGCTCTGTCCCTCACCGCGCTCGCCGCCCGCTACCGCACGTTCGCGCTCGCCCTATGCCAGTCAGGTGATGGCAAATGACCGACCACGAGGCGCCGGCCTCCGCGGGGACGACGGCAGCGGGAATCCCGCTCCGCCCGTTCTACCGGCCGGACGACGGTTCCCGCGACCAGGGCACGCTCGCCGACCCGGGAACGTACCCGTTCACCCGCGGCAGGCTCCGGCCGCCCGATGCCCGGCCACGCGGCTGGATCCAGCGCGAGCTCTCCGGAGAGGGCTCCCCCCGGAGGTCAAACCAGCAGCTCCGTGCGCTGCTGGCCGACGGCGCACTGGGCGTTGACGTGATCGGCGACAACCCGACGGTATCGGCGCTGGATCCCGACCACCCGATGTGCGTCCCGGCGGTCGGCACGACCGGCGTGTCCCTGTGCCGCAAGCAGGACTTCATCGAGCTGCTCGCCGGCCTTCCGCTCGACCAGATGACGCTGAGCCATTCCCTGCCGCCCGCCTTCGCCCTGGCCGGCCAGTATCTGGCTGGTCCCCCGAACGGCATCGATCCCAAGGTCATGCGCGGATCCGCGATCCAGGCGCCGCTCTACTCCGAGGACTGCTCCTATTCGACGTTCCTGCCGTTTGCCATGCGGATGCGCCTGTCCCTCGACTCGATCGTCTTCTCGCTGCGCGAGATGCCGCGGTTCCACGCCTTCCTCGAGGACACCTACTACATCTCCGACGGCGGGCTGAACGCGGTGGAGGAGATGAGCCTGGGCCTGCTGGAAATCCGGGAGGTATGCCGCCGGCTGCTCGCGCGCGGCCTGCCGGTCGACTCGTTCGCTCCCCGGATCGCCATCCTGGTCAACTGCCGCATGGACCTGTTCGAGGAGATCGCTAAAATCCGGGCGACCCGCCGGCTGTTCGCCCGCATGATGCGCGAGGAGTTCGGCGCGTCGGACCCGCGATCGTGGTCCGCGAACATCGCGGTCCACACCTCCGGTCTCACGCTCACCGCCGCCCAGCCGGCCAACAACATCGTCCGCGGCGCCCTGCAGGCCATGGCCATGGCCATGGCCGGGGTGCAGGGACTGGAGATCTCGACCTTCGACGAGCCGTTCCGCACGCCGTCGGCCATCGCGCATCAGCTCGCCATCCGCACCCAGCAGATCATCCAGGCCGAGACCAACATCGGCACCGTCGAGGACCCGCTGGGCGGTTCCTACTACGTCGAATCGCTGACCGACGAGCTGGAACGCCGCATCGACGCGGCGGTACGGCAGATCGAGGAGCTTGGTGACGTCGACACGCTCGTCGAGAGCGGCTATTTCCGCCGCATCCTCACCGGCGCCATGGACCGGCATTCCTCCGCCGTGCAGAACGGGGAGCTGCGGATCGTGGGAGTTAACGAGCACACCATCGCACCGGCGGCCGACCGGTTCCTGCGCGACATCGCCGAAGAGCGCTTCGAGCCGGATTACGCGCACGTCGAACGGATCCGCGCCTGGCGTGCCACCCGGCGGGGCGCGCCGCTGCGGGCAGGTCTCGAACGCGTGCGCGACGCCTCCGCCGACCCGGCTGCCGACCTCATGGCCCCGATCATCGCCGCGCTCGATGCCGACGCGACCATAGGCGAGATCACCAGCTGCCTCCGCGAAGGCCAGGGATTGCCCGGGGACCCCTTCGAATACGCCGCCCGCCGGCTGCCGGCCGGGACACGGCCGTGACGGGGAACAAGCGCCCGGGACGCATCGTCATCGGTACCCTCGGCCTCGACCAGCATGAGGTCGGTGCGATGGCGATCAGCCAGTTCCTCATCCGGCAGGGCTGGGAGGTGATCTACCTCGGGCGCTTCAACACCCCCGAGCGGCTCGCCGCGGTGGCCGAGCAGGAAGACGCCGACCTCATCGGCGTATCGGTGCACTCCTGGGAATTCCTCGCCTATGCCGACGAGCTCGTGGCCCGCTGCCGGGACCTCGGCATCGGCCTGGTGCTGGGCGGAAGCGTGCTGACCGACCGGGACCAGGCCGACCTGATCGCGCGGGGTGCCGACGCGGTGTTCGGCCCGTATGCCTCCGAAGCCGAGATGCTCCGGCAGATCGACGCTATCGCGCACCGGGTCCGGGCCGGTGACGCGGCGACCCACCCGTTCGGCCCGAGGGACGCTGGCCTTGCCGGGCCGCTCGCCGGCCGGGTCGTCATCGTCACCGGCGCGGCGCGCGGCCTGGGCCGCGCCTACACCCTGGAACTGTGCCGGCAAGGCGCCGCGGTCGTCGCCACTGACGTGGACGAGGCGGCACTCAAGGAGATGGCCGACGCCGTCCGGGACGGGCCGGGCAGCGTGCACGCGCAGGCCTGCGACATCACCGACCCTGACGCCCCGCGCCTGCTGCTGCGCACCGCGCTGCGCCGCTACGGTCAGCTGCACGGCCTGGTGTCCAACGCGGGCGTGCTGCGTTCCGGGCCGGTCCTCCGGCTGCACGACGATGACCTCCGCCTGCTCCTCGACATCCACGTGACCGCGGCCTTCCGGCTGCTACGGGTCATCGGCGGTTACTGGCGGGCCGAGGCCAAGGCGGACCGGGCCATCGACGCCGCCGTGGTCCTCACCACCTCCTCGGCCGGCCTGTACGGCTTCCGCGCCGAAGCCGCGTACAGCGCGGCCAAGGCCGCGGTCGCGATGCTCGCCCGGGTTGGCGCCGACGAGCTGGGCCGCTACGGGGCAACCGTCAACGCCATCGCGCCGGTGGCCCGGACCCGCCTCACCGAATGGCTGGGGGAACACACCGGGGGCCCGGCCGGCGACCCCCTGGCCGCCGAGAACGTCGCGCCGGTGATCGCCTGGCTGCTCGGGCCGGGCGCGCGGGACGTCACCGGCCGGGTCCTGGAGGCCGGGAACGGCCAGATCTCGGTGCCCGGCCCCTGGCAGCCCGGCACGCCGTTCCCGCTGCCGCCGCTCATGTCCCCCGCGGCGGCGGACGCCCTGCTGCCCCGCGTCCTCGCCAGCGCCCCGCCGTCAGCAGCGCTGCTCACCTCGCAGCCGCCCGGATAAATGATCGGCTGCCGGGACCGGGAGCGCTTCGACAGCTCGCGCCAGATGTGACCGACGTCACCAGTCGGAGACTACGCCCAGGCGGGATCACGGCCGGTCAGGCCGAGGATGCGGTCCAAGGTGGGTGCGTCGGCCGGCAGCGCGACCTCCGGTCCGTACATGCCCATCTCCCGCCCCTGCTCCACGCCGGCGAGCACCGTGTCGTGCAGATGCGCCAGCAGGTCGGCGGGCAGTTCCAGCCGCTGCCCGGTCGCGACCGCCAGGTCCCAGCCGTGCACGGCCAGCTCGCCGACGATCATGTCGCCCATGACGGGCGCGGGCAGCGTGTGCGGCGTGCCCATGCTCGTCTCGCCCTCCCAGGCGCTCGGCGGCGCCCACGACGACGTGATGTCGTCCAGCAGGGCGAGCAGCCGGCCGCGCCAGTCGCCAGCCGACAGGTCCACATCGGACTCGGCGGCCGCCGGCTGCGGAACGGACTCCTTGCGGCCGGCGCCGGCGAGCGACGGGCCCCAGAACAGGAGGTGGTTGACCAGTGCCCGCACGTCGTACTCCGTGCACGGAGTCTTGTTGGCGAGCTGGTCGTCGGTGATGGTTCGGGCGACTGCGGCCATGGCCTCGGCCGCGTTGGAAAGGTATGCCATGACGGCAACGCTAGGCGGCGCGGGCCGGAGGGGTATTGAACAAAGGCGACATACACTCTGCCGTGTGGGGCGGGACGTTCGTGAGCTGCGGAGTGCGTGGACCAGGTATCAGCGCCACGCGTTCCACGGCCCGTCGCGGGCGCTCGCGCCATGGGTGGAGCGGTACTGGGAGGCTCGCTGGGACTACGCCGAGCCCTACCGGCAGAAGATCGTGCCGCACCCGAACGTGCACCTGTCGTTCGGCGGCGGCCGCGCGGACGTCAGCGGCGTGTGCAGCGGCTACCAGATCAAGGTCCTCGAGGGCCGCGACCACGTCTTCGGCGTCGCGTTCCGGCCTGGCTGCTTCCGCCCGTTCCTCGGTGCCTCCGTCTCGACGATCACCGATCGCGTCGTCCCGGCGACCGAGGTGTTCGGCCCGGACCTGCCCACGACGCTCGACGTGCCGACCGTTGATGCGTTCCTGCTGAAACACCTGCCGGACGACGACCCTTGGATGCGCCAGGCGGTGGCCGCGGTCGAGCTGATCGCCAAGGACAAGGCCGTGGCCAGGGTCGAACGCCTCGCCGGCGAGCTGGGGCTGAGCATGCGGGGGCTGCAACGGCTGTTCGCGGAGTACGTCGGCATCGGGCCCAAGTGGGTGATCCGCCGCTACCGCCTGCACGAGGTGACCGCACGCATGGCCGCCGGCGGGGCGATCGACTGGGCCGCGCTGGCGGCGGACCTCGGCTACGCCGACCAGGGCCACTTCATCCGCGACTTCAAGAGCATGTTCGGCGAGCCACCGACCTGGTACGCGCAGCGGTATTAGTCCGCCTCCCCGGATTTGAGTGTGGGTCGCGTCCCGGCGCGGGTGCGGGCGGCAGGTGGATCGTGGCTGGGTGCAGACTTTCGCCCAAAGATCTCATGTCCCCCGCGGCGGCGGACGCCCTGCTGCCCCGCGTCCTCGCCAGCGCCCCGCCGTCAGCAGCGCTGCTCACCTCGCAGCCGCCCGGATAAATCATCTTCTGTGGTGACGGGGAGCCGCACGGTCAGCACGGTGCCTGCCCTGGCCGGGCTGTCCAGGGTCATGGTGCCGCCTACGGCCTCCACCCGGTCGCGCAGGCCGACCAGGCCCGAGCCGCGGGTGGCGTCGGCGCCGCCGACGCCATCATCGCGGACCTGGACGGTCAGCTCG
>JAWWPY010000021.1:0-3487 GCA_033854735.1 Streptosporangiaceae bacterium | reverse complement strand
GGCTCCGCGTACGCCAGCAACATGCTCGATCCAGCCAACGCGCGCCCGGCGGCGAACCGGTTGTCAGATCGCTAGGGTGACTGCATGTCGAAGGAGCCACTTACCCACGACGGGCGGCTTATTGAGGTCGTCCGGCTTGGCATTCTGGAGCGTGATCTGACACAGCAAGCCGTCGCGGTGCGGGAAACGATCGCGGAGCTCGTCGCGTCGCTCCTTCCGCCCCATGCGCCTGAGGCACTCATCGTGGAAGTTGTAAAGGCGAGCGGATATAGCAGAACCCTGATCGACGGGCTTCGCAGTCGTAACCATTCCTGGCATGAGCCGCGACCGAACTGACACACGCTCATCGGCATTATGTGGGTGACCTTCGGTCACCTGCGCCCTTCGGGCCACATAATGCCTGATCATGCAGGTGATCGAGGCGCAGTGCCTCTTGGTCTTGGCGCCTCACGATCACCTCCATATCAAGCAGATGAGTAAAGTCGGAGCATGACGAAAGGGCATCTAGGGGCGCTGGCCCGGGGCACGACTCGGCGCTGCGATAAGCGGTGCTGGTCCGGGAGCTCGGCTCATGGGGGAGGGGTATCGGATCGTACAGCAGGGAAGTACCGCAACAGGCCTGGACGCATGTGGACCTGTGCACCTCTGTGGGACGGTGACCTGCGGCTATACACGCGGGTGGACGGGTTGCCGCTGGATGGCATGCAAGAGGTCTGGGGTTCGAATCCCCATAGCTCCACCGCAGGTCAGAATCATAATTCGAACAGTGAGCCGGTGAGTGACCCGCTTTTGAGGGGCAATCGAGGGGCAGACTCAGCTTTTATCAGATCGCTGACCTGCGGCCCCTGACACGAAACTGGGCCCCCGCCAGCCGCGCGGCAGCGAACCCTGGCCCGTGATGTCGGCGAGGGATCGTTCGGGGCGTTATGTGCCCGGCGGCAGGGGGCCGGGTGCGCAGGAGATGGGGTGGCGGCGGCTCCCGTGCTCAGCGGGAACGGCCAGGTGCGGCGCAGGCCGTCAGGCGGCCTCCGCGGGGGTGATGGTGATGGTGCAGCCAGGGCTGAGCTTTTCCAGCTGCCGCAGCAGATAGGCCCGGCGCTCCGGTGACTCCCGCTTGACGTAGTAGCCGGCGCCCAGGTCCTCATACGGCTTGCCACTGCTGAGTACCTGGTAGGCGATCTTCAGCAGGGTATGGGCGATCGCGACGATCGCTTTCTTCACCGCGGCCGGGTTCTTCTGCCCGCCGAACCGGCGCACCAGCTTGTGGAACCGGGCCTGCAGCCGCCCCTGGGTCCTGACCGCTGACCAGGCGGCCTGCACGAGCATCGGCTTGATGTACGTCCCGGCGTCACCGGTGTGGCCGTGCTTGCGCTTCCCGGCGCTCATGTGGTTGCCCGGGCACAAGGTGACCCACGAGGCGAGTTTTTCATGGGTGGCGAAGTACTCCTGCGGGGCCGGGCCGATCTCGGCCAGCCACGCATGCACCACCGCGTCGCCGAACCCGGGAACCGATGTGAGCAGGCCTGCCCCCCGCTGGTACGGGGCGGCCTTGACCGCGATCCTTTCCTCCAGCCCGGTGACGGCAGTGTAAAACAGCGCGATCCGGTCCAGGTGCAGCCGGCACAGCACCGCATGGTGATCGGTGAACCGGCCGGCGAGCGCCTGGGACAGGTCCGCCAGCTTGCCCGCGGTGCGCATCCGGCCGATCGCCAGGTCCGCCAGCACCTGCCCGCGCCGTTCCCCGTCGATCAGCGCCTCGATCATCAGCCCCGCCGACTTGCCGGTCAGGTCCGGGACCACCGAATAGAGCTTGATCCCCGCCGATTCCAGCGCTTTGGCCAGCCGCTGGACCTCCGAGGTGCGGGCCTGCACCGTTTTGGTGCGGTAGCGGGTCAGGTCCCGCAGGTCCTTCAGCGCCTGGGACGGGATGTAACTGCCGCGCAGCAGCCCGCACTCAAACAACTCCGCCAGCCGCAGCGCGTCTTTCGCGTCCGTCTTATGCCCCTTCAGGGCCTTGGCGTGCGCCGGGTTGATCACCGCGACCTGCTCGAAGCCGCGTTCCATCAGCGCGTAATACACCGGCTCGGTATACACGCCGCTGGCCTCCATCACCACATGGGTGACGCCCCGCTTGCGCAAGTCCGCGGCCATCGTCTGGAGCACCCCGTAGAACGTCCGGTACTCCAGCACCTCCGAGGTGCGCGCCCACGCCCGGTGCCCCGGTGCCCGGACTCCGACCTTGATCATGTCCTTGTGGACATCGATCCCGGCGACCCGCTCATACATCACTCTCATACGCCCGCCCGCCTCCTGCAACGGCTCACCCCGGAACAACAGGGAAAGGCGGACCGCCTGCGGAGCCCAAGATCAGTACAGGAGACTGACACACGCGCACGCAGCAGCAACGGGGGGTACCCGACACAGGGCTCCAGCACCAAACTAACACTCGGCCCCGAACGGACCACGGCGACTCGGTGACGGCAGGCGGCACGCCAGCCCAAGCCTGTCCCGCCCGCACATACCGTGTCAGCCAGACCGCCTACGGCCCCCAGCCAGCCAGCGACCCGCAGGAGGCCCAGTTTCGTTCCCCACGGGAGCGCCGCGAAGCGGCGCATGTATTTCTAACACCGATTAGGAATGCCTACTGAAACAGTAGGCATTCCTGAGCCAATGCGGCAGAACGTCCGTTGCCTGCGTTGCCTGCGTGGCTGGCTCGGAGGGCGGCAGGAATCTTCTACCCAGCAGCGGCCTTTGCGGAGGAAGTTCCGATCTAGGTGTGCTGACTGCAGAGGTTAGGTATGGGCGGCACAGCATTGGGTGATCTCGGGACAGGGGAAGGCCTTTGCCCTTTTAGCCGGCGTGGATCTAGTTGATCACGTGGTGTCGGCGGAGAGCGTCTTCATGGTGACGTAGCTGGTCACCATGGCCACGCCGGGCAGGCTGGCCAGCCGGTTGGCGTGGAAGTCCTCGTAGGCGGGCAGGTCGGCGACCTCGACCTGGAGCAGGTAGTCGTAGTTGCCGGTGACGTGGTGGCTGTGCACCACTTCGGGCAGCCGGATGACCGCACGCTCGAATGCGACCACGTCGGCGCGGGCGTGCCGCACCAGCCTGACACCAGCGAACACCCGCAGGCTGCGGCCGACTGCGGCCGGATCGATCAGTGCCCGGTAACCGCGGATCACGCCGGTCTGCTCCAGCCGGCGCACGCGCCGGAGGCAGGGCGATGGCGACAGGCCAACTCGGGCGGCGAGTTCGGCGTTGCTGATGCGGCCGTGCTTTTCGAGCACGGCCAGTATTGACCGGTCCACGTCATCCATCGTGGCAGATTATTGCTCTATTGCTGTGTCTACCACAATCAAATGCCTCGAGCTGGCGGCAACTTGCTGCCAAAGTTGCCGGCATTAGTTCGCATCGGCGTGCCAGCCGGCCAGGCTTGTGGTGTCACACCAGATGGCCCACGGGGAAGGGGAACCATGTCGGGCAGCAT
>JAWWPY010000020.1:0-15365 GCA_033854735.1 Streptosporangiaceae bacterium | reverse complement strand
CTGCGTCTCATTCCAGGATGCGGCGGCCGGGCTCCCGGGCCAGGGAGCGGACCGGTCATCGGCCTGCGGGTCGGCCTGCATCCCATCCCACAGTGCGGCGGCCGCGTTCCCGGCCCAGGGGGCGGGCCGGTCCTCGGATCGGGGGTCAGCTTGCTCGCCGGTCCAGGGAGCGGACCGGTCCTCGGCCCGCGTATCAGCCTGGGTCCCGGTCCAGGGGGCGGGCCGGTTCCCGGCCCAGGGAACGGGCCGGTCATCGGAGGTGGGATCAGCTTGCTCGCTGGTCCGGGGGGCAAGCCGGTTCCAAAGTTTGTGATCGGTATGCACGCTATCCCAGGAAGCTGGCCGCTCCTCGGGATCGGCTGGCGCCCCGCCCCAGGGAGCCGGCTGCGCCCCGGCTCGGGTATCAGCTTGCGCCCCGGCCCAGGGAGCCGGCTGCGCCCCGGCGGGCGGATCGGCTAGCGGCCCGGCCCACGACTCAGGCCGGCTCTCCTCGGCCCATGGCTCAGATCGGTTCCCGGCCCAGGCATCGGCTTGTGTCCCGGCCCAGGGATCAGGTCGTGCCGCGGCCGGGGGATCAGGTTGCTCCTTGAGCCAGGGATCATGTTGTTGCGCGCCCCGGGGATCAGGCTGGCCCGTGGCTGGTGGGCTGGGTTCCTCCGCGGCCCAGGGATCAGCGGCACCCTGGCGGCCCCAGGCGGCGGGCGGGCCCTGGGCCGGGGGTTGAATGGGCTGGTCGTCCCTGGGAGCGGTCGTCACCGACGACCCACTGTCCGACGACTCCCCAACGAGAATCCCGCATCCGTGGCAGTATCTGGAGGCCCCGATCAGCGCGAATCCGCAATTCGTGCAGAAGCGCATGTGCGTTCCTTAGCTCCATCAGTGCGTTGCACCTGATCTGGCCACGATAGTGATCACTATGCCTTTTGTGGCTTCTTCGTGCCTTCCCGTCAGAATGCCGTAAGCATAAGGTCGGCGATCTTAAGGTCGCCGGACGTCACCCGGGAGGGTCAGCGGCCGCCTGGCTCCGCCAGGCCGTGCTCGTAGGCCAGCACGACGAGCCGGGCGCGGTCCCGGGCGCCCAGCTTGATCATCGACCTGCTGACGTGCGTCTTCGCGGTCAGCGGGCTCACCTCCAGTTTGACCGCGATCTCGTCGTTGGACAGGCCTGCCGCCGCGAGCGTCACGATCTCACGCTCACGCTCGGTCAGTAAGCCGCCTGGTCCACGGGAGTCGGCAACGGCTGCTCCTCGCTCTCGACACGGACCGTGACCGGGGCGCTCGTGGCAGTGATGGCATGGCACAGCGCGGGCAGGCGGTGCAGACCGGCGGATTGCGTACCGGCCGGTTCCTCGGGACAGTCCCGGCGAAGCTGACCCAACGGGGTACGCATCTCACCGAGCGCCGCGGCGCCGCACCGGCGACCAGGGGGAACGTGGCCGGCCTCGCCGAGTTGTGACGCAGCGCCCCGGGCCGGCCGCATCCGCAGGTGAATGAGAAAATGGTGGCTTCTAGCCGGAAACCTCCGGCTGAAGCGGTCAAAGTGGTTGAATTGCGGGCTGATGCCACGTCCCGTCAGCAACCGATTATGATCACGAAAGTCCCTGTGTATCGCGGAACTCCCTGGGCAGTGGGCCGGGTTACCGGACGGCTTCCGGCCCGTTCGGTGGTAGCGGTGATCGCGGGCTTGGTCACCGCGGCCCTGTGCACCGCATCCTGCACGTCGGCAGTCACCTCCCACGGGCCGCGGGGGGGCCAGCACAAGAACGGGCTCGCACGGAAGGCATCCCCCCGTCAGCCGCCGTTCCCGGCCGCCGAGAACGCGAAGCCGGGCACCGGCGCCTGGAAGCTCACCAGCCAGGGCGCGCCGGACGCGATCGAGGGGTACGCCGACCACGTGAGCGTGCTGCCCGGCCAGTCGTTCCGCCTTTACGTCAGCACAACGGCCGTCACCTTCGGCGTCCAGGCGTACCGGGTGGGCTGGTACGGCGGCACCCAGAGCCGCCTCATCTGGTCATCGGGCAGCGTGCCCGGTCAGGTGCAGGCGCCAGCCGGATTCGTCGCCGGGGTCGACATGGTCACCGCGCCGTGGCACCCGTCGCTCACCGTCCGGACCACCGGCTGGCCCGAGGGCGCCTACCTGCTGAAGCTCATCACCTCCAGCGGACAGCGGTACGTGCCAATTACCGTGCGCTCGGCATCGACCGCGGGCAAGGTGGTGATCCTGGAGGGGGTGACCACGTGGCAGGCCTACAACCTGTGGGGCGGCTACGACCTCTACAGCGGGCCGCGGGGGTTCGCGGACAGGTCCCGTGAGGTGAGCTTCGACCGCCCCTTTGCCGATAACGGGGCGCAGTGGTTCCTGTCTTTCGACCAGCCGCCGATCACTCTCGCCGAGCGCAGCGGGGTGCCGCTCGCTTACGAAACCGACGTTGACCTGGATCAGAACCCTTCGATCCTCAACGGATCCCGGGCCGTGATCTCGCTCGGACATGACGAGTACTATTCGGCGGCCATGCGAACAGCGCTGCTGAGTGTCCGTGGCGCTGGCACCAACATCGCGTTCCTGGGCGCGAATGCCATGTTCCGGCACATCAGGTTCGCGCCGTCGGCCCTGGGCGCTGACCGGATAGAGATCTGCTACAAGGTCGCCACGGAGGATCCCCTCTACGGCAAAGACAACAGCCAGACCACGCAGGACTGGCGGGAACCGCCCGACCCGCGCCCGGAGAGCGTGCTCACCGGGGTGTTCTACGAATGCAACCCGGTCAGCGTGCCGTACGTGGTGTATGACCCGGGGAGCTGGATCTTCGCGGGCACCGGCGTCCGCCCGGGCACATCGTTCCCGGGCATGGTCGGCCCGGAATATGACCGGGTGAACCCCGCTGCGCCCGTCCCGCGGCCGATGGAGGTGCTGTCACATTCCCCGCTGGCCTGCGACGGTGCGGCCAGTTATTCCGATTCCGCGTACTACACGACCACGAGCGGGGCCGGGGTGTTCTCCTCCGGCACCATGCGCTGGGTGTGCGCGATGCGGGGGCCGGTCTGCGGCCACGGGGTGAGCTCAGCGGCCCAGGCCTTCGTGGACCAGGCGACGCTCAATTTGCTCCGGGTCTTCGCGGCTGGCCCGGCCGGGCAGACCCACCCGGCGCAGGACAACCTCGCTGCGGTCAAGCCGGTCACTGGGTCCGCGTTCGGCGGCGTCGGCTGACGGGCCGCAAGCCGTCCTCACCTCCGCCCGTCCACACACGCGGTGGCGCACCGCCCCGCCTGCCCTAGCCCTGCCGTGCCCCAGGCCCGGGCATCGCGATGATCGCGGAACATAACTGTCAGATGCACCCAGAAATACTCCGTGATCATGGAATTGGGGCGGGGGCTGCGCTGGTGGCGGGTGGCTGGCAGGATCGGGGGCGTGCCTGGTCGCTTCCCAGCCTTTGACGATCTTGACGAGCGGATTGTGGCCGCGCTGGTCGAGGACGCCCGGAACACCTACGCCGAGATCGGGACGCGGGTCGGCCTGTCCGCGCCGGCCGTCAAGCGGCGGGTGGACAGGCTGCGCGCCTCGGGCGCGATCACCGGGTTCACGGCCAGCGTGGATCCTTCCGCGCTGGGCTGGACCACCGAGGCCTACGTGGAACTGTTCTGCCGCGGCCGGACGTCACCCGCGGACATCGGGGCGGCGGTCAGCAAGTACCCCGAGGTGACAGGTGCGTGCACGATCACCGGGGAAGCCGACGCCCTGCTGCACATCCGCGCGGCCGACGTGCAGCATTTCGAGCGGGTGGTGGAGCGCATCGGGGCCGAGTCGTTCGTCGTGCGCACCCGCAGCGTCATCGTGCTTTCCCGGTTGGTGAGCCGGGCTGACATCCTGCCACCTGGGGCTGGCCGGTGATCGCTTCCGCGGCGGATTGGCCATGATTACGTCATAAGGCCGACGAAATCCCGGCCAGGGCGGCTACAGTCAGCGGCATGCGTGAGCGTGACCAGGACCCTTCAGCCAATACCGCCCAGTTTCGTGCGTTCGCGGACGGACGTCCAGGCGATGATTCCTCCCAACCCTGGACCATGCGCGCTCAGCGGAGCCAGGTCCTGACCCTCACGGCTGCGGTGGTCGGTGTGGCCGTTGTCCTGGCCGTCATCGCGTTCGTGTTCATCGGCTGACCTGGCTCGGCCTCACGGGGCCGGGCGAGATCCCGCTGCCGGGGCGCGGCAGGATGAGCACCCATGAGCGTGCCCGGAGCAACACCCCACCAGCCGGACCACCCTGAGCAGGGCGCGGACCGTCACCGGCTGACCGCGCTCGAGGGCTTGGCCGCCCTGTCCCTTGACGCGCTGTCCTCGGTGGCCTATGGCCCTGAGGCGATCGTGATAGTGCTCGCCGCCGCGGGCACTGTGGGGCTGGCGTACACGCTCCCGGTGACGATCGCCATCGTCGTCCTGCTCTCCGTGCTGGTGATCTCTTACCGCCAGGTGATCGCCGCGTTCCCCAATGGCGGCGGTGCGTACGCGGTAGCGGGCAGGCACCTCGGCCGGATGCCCAGCCTTATCGCCGCGGCTTCCCTCATCGTCGATTACATACTGAACGCAGCGGTCGGGGTGTCGGCCGGAGTCGCCGCGCTGACGTCGGCCTTCCCGGCCCTGTACGGAGACCGGGTCTGGCTCTGCCTCGGCGTGCTCGCGGTGATCACCGGACTCAACCTGCGCGGCGTGGCCGACGCGGCGCGGGTCTTCATCGTGCCGACGGTGATCTTCATCCTCGCGATCGCCGTCGTGATCGTCGGTGGCCTGCTGCGCTCCCACCCGGCGGTCGTCCCGTCCGGTCACCTGCCCAGCGTCGCCGAGTCCGTCGGCATCCTGCTGCTGCTGAGGGCGTTCGCCTCCGGCTGCTCGGCGCTGACGGGAGTGGAGGCGATCGCCAACGCGGTGCCCTCATTCCGTGAACCCAGGGCCCGCCGGGCGCAGCACACCGAGATGTGGCTGGGCATCATTCTCGGCCTCATGCTGCTCGGCATCGCGGTGCTGATCCGGAAGTTCCATGTCGCACCGTCGAGCACCGAGACATCGCTGGCCCAGCTGGCCGCGGCCGCCGTTGGGCACAATGTCGGGTTTTATGCCATCCAGCTGATCACCACGGTGCTGCTGGCCCTGGCGGCCAACACCTCGTTCGGCGGGCTGCCGGTCCTGGCCAGCCTGCTGGCCAGAGACAACTTCCTGCCGCACCTGTTCCAGCTGAAGGCCGACCGCCAGGTGCACCGGTACGGGATTACCGTGCTGGCGGCGGCGGCGGCGGTCCTGCTCGTGGTGTCCAGGGGCAGCACGCTGGCCCTGGTGCCGCTGTTCGCGATCGGTGTTTTCGTCGGGTTCACCCTGTCCCAAGCGGGCATGGTGCGGCACTGGCACGAGCAGCACGGCCGGGGCTGGGCGTGGCGGGCGCTGATCAACGGGCTCGGCGCGGTGCTGACCCTGGCCGCGCTGGCGATAGAGCTGATCAGCAAGTTCACCGAGGGCGCCTGGCTGGTTGTGATCATCGTTCCGCTGCTCGTGCTGCTGTTCGTCCGGATCCGGGCCAACTACGAGCGGATCGGCGCGCTGCTCGAGTTGGGCCGGACGCCGGACTCCCCGGAGCGGCTGACGTCGCTTGTCGTGGTTCCAGTGGGCGGCCTGTCCCGGCTGACCAGGGAGGGCATCTCCGCGGCACTGTCCCTGGGCGACGAGGTCACCGCGGTGACGGTCTGCTACGCCGATCCGGACGAGGAACAGGCGCATGCGGCCCTCCGTCAGCAGTGGCAGGAGTGGGACCCGGACGTGCCGCTGGTCACCCTGCACACGGCGCACCGGTCACTGGGCCCGCCGATCGTGAAGTACCTGCGCACTCTGGAGCAGGAGGAGCGCTACCAGCGGCTGGTCGTGCTGATCCCCGAAGTGCAGCCGTCCGGGCCATGGCAGTGGGTCCTGCACAACCAGCGCGGCATTGTGCTTGACCGGGCCATCAGGCAGGGCACGGAGAACGTGGTGATCTGCCGGCTGCGTTTCCGGCTGACGCACCTGGCCCCCGACGAGCAGCCTGCCCGGTGACCCGCACGCAGCGATCGGCGGCCGGCGTTAGGAGTCGCCCGGATCCGGCTGGTAGCGGTAACCCATGCCGGGCTCGGTGAGCAGCCAGCGCGGCCGGGCCGGGTCGGGCTCCAGCTTGCGCCGCAGCTGGGCCATGTAAAGACGGAGGTTGCCGGCCGCGTCCGCGTATCCCGGTCCCCAGACCTCGGCTAGCAGTTGACGCTGGCTGAGCAGCTTGCCCGGATTGCGCAGCAGCACCTCGAGCAGATGCCACTCGGTGGGGGTGAGCCGGATGTCCTCGGCGGGGACGGCGAGCCGCTCAGGCTGGCCGGCGGGGGAGTTCTCAGCCTCGCCCGCGGGGGAATTTCCAGCCTCGCCGGCGGGCTGGCCCGGGTCACGGATGACCCGCTTCGCGGCGAGGTCAACGACCAGCGTGCCGAGCCGGACCCGAGGCTGATCGTCGGCGGACCCGGCCCGGCGCGCGGCCGCGCGCATCCGGGCGAGCAGTTCTTCCATGGCGAAGGGCTTGGTGACGTAGTCGTCGGCGCCCGCGTCCAGCGCCTCGACCTTGTCCATACTGTCGGCCCGGCCGGACAGCACGATGATGGGCGCCGTGGTCCAGCCGCGGAGCCCCTCGATGACCTCGACCCCATCCAGGTCGGGCAGGCCGAGGTCGAGGATCACCAGGTCCGGCGGGTGCCGCGCGGCCGTCTCCAGGGCCTGGGCACCGGTCGCCGCCGTGTCAACCTCGTAGCTGCGTACCCGCAGGTTGATCCGCAGTGCGCGGAGGATCTGCGGTTCATCATCCACAACGAGGACCCGGGTCACCTGATCAAGCGTGCCAGGCTCAGCCGGCATCTGCCCCGTTTCCCCCCGCGGCGGTGCTGGTGGCACCGTCCCTCTCGCGGTAACCGGGTGCCCCTGGGCCCTGGCCGTCCGGCTCGATCGCCGCGGGGAGCGACAGGGTCATGGTGAGCCCGCCGCCGGGGGTCTCCTCGGGATCGAGCGTGCCGCCCATGGCTTCGGTCAGCCCGCGTGAGAGGGCCAGGCCGAGGCCGACGCCAGTGGTGTTGTCCGTGTCTCCCAGCCGCTGGAACGGGACGAACATGCGGTCACGGTCCTGTTCAGGGATGCCGGGGCCGCGGTCGACCACCCGCAGTTCGACCCGGTCGCTCAGCACGCTCGCGGTCAGCAGGGGGGGTGATCCCGGCGGTGAGTACCGCAGCGCGTTGCCGGCCAGGTTGACGATGACCCGCTCCAGGATGCCTGGGTCCACCCGGACCGCGGGCAGCGTGTCAGGGATGTCGACCACGACCGCTTTGCGGCCGATACCCAGGTCATCGAGGGCGCGGGCGACGATGTCGTCGAGTCCGGCGGGCCGGGGGAATACGGCCAGCGCCCCGGCCTGCAGCCTGCTCATGTCGAGCAGGTTGTCCACCAGGTGGGCGAGGCGGTCGAGGGATTCGTCGGCGGTGGCCAGCAGTTCGTTACGGTCCTCGGCGCCCCACTGGATGTCGGCGGAACGCAGGCTGGTCACGGCCGCCTTGGCTGATGCCAGCGGGGTGCGCAGGTCATGGGAGACCGCCGCGAGCAGTGCCGTCCTCATCCGGTCGGCCTCGGCGATGGGCCTGGCCGCCTCGGCCGCCGCGACCAGCCGTTGCTGCTCGAGCGCGACCGCGGCGTAGGCGGCGAACGCGCCGAGGACCCGGCGGTCGTCCGCGGGGAGTGTCCGTCCTCGCAACGCCAGCGTGAGCGTATCCGTCACCGGCACCTCGACGTCCGCGTCCTCGGGCCGGTCGAGCGGAGGCTCCCCCGAGTGCGCGACGCCTTGCCAGTCGGCGGTGGGGCCGCGCGGAGCGCTGCCCTGGCCGCCGCCACACTCCAGCAGCGTCACGGACTCCATGCCGAATGCTTCGCGGACCCGGTCGAGCACCGCCGACACCGCCTGCTGGCCGCGCAGCACGCTGCCCGCCGTGGTGACCAGTAGCTCCGACTCCGCGCTGGCCCTGGCCGCCTGCCGGGTGCGCCGGGCCGCGCCGTCCACCACGGTGCTGACCACCAGCCCGACCGCGACGAACACCACGAGAGCCAGCACGTTGTTGGTCTCGGAGATGGTGAAGCGGTGGATGGGCGGGGTGAAGTAGTAGTTGAGCAGCAGGGACCCGATGATCGCCACCAGCACCGCCGGGACGAACCCGCCCACCAGGGCCACCGCGATGACGGCCACCAGGAACGCGAGCACGTCGGTGGTCAGGTTCAGCTCGCCGCGGGCGCCGGTCAGCGCGAGCGTGAGCAGCGGGGTCAGGACCGCGCCGAGTACGTAGCCCGCCAGCCGGCGGCGCGCGGTGAGGCCGCCCCGCGACCGCGGCAGGCCGCGGCCGCGGCCCATCCGGGAGTGGGTCACGATGTGAACGTCGATGTCGCCGGAGCCGCGGATGGTCCGCATGCTTACCCCTGGCCCGGTGAGCAGGGCTGATAGCCAGGACCGGCGGCTCGCGCCGAGCACCAGCTGGGTGGCGTTTTCGGCCCGGGCGAAGGTGAGCAGCGCGTCGGGGATATTGTCGCCGATCACCTGGTGGTAGGTGCCGCCGAGCGACTCGGCGAGCCTGCGCTGTGCGGCCAGTTCCGCCGGGTCGGCGCCGGTCAGCCCGTCGGACCGGGTGATATGCACGGCGAGCAGGTCACCACCCGTGGAGCGGGCCGCGATCCGGGCTGCGCGCCGGATCAGCGTCTCGCCCTCCTGCCCACCGGTGAGCGCCACCACCACCCGCTCCCGAGCCTCCCAGGTGCCGTGGATGTCATGCGCCGCCCGGTAGCGCTGCAGTCCTTCGTCGACCTTGTCGGCCAGCCAGAGCAGGGCCAGCTCGCGCAGGGCGGTCAGGTTGCCGGTGCGGAAGTAGTTGGTCAGCGCGGCATCGATCTTCTCCGGCGGGTAGATGTTCCCGTGCGCCATCCGGCGGCGGAGCGCCTCGGGCGTCTGATCGACCAGTTCGACCTGGTCGGCGGCGCGCACCATGGCGTCAGGGACCGTCTCCCGCTGCGGTACGCCGGTGATCTTCTGGACCACGTCGTTGAGCGATTCCAGATGCTGGATGTTGACCGTGGAGATGACGTCGATGCCGGCATCCAGAAGTTCCTCGACATCCTGCCAGCGCTTGGCGTTGCGGGAACCTGGCACGTTGGTGTGCGCGAACTCGTCCACGAGGGCGATCTCGGGCCTGCGGGCCAGCACGGCGTCGATGTCCATCTCCTCGAAGAACGTGCCGCGGTAAGGCACCTGGGCCCGGGGCATGACCTCCAGCCCGTCAAGGAGTTCGGCAGTGAGCGGCCGCGCGTGGGTCTCCACGAACGCCACGACCACGTCGGCCCCGCGCTCGAGACGCCGGTGACCCTCGCCGAGCATGGCGAAGGTCTTGCCGACGCCGGCCGCCGCACCAAGATAGATCCGGAGCTGTCCCCGGTCCTGCTGGCTCATGGTCTCCTTCTCGCTGGTCTTCCTACCAGTGTGCGCTTTCATGATCGTGGTGGATTGGGCGCCGTCGGCGTCCCCCAATCCACCACGATCATGAAAAGGGGCGGACGAGAGGCTATGGGCGATAGCGGTAGCCCATGCCGGGTTCGGTGAGCAGGTGGCGGGGCCTGGCTGGGTCTTCCTCCAGCTTCCGGCGCAGCCGGGCCATGTGGTAGCGCAGGTAGTTGGTGTTGTTTTCGAAACCTGGCCCCCACACCTCCTGGAGCATCAGCCGGGATCCGACCAGCCGTCCGGGGGAGCGCAGCAGGATCTCCAGCAGCCGCCACTCCGTAGGAGTCAGCCGCACCAGCCCCGTGCCGTCGATCCCCGTGCCGTCAGTCACCGTGCCATCAGTCACCGTGTGCGCGCCGAGGTCGATCACGCATCGCCCGATCCTGACCCGCGACGTGTGCGGGGCGGATTCGTCCCGGCGGAGCACGGCCCGCAGCCGGGCGAGCAGTTCCTCCATGGAGAACGGCTTGGTGACGTAGTCGTTCGCGCCTGCGTCCAGGGCGCCGATCTTGTCCCCGGACCCGGTGCGGCCGGAGAGCACGATGACCGGTGCCCGTGACCAGCCGCGCAGTTCGCGGATCACCTCGACGCCGTCGACATCGGGCAGGCCCAGGTCGAGGATGATGGCGTCCGGTGGCCGCCTGGCCGCCTCGGCCAGCGCCGCGCGCCCGGTCGGCGCGGTGCTGACGTCGTAGGCGCGGGCGCGCAGGTTGATAAGCAGTGCCCGGAGCATGGCGGGTTCGTCGTCCACGATAAGGACGCGGGTCGCCGGAGCGGGTGCCACCGCGGGTCCGGCCACGGGCCGGGGTGCAGCCTGGGGCGCCGGCCAAGGCTGGGGTGCCGGCGAGCCGTGCTGGCCGCCGGCACCCTCGTCTGGAGCCACTGCATCCATTCGTTCGGCTCAGGGTGCTGGGAACTTTTGGTTGAGCGCGATGTTGAGGTTGAGCACGTTCACCCGCGGTTCGCCCAGGAAGCCGAGTGTGCGGCCCTGGGTGTACTGATTGACCAGCGCCATGATCGCTGCCGGGCTGGCGTGCCTCGCTGTCGCCACCCGGTTCAGCTGGATGGCGGCGTTCTGGGGCGAGATGTATGGGTCAAGCCCCGAGGCCGATGCGGTCACCGCATCCGGCGGGATCTGGGAGATCTTGACGTGGTCGAACGCCGCGATCTGCTTCTGGCGAGCCTTGATCAGCGTCACCAGGGCCGGGTTGTCCGGGCCCAGGTTGGACGCGGCCGAGAAGCCCGGGTCGCAGCCGTAGTCGGTCTTGGAGGCCGAGTTGACCGCGGCCGATGGGCGCGGCTGGAAGTATTGCGGCAGCGGGTTGCCCTTGGCGTCGGTGAACTCCTGGCAGAGCAGGCTGGACCCGACCACGTGGCCGTTGAAGCTGACCAGTGAGCCGTTGGCCTGATGGTGGAAGGCCACCTGGGCGACGCCGAGCATGACCACCGGGTAGATGATCCCGCAGATCACGGTGAACAGCAGGAGCCCGCGGAGCGCAGCGACATGCTGCCGGACGATGCTGGGTAGGCGGTTCATGGTCAGATCACCGGAATCCTGGGATGAATTGAATGATGAGGTCGATGGCCTTGATCCCGATGAACGGGATGATCAGCCCGCCCACGCCGTAGACCCACAGGTTCCTGCGGAGCATCGACGAGGCCGAGGCCGGCCGGTAGCGGACACCGCGCAGCGAGAGCGGGATCAGCGCGACGATGATCAGCGCGTTGAAGATGATCGCCGCGGTGATCGCCGACTGCGGGCTGTGCAGGTGCAGGATGTTGAGCTTGGCCAGGCCGGGGATCACAGCCGAGAACATGGCCGGGATGATGGCGAAGTACTTGGCCACGTCGTTGGTGATGGAGAAGGTGGTCAGCGCGCCGCGGGTGATCAGCAACTGCTTGCCGATCTCCACGATCTCGATGAGCTTGGTCGGGTTGGAGTCCAGGTCAACCATGTTCCCGGCCTCCTTGGCGGCCGAGGTCCCGGTGTTCATGGCCACCCCGACGTCGGCCTGGGCGAGCGCGGGAGCGTCGTTGGTGCCGTCCCCGGTCATCGCGACCAGCTTGCCGCCTTCCTGCTCCCTCCTGATCAGTGCCATCTTGTCTTCGGGCGTGGCCTCAGCGAGGAAATCGTCCACGCCGGACTCGTCGGCGATGGCCTTGGCGGTCAGGGGGTTGTCGCCGGTGATCATGATCGTCCGGATGCCCATCGTGCGCATCTCGGCGAACCGTTCGGCGATACCTTCCTTGACGATGTCCTTCAGGTGAATGACACCGAGCGCTCGGGCCGTCCCGTCATTTTTTTCCGCAACGACAAGCGGGGTTCCTCCCGCGGACGAGATGCCGTCCACGAGCTGGCCCAGCTCCTCGGGGGGAGTGCCGCTGTTGCCGCGGATCCACTGGGCGACCGAGGACGCCGCGCCCTTGCGGACTTCCCGGCCGTCGGCCAGGTCGATCCCGCTCATCCGGGTCTGCGCGGTGAACTCGACGAACTCAGCGCCCTGCAGTTCCCCTTCGTGCCGCTCGCGCAGGCCGTAGGAGTCCTTGGCCAGCACCACGATGGACCGGCCTTCGGGCGTGTAGTCGGCCATGCTGGACAGCTGGGCCGCGTCCGCCAGTTCCTGCGGGGTGACGCCGCCGACCGGGAGGAACTCGCTGGCCTGCCGGTTGCCGATGGTGATCGTGCCGGTCTTGTCCAGCAGCAGGGTATTGACGTCTCCGGCCGCCTCTACTGCCCGGCCGGACATGGCCAGCACGTTCCGCTGCACCAGCCGGTCCATGCCCGCGATGCCGATCGCCGACAGCAGCGCGCCGATGGTCGTCGGGATCAGCGCGACGAGCAGCGCCACCAGGATGACCAGGCTCTGCGGTGCCTTGGAATAGAAGGCCATCGGCTGCAGCGTGATGACGGCCAGCATGAAGATGATCGTGAGCGAGGCGAGCAAGATGTTCAGCGCGATCTCGTTCGGTGTCTTCTGCCGCTTCGCCCCCTCGACCAGCGCGATCATCCGGTCGATGAAGGTCTCTCCGGGCTTGGAGGTGATCTTCACCACGATCCGGTCGGAGAGCACCTTGGTGCCGCCGGTGACCGCGGACCGGTCGCCGCCCGACTCGCGGATGACCGGCGCTGACTCGCCGGTGATCGCCGACTCGTCCACCGAGGCGACACCTTCGACCACGTCCCCGTCACCGGGGATGATCTGGCCCGCCTCGACCACGACGAAGTCGCCGAGAGTGAGCTGGGTGCCCGGCACCTCCTCCTCGCTGAGGTCCGTGCTGGCCTGGCCGGGCTTCCCGGCGGGGCCGGCCTGGCCGGGCTGCCAGCCGGCCAGGCGGCGAGCCATGGTCTCCCGCTTGGCCCGGCGCAGCGTCTCAGCCTGCGCCTTGCCCCGGCCCTCGGCCACTGCCTCGGCGAGGTTGGCGAAGAGCACGGTCAGCCAGAGCCAGACCACGATGGTCCAGTTGAAGATCGACGGATGGATGATGGCCGTGTAGGTGGTCAGTGCGGCGCCCACCTCGACGACGAACATGACCGGGTTCTTGATCTGGACCCGTGGGTCCAGCTTCACCAGCGCGTCGGGGGTGGCCTTCCACAGCATCTTCGGGTCGAGCAGGCCCCCGCCGATTCGGCGCGGCTGGACGTCAGCCCGGGCCTGGCCGGAGCCGGGGGCAGGCTGCTGCGTAGTTGTCACAGACATCAGTGCAGTCCTTCGGCGAATGGTCCCAGCGCGAGCGCGGGGAAGTAGGTGAGACCGACCAGGATGAGAATCACGCCGACCAGCATCCCGACGAACAGCGGTTTGTGGGTCTCCAGGGTGCCGACGCTGGCCGGTACCGGCTGCTGCCTGGCCAGCGAGCCCGCCAGCCCGAGAGCGAAGATTTCAGGCGCGAACCGGCCGAGCAGCATGACGACCCCGCCGAGCGTGTTGTACCAGGTGGTCGCCGTGGTCAGGCCGGCGAAGGCCGAGCCGTTGTTGTTGGCCATCGAGGCGAACGCGTACACGATCTCGGTCAGGCCGTGCGGCCCCGGGTTGAGGATCGATGCCTGTGGAACTCTCGTCCCGATGGACAGCCCCGCCGCGGTCAGGATGACCACGGGCAGGGTCAGGAAGTACAAGGCGGCGTACTTCATCTCAGTAGGCCGGATCTTCTTACCGAGGTACTCCGGGGTCCGGCCGACCATCAACCCGGCGACGAAGACCGTGACGATGGCCAGCACCAGGATGCCGTACATGCCGGCCCCGATGCCGCCGGGCGCGATCTCGCCGAGCGCGATGTCGAACAGGGCGATGCCGCCGCCGAACGGGGTGAACGAATCATGGAAGGAGTTGACCGCGCCGGTCGAGGTGACCGTCGTGGACGCCGCGAACAGCGAGGAGGCGGGAGTGCCGAACGCGACGTTCTTGCCCTCCATCGCGCCGTGCGCGAGTTGCGGGGCCATCCCGGCGTGCTGGGCCTCGAAGAAGCTGATCCCGCCGACCGCCGCCAGCCAGATGATCACCATGACCGCGAGCAGCGCGAAGCCCTGCCGGTTGTCCTTGACCATCTTGCCGAACGCGCGCGGGGTGGCGAACGGGATCAGCAGCAGGAGGAAGATCGTGAACCAGTCCGTGAACGGATTCGGGTTCTCGAAGGGATGCGCGGAGTTGGCGTTGAAGAAGCCGCCTCCGTTGTTCCCCATGTCCTTGATGACCTCCTGCGAGGCCACCGGCCCGCCGACCATGGTCTGGTGCGCGCCGGACAGCGTGGTCACCGTGTGGTACGAGGCGAAGTTGTCGATCACGCCGCCCGCCATGAAGACGATCGCTCCGACAATCGACAGGGGAAGCAGCAGCCGGAACACGGCGCGGGTCACGTCGACCCAGAAATTGCCGAGGTTGCCGGTCCGCGACCGGGTGAACCCGCGGATCAGCGCGATCGCGACCACCAGGCCGACCGCGGCCGACATGAAGTTCTGCACCGCGAGCCCGGTCATCTGGACCGCGTAGCCCATGGTGGACTCGCCGGAGTAGTTCTGCCAGTTCGTGTTGGTCACGAACGAGGCGGCCGTGTTCCAGGCCAGGGCGGGCGGCACGTTGGCCATCCCCAGCGACAGCAGGAGGTAATGCTGCAACCGCTCGAACCCGTACAGGAAGAGCACGCTGACCGCGGAGAACGCGAGCATGCTGCGCAGGTACGCGCTCCACTTCTGGTCGGCTTCCGAGTCGATGCCGATGACCCGGTAGACGCCTCGCTCGACCCGCCAGTGCTTGTCCGTTGTGAAGATGCGGGCCATGTAGTTGCCGAGCGGCACATAGCACACGGCCAGTGCGGCGACCAGCAGGGCGACCTGCAGCCAGCCCGCGAGGGCGCTGTTCATCAGAACCTCTCAGGTAGCACGAGGGCCACGAATAGGTAGACGGTCAGCAGGACGCCGACGATGAGGCCGATCCAGTTCTCAGCGCTCAAAGCGCTCGACCCCCTTGATGAGGAGGAAGAGCGCGGCGAATACGACGATCGTCAGCCCGATGTAGATGAGGTCGAGCACGGAGCCCTCCTAGGCGTTACCGCCGGAGTTGCTTACGGCTCCGGCAGGATCCAGTGAATCTCTGGAAACCGGGACAAGCTGGCGCCCATGCACTACCCATGCGGGGCCGAGGTGATTCCTAACAGGATTCATGCGGCGGTTAGCCAGCCGCTACCCTCTGTTGCCCCTGACCAGGCAAAACGAGCATCACCGCTGATCAGGCGGAGCTAACGGCGCTGGCGCCCGGCCGAGCTAACGGCGCTGGCGCCGGCCGGGTCCGGGCCG
>JAWWPY010000019.1:0-3426 GCA_033854735.1 Streptosporangiaceae bacterium | reverse complement strand
TGTATGCGTCGTACACAGTTGAGGTCAAGCGCGTATTGCGCCGCCTCCCTGAGCTCGCGCCGGCCCCGTAAGGTGGCGGGATGACGGAGGAGCCGATGCCTGCTCAGCGCGCAGCGGATGCCGGGGGTCGCGCGGCGGACGCCGGGGGTGCTGACGCCGTTCGGCCGGTTCAGAGCGCGCCGTCCCCGCCACTCCCCCCGGGCCTGGACCTGCTCTGGGGCCGCCGCGGCCGGGGCCAGCGCGGCCCGAAGCCCGGCCTGTCCGTCGACGCGATCGTGGCGGCCGCCATCCGGATCGCCGACGCCGAGGGCCTGGAGGCAGTGTCCATGGCCCACGTCGCCGATCAACTGGGCTTCACCACGATGTCGCTGTACCGGCACGTCGCCAGCAAAGAGGAACTCCTCCAGCTGATGTGGAACGCCAGCGCCCAGGGGGCCGAGGAACTGGTCATCACCGGAGATGACTGGCGGACCCGGCTGCGGATGTGGGCGATGGTCCAGCGGGAGATGATCGACCGCCACCCGTGGATCACCCAGATGCCGATGGCCGCACCGCCGATGGCGCCGAACTCGCTGACGTTCGTGGAGCGCGGGCTGGAGGCGATGGACGATTCCGGCCTGCCCGACGCGGACAAGCTCCGGGTCATCGGCCTGATCAGCTCTTACACGCTCAGCGAAGGCCGGATGGCCCACGACGCCGCCCGGGCCGCCCGGCAGGCGCGGGCCGCAACGACCGGAAGTGAGCCTCTGCCCGCCTGGACCTGGGAAGGGCTGGTACGGGAAGTCGCCGACGAGCAGACCTATCCCCGGCTGCACCGGCTGGCCTGGTCGGCCAGCATCGGCGATGACCCGACCGGCTTCGACGAACAGGAAGAGTTCCTCTTCGGCCTGGACCGCATCCTCGACGGCATCGAGGTCCTGATCAGGACGACTCAGCCCTAGGCCCGCCTGACTTGCGTCTCATGAGGTACTGGAGGACGGCCTCGGCACACACGACCCCGGCCGCGAGGACCGGAATATGCATCAGCCACCACCCCGGCGTGCCCGACCAGGAAGGCATCGGGTGACGAGGCGTGCTAGCGGATCAGCGGGACAGGGCAGTTACCGAGCGCGGCCGTCCCGGCTTGCGCTCCCAGCGCCGACCAGACGTGACGACCGCGTCGCGCAGCCACAGCTTCCCGGTCCGGAGCTCGGAGGCGGCTTCGGGAAATCGGGGATTAGCCCCGGCCAGCTCGTGGACCCGCTGGGCCGACACCCCCAGGATCCCCGCTGCCTCGGGCGCAGAGACCAGCGCCGGGAGCGTCGGCCGCTCGTACTCGGTATCGAGTACGTCCTGGCGGAGAGCCTCCAGGCGGACCACGGGCCATGCGGGCAACCCGGCCTCGGCCGCCCGGCCCTCAATAAGCGCCCCGCCCAGGTCCACCGCTGATCGGGCCTGATCGGCCTGCACGCTGATGGTGGCGCTCCAGGCAACGCCGCCCGCCGAGACGACTTCATCGTGCGTGGCCAGCAGATCCATGAGCCGGTCTCCGGCCACGTCCAACTCCGCTTCGCTGATAAGGCTTTCGGGCGTACGAGTGGCCAGATGGACAAGGGCACCGACACAATCTTGAGTTGCCCTGGCCATGATCCGGACTCAAGGCAGGGTCAATCCCGGCTCAATCGCCCTCGGGCAGGCTGGTCCCATCAGGGCGGGCTTGATGCCCGCCGCGGAATTGAGGCGGCCAGCCGGACTGCGGGGTTCCGGCTGGCCGTCTTGGCGTATTCATTGATGGGGCCCCGGGTCCGGGCTTGATCCGGCCGGGGTCGATCCCGCCGGGGTCGATCCTGGCGGGGCTGATCCGCCGGGCGTGACGAGGCCGGTTTCGTAGGCGAAGACGACGGCCTGGGCCCGGTCACGGAGGTCCAGCTTGGCCAGGATGCGGCCGACGTAGGTCTTGGTCGTCTGCTGGGCGATGACCAGGGTGTCGCTGATTCGGCCTGGACCGCCTCCTCGACGGCGTCGCGGCTCTCATCACCACCCGCACCCACCCGACCCCCGGCTGGCCCCTCCGACTTCCAGGATCCTGGGCAAAAAGGTGCTGTCATTTCGCACTGATCGACCAGGATCATGGTCGTCCGGCCATCCGGCGCTGAACCGGGCGGCGTGTCAGCGGACGGGAGCGGCCGCCTTGCCGCCGAGCGGTACTGGGCGCCCTTGGCCGCGGAGCTGGACGATTCCTCGACTGCGAGCTTCCGCGAGGCATCCCGCCTGCTCGCCCAGCAACTGCCTGGCCTGGACCGGCGCCGCTTCCGGCACCGCTGTGACCTGCTGGTCCAGCTCGTCGTCGATGCACTGGCCGCCCGGGCCAGCGCGGAGGCATCCGGCGAGCCCGGGCTGGGCACCCGCGTCGACTTCACCGGGGACCTCCGGGAGGCGGCCGTAGGGCTGATGCTCCCGCCAGCCGACCCGGGCCACCACGACCCGGGCGCCACCCGCCGCCCGGGGCCACCGACTGGCCGCCGGCCTCACCCGGAGGGTCACCAGGGCGAGGGGGGCGGCGGCGGGACGACTGGCGGACGGTCGTTGCAGGTGATGGTGTTCGGCAGCTCCCACGGGGCGAGCCAGGGCCCGGTGGTGCCGCCTCCGGTGTTGCCGCCCAGGTCGGTCAGCGAGAACTCCGATCCGGCCGCGGTGAAGTGGAAGGACCCGCAGTTGTTGACGCCCACCGCCCCGACGTTGCGGGCCTGGACGTTCTGGAAGGACGCGGATCCGGCGGTGCGGGCGCTGACTACCGAGGTGCCCGTGCCGTCGACCTTGATATCCCTGAAATGAACGTTAGTGATTGAATACAGGTCCTTCACCGAGAAGTCCGAGACCAGCATGATCGCGTTGTAGGTGTTGTCGAGGAAATTGTCCCCGGTCACCTCGATGTCGGCATTGATGTTCTTCTCGAGCGCGTAGATCCAGATGGCGCCGAGGCCGATATTCCAGTTCAGCTCGAACGTCCCGGCCCGCACCGTGGTGTTGTCCGTAATCTGCAGGCTCCCGGTGAACGCCTCCGAGCCGAAGCGGGACCCGGCCTGGATGCCGCTCCCCTCACGGATCGGGTCGGCGATGAGATTGCCTGAGACCGTGTTGTCCGTGCCGCCGTAGATGGCAATGCCGTTCGCCAGGACCGGCGTCTGCACGGTGTTGTGGTCGAACGTGTCGTGGGCGTCCTCGGCCTTCTCCGACCACATGGCCAGGCCGTCGTCACCCGTGTTGCGGATGAAGTTGTTCGACACGGTGGAGTTCGTGACCCCGGTGTGGAAGTTGATGCCGTCGGCGATCTGGTCGACGATGACGTTATTGGTGATCTTCAGGTTCGTCATCGGGCCGTCCAGCCAGATGCCCACCTTGGCGTGCTGGATGTAGAGGCCATCGATGGTCGAGTTGCTGAGTGCA
>JAWWPY010000018.1:0-17055 GCA_033854735.1 Streptosporangiaceae bacterium | reverse complement strand
GGCGGCCCGGGGCCGCCGGCGCCGGGTGGACCGCGCACATCGTCACCCCCGCGGGGCGGCTGCTCGCGGTGGATGGGCTGCTGACCGGCCTGCATGAGCCGCGCTCCTCGCACCTGCTCATGCTCGGCGCGTTCGCGGATCCGGACCTGCTGCGCCGCTGCTACGACGCTGCGGCCGGGCAGCGGTACCTGTGGCACGAGTTCGGCGACGTTCACCTGCTATTGCCCTGACCGCAGACGAGCCCCGATTATCCAGGGGTGATGCCCGGGGCTGCCCAGGGGCGGGGTGCCTGGGAGGTAGCCGGGCGCGGGTAGCGTTACCTGCGCAATGGGCGCTCCGAATACCACCCTCCTGGTGACCCTGACCGGCCGGGACCGGCCGGGGGTCACGGCACGCCTGTTTACCGTGCTGGCCGCGCACGAGCTGAGCGTCCTGGACATCGAGCAGGTCGTCATCCGGGGCAAGCTGGTGCTCGGCGCCCTGCTCGCCTGTGCCCGTGATCCGGACCTGACCGCGATCCATCGCGGCGTCCGCGTGCTCGCCGCCGATCTGGGCCTGGACGCCGAGATCACGATGGGCTCGGGGGAGCCACCGCGGCGGCGTGGCCAGTTGCACGTGACGGTCCTGGGACGCCCGCTCACCCCGGCCGCCATCGCCGCGATCGCGGGTCAGATCGCGGTCGGCGGCGCCAACATCGACCGGATCGACCGGCTCGCCGACCGGCCGGTCACCTGTATCGAGCTCGACGTGTCCGGCGCCGACCCCGACGCCCTGCGCGCCGCGCTGGCCCGCCAGGCTGCCGAGCAGGGCGTCGACGTGGCGGTGCAGCGCGGCGGCCTGCACCGGCGAGCCATGCGGCTCGTCGTCATGGACGTCGACTCGACGCTGATCACAAGCGAGGTCATCGACCTGCTCGCGGCGCGCGCCGGGTGCGTCGACCAGATCACCAAGATCACCAACGCAGCGATGCGCGGCGACCTGGACTTCGCCGCATCGCTGCGGGAGCGGGTCGCCATGCTCGCCGGGCTGGACGCGTCGGTGCTCGACGACATCCGGCGCGACCTGGAACTCGCCCCGGGGGCCCGGACGCTGATCCGCACACTGCGCAGGCTCGGCTACCGGTGCGGGATCGTCAGCGGAGGTTTCACCCAGATCACCGACCGGCTGGCCGCGGAACTCGGCATCGACTACGCAGCGGCGAACACCCTGGAGGTCGTCGGCGGCAAGCTGACCGGACGGCTGACCGGGCCGGTCATCGACCGGGCGGGCAAGGCGGACGCCCTCCGGCGGTTCGCGGCCGAGGCCGGGATCCCGCTCAGCCAGGCGGTCGCCGTCGGTGACGGCGCCAACGACCTCGACATGATCGCCGCTGCAGGCCTGGGCATCGCCTTCAACGCCCGGCAGGTGGTCAAGGACGCCGCGGACGCCTCACTGACCGTCCCCTACCTCGACGCGGTGCTCTACCTGCTGGGTGTCTCGCGCGACGAGGTGGAGGCGGCCGACGAAGGCGACGCCGCCTGATCCGGGGAGATACCCGTCGCGTCGACACCAGCAGCGCCGCCCGCGATGGCCTGCTCGCTGTCGGGCCCTTCCGCCGTCGCGCCCGGCGCGGGGCGGCCTGCGCCGCCCCCGGAGATGCTCGCTGAGCGTCGCTTGGAGATCACGATGGCCGTCACCACGATGGCGACGGCGACGATGGCGACAGCTGCGCGCAGCCCGAGGTTGTGGCTGTACTTGACCACGCTCGTGGCGATCAGCAGGGACACCAGGTTCATCACCTTGATCAGCGGGTTGATGGCCGGGCCCGCGGTGTCCTTGAACGGGTCACCGACCGTGTCGCCGATGATGGTGGCCTCGTGCGCCTCGGAGCCCTTGCCGCCGTAATTGCCGTCCTCGACGAGCTTCTTGGCGTTGTCCCAGGCGCCACCGGAGTTCGACAGGAACACCGCCATCAGGGCACCAGCCGCGATGGCACCGGCCAGGAAAGCACCGAGCGGGGCGTAACCGAACGCGAACCCGATCGCTATCGGGGTGAGCACGGCGAGGAGACCCGGCGTGGCCAGCTCGCGCAGCGAGTCCTTGGTGCAGATGTCCACCACCCGGCCGTACTCGGGCTTCTCCGTGTAGTCCATGATCCCCGGGTGATTGCGGAACTGCTCGCGTACCTCGTAGACGACCCGACCGGCCGCCCGGCCCACCGCCATGATCAGGAGACCGGAGAAGAAGAACACCACCGAGGCGCCGATGATGATGCCGACAAGGACATTAGGCCGGTCCACCGACAGGCTGAAGGTGCCAGCGGCCTTGCCGAGCGCGCCCTCCACCGTGGTGCGGAACGAGCCGAACAGGGCAGTCGCCGCGAGGACCGCGGTCGCGATCGCGATCCCCTTGGTGATGGCCTTCGTGGTGTTGCCGACCGCATCCAGGCGGGTGAGCACCTGCGCTCCCTCGCCGGTCACGTCACCGGACATCTCGGCGATGCCCTGCGCGTTGTCGGAGACCGGGCCGAACGTGTCCATGGACACGATGACACCCACGGTGGTGAGCAGGCCGGTGCCCGCCAGGGCCACCGCGAACAGCGCGATGGTGGCGTTGCCGGTACCGAGGAGAAAGGCCGCGTAGACAGCCCCGCCGATCAGCAGGGCCGAGTAGACAGCCGACTCCAGGCCCACCGAAATGCCGGACAGGATGACCGTGGCCGCCCCAGTGAGCGAGCTTTCCCCGATCTCCTTGACCGGGCGCCGGTTGGTCTCGGTGAAATACCCGGTCAGCAACTGGATGGCGCTGGCCAGCACCAAGCCGATGAGCACCGCGCCGATGGCGAGCAGCCGCGGGTTGCCGCCGTGGCTCAGGATCGAGGCGTCGGTGACCCCCTTCAGCTCGCTGAACTTGGCCGGCAGGTAGAGGAACGACGCGCCGACGACCAGCACCAGCGAGATGAGCGCCGAGACGAAGAAGCCGCGGTTGATGGCGGTCATCCCGCTGCGGTCGCCCTTGCGCGGGGCCACCACGAAAATGCCGGCTACCGCGGTAATTACCCCGATCATCGGCACGATCAGGGGAAAGACCAGGCCATCCGAGCCGAAGGCGGCCTTGCCGAGGATCAGCGAGGCGACCAGCATCACCGCGTAGGACTCGAACAGGTCCGCTGCCATGCCAGCGCAGTCGCCGACGTTGTCGCCCACATTGTCGGCTATCGTCGCGGCATTGCGCGGGTCATCTTCCGGGATGCCCTTCTCGACCTTTCCCACCAGGTCGGCTCCCACATCCGCCGCCTTGGTGAAGATGCCGCCGCCGACCCGCATGAACATCGCGAGCAGCGCCGCGCCGAAACCGAAGCCCTCAAGCACGCTCGGCGCGTTCGCCTTGTAGAGGATCACCACGACCGCCGCTCCGAACAGGCCGAGGCCGACGGTGAACATGCCCGCCACGCCGCCGGTGCGGAAGGCGATCCGCATGGCGGGCCGCTCACCCGCCGCGCCCGCGCGCGCGGCGGCGGCCACCCGCACGTTGCCGCGCACGGCCAGCGACATCCCGGTAAACCCGGTCAGGGCCGAGAATCCAGCTCCTACCAGGAAAAATATGCTGCGGCCCCACCGCACCGACGCCGTGTCCGCGGGCAGCAGGAGGAGCACGAAGAAGATCACGACGACGAAGACACTGAGGGTGCGGAACTGGCGCCGCAGGTAGGCCGCGGCGCCCTCCTGGATGGAGCGGGCGATCTCCTGCATCTTCTCGGTGCCCTGGCTGGCGGCGAGCACTTCGCGGACCAGCCAGCCTGCCACGGCCAGCGCGAGCAGCGCGATCACGGCGACGACGACAACCCAGGTCAGGTTGGAGCCGCTCACACCGACCGCCCCACCGCCTGCGGCGAGGTTATACATCTGTCCTCCTTGACAGGCCACACGGCTCAGGTCCGCCCGTATCCGCCACTACCGTCACTGCGGTAGCCAGGCATTGACACTGGATATGCGCAAGTACGACCACGGCAGTGCCGGGAGTCTACGCAGGCGGGCACGCGGATGCGAAGCCGGGGGCCCGACCTGAGTGTGTCGGGATGCGTTCGTAATGGAAAGGTAACCACACATTGATGCTGCTGGGCTGGCACATGGTCCCGGCGGGCGCGCCTACCGGCGACCGCCAGCGGACATCCCGGGCACCCAGCCCGCTTCGCCGCTGACCGCGCGGTCAGCCTGTGTAGTCGCCGGAAGGCCAGCTCATCCGGATACTGAGCCCGCCGGCCGTCCGGGAGATCTTGACGTCGTCAGCGAGACCGGCGATCACGGCGAGGCCGAGGCCCTGCGGCAGGAGAGCTTCCGGGTCGTCCAGGCTGCCATCCGCGCCAAGGTAGCCGTTATCGGACCCGCTGCCCGGCGCGGGAAGGCCGTTCGCGGCCCCCGGCCCGGCGGGACTGTCGCCCTCGTGATCACGGGCGCCCTCGTGATCACGGGCACCCTCGTGATCATGGGCGCCGTCGTCATCCCGGGCGGCCGCGTCGGTCACGACCACCTCGAACCGCCCCTGGGTGCCGGTCAGTTCGATCCGGACCGGCTCGGTCGGGCAGTGCACGCGGTGCGCCTCCACGGCGCGGGAGCACGCCTCACCGACAGCGAGGCGGACCTCGTCGAGGAGCGCTTCCTGCACGCCGCTTCGCCGCGCTACCGCCGTGGCGACCAGCCGCGCCGTGCGTACGTGCACGGGCAGCGGCGTGAAGCTCATTTCAACTGTGGCCATCGATGCAGTCAGCAGCAGGCCGCTACTTCTCCGATTTCCGCACGGTGATGGCCTCGTCCACGGTGTCGTGGATGCCGAAGACCTTCGTGAGGCCCGTGATCCGGAAGATCTTGAGTATGCGTTCCTGGGTGCAGACCAGATCCAGCGACCCGTCGTGCGCCCGGACGCGCTTGAGGCCGCCGACGAGCACCCCGAGGCCCGTCGAGTCCAGGAACTCGACCTTCTCCATGTTCACCACGAGCTGGTAGTGCCCGCTGTTGACGAGCTCGATGAGAAGCTCGCGCAGGCGCGGCGCCGTGTAGACGTCGATCTCGCCCTCCACGTCGACGACTTCAATCCCGTCCTTCGTGTGGTGGTCCAGCTTCAGGTCCACAAATCCTCCAGCGCCATAACTGCCGTCGTTGCCTTCCAACCGGAGCGCAGCCGAACATCCCCGCCGGGAGGGCACCTAATCCCGTCGCGCATTCAACCACGCTCTGAGGTCATGTCTACACGAGTTCACGCTTCGAGGCACCTCGCCTACAGATGTCACACTGGAGTCGATGGCTGCGCTGACCTCACTCGCCCCCGGGGCGGACTCTGCCGCCGCCCTGATCCTGCGCCTGGGCGCGGAGTCGGGACGGCTTGTCCACGTGGAGCAGATCGCGGCCCGCACCGGGCAGCGGGCACCCTGGCCCGAGTGGGTACCTGCCGAGCTCACCGGGCGATTCTCCGGCGTCGGGGTACCCGCGCCGTGGGAGCATCAGGCCGTCGCGGCCGACTTGGCCCGCTCCGGCCAGAACGTGATCATCTCGACTCCCGCCGCGTCCGGCAAATCGCTGGGTTACCTGCTGCCCGCGCTTACCGCGGTACTGGAGGGCGGCACCGCGCTGTATATCGCGCCGACCCGGGCACTCGCCGCTGACCAGTTGCGCGCAGTCCGCGCGCTCGGCATCGACGGCGTCCGGGCGGCCGTGCTGGACGGGGACACACCCGCCGCGGAGCGCGACTGGGCCCGGGCCCACGCCGCCTACCTGCTCACCACCCCGGACATGCTGCACCACATGCTGCTGCCGCGGCATGCGCGGTGGAACGGGTTCTTCCGCAGGCTGCAGTACGTGATCGTGGACGAATGCCACGGTTACCGAGGGGTGTTCGGCTCGCACGTCGCGCATGTGCTGCGCAGGCTGCGCAGAATCGCCATGCACCACGGGGGTGCGGCGCGGCCGGCCGGCCCGGTGTTCCTGCTGGCTTCGGCCACCATCAGCGAGCCCGCCGCGTGCGCACTGCTGCTCACCGGGCAGCGCGCCGAGGAAGTGACCGAGAGCGCCGCGCCACGCGGGCCGATCACGTTCGGCCTGTGGGAGCCCCCGCTCACCAGCGCACGGGGAGAGGCCGGCGCGCCGGTCAGGCGGACCGCCACCGCCGAGGCCGCCGGGCTGCTCGCCGACCTGGTGGCGCGGAACGTTCCTTCCCTCGCCTTCTCCCGGTCACGGCGCGGTGCCGAGGCGGTCGCCATGGGCGCGCGGCGGGCGCTCGCCGAGGCGGGCACCCCGGGGCTCGGTGAGCGGGTCGCCGCCTACCGTTCCGGCTACCTCCCCGAGGACCGGCGCGAACTGGAGCAGGCGCTGCGGACGGGAGCCATCACCGGCCTGGCCGCCACCACGGCACTGGAGCTTGGCGTCGACATCAGCGGCCTGGACGCCGTGCTCATCGCCGGCTGGCCGGGGACGAGGGCAGCGCTCTGGCAGCAGGCCGGCCGCGCCGGGCGGGATGGCCGCGGCGCGGTGGCCGTGCTGATCGCGCGTGATGACCCGCTGGACACGTACCTGGTCCACCATCCTGAGGCGCTGCTTCGCCGCCCCGTGGAAGCGACCGTGCTTGACCCAGGTAACCCGTACGTGCTGGCCCCGCACCTGTGTGCGGCCGCGGCGGAACTGCCGCTGACCGAGGCTGACCTGGCCCTGTTCGGGCCGGAGTCGGTCGTGGTGGCCGAGGCCCTGATCCGGCGCGGGATGCTGCGCCGCCGGGGGCCGGTCATCTGCTGGACCCGCCGTGGCCGCGCGGCGCGAGCCGGCCTGCGCGGGACCGGCGGCCGTCCCGTCAAGATCGTCGAAGCGCCAACCGGCAGGCTGGTCGGGACGGTGGACGAGCCTTCCGCCCACGTGCTGGTGCATACCGGGGCCGTCTACCCGCATCAGGGCGAGATGTACCTGGTCGACCGGCTGGACCTGGCCGACAGCGTGGCCCTGGTGAAGACGGCCGACCCCGGGTACGCCACGTCCGCCCGGGAGGTAACCGCCATCGAGGTCGCCGCCGAGCTGCGCCGGTCCGCGTGGGGCGGCGCCGTGGTGCATTTCGGTGATGTCCAGGTGACACGGCAGGTCACCTCGTTCGTGCGGCGCGGGCTCGAGACCGGGCGTCCCCTGGGTGAGGTGCCTCTCGACCTGCCACCACGCACCCTGCGCACCCGCGCCGTCTGGTGGACCATCCCCGACACCCAGCGGTCCGTCCTGGCCGGCCTGGGGGTCGATCTGGCCGGTGCCGCGCATGCGGCTGAGCACGCGTCGATCGGGTTGCTGCCGCTGTTCGCCGCCTGCGACCGATGGGACATCGGCGGAGTTTCCGCCGATGTCCATCCCGCGACGGGCCAGCTGACCGTTTTCGTGTATGACGGTCACGACGGCGGTGCGGGCTTTGCCGAACGTGGCTACCGGGCGGCACCGGAATGGCTCCGGGCCACGGCCGAGGCCATTCGCAGCTGCGAGTGCCAGGCAGGCTGCCCATCCTGCATCCAATCCCCCAAATGCGGTAACGGCAATGAGCCGCTCTCCAAGAATGGCGCGGTGCTGCTGCTTGAGTGTCTGCTGGAGGGCTCCCGCAGCCGCTGACCAGACTTTCTGGCGACGGGCGGCGGACGTGAAAGTCCGGGGGCAGCGGCCAGAGTCCTGCGACAGCTCCGGTCACCCGCAGCATCCCCGTGACTACTGGGCGTTGCGGGCCGTGGCCAGGGTTCTACGGGCCACTTCCGGAGGCCTGGGACCGGTCTCTACGAGAGGTGGGGCCGGCTCCCATCGGAATGGAAACCGGCCCCGACCACAATGCGGCGACCCCCGCCGGGGGGGAGAGCGGGGGTCGCCATACGGTCCGGCTCCGGGGGGGGCAGAGCCGGGCCCGTCATCCAGCAAAGCCTATGCGCATCAAGGCCAAGTTACCAACCAGTCACCGGAGATGGCACCGATTAGTCACTTGGTCCTATGCTGCCGGACCAGGAGCAGTTACGTCGAGGGTGCGGGCCAAAACTCTTCGCATTCTTTGACCTGGGACAAGAGGATCGCCGCTATGGCGGGCGACAGCGCCCAGGGGCTCGCCTTCACCCTGCCCCCGATCAGCGATTTCTGCCCGCGGCCCGCTCACCGCGCGGCGCCCGCCCGCGGTGCGGCGGTTCCGGGCGGGCCCGCCGCGCGCCGCCGCGGGGCGGCCACGCCGCCTCAGCGTGACTCCCTGCCGCGGGCATGTGACCGGGTGAACCGATCGAGATAACGAATTGATGACGCCCAGGGCTATGCTCCGCGGCGGATCCGTCGTAGAAAGGTGTCACGGACTCGCGTCCGGACACGGCAGCCGGGAACCCACGCGCGACCAGCCGCGGGAGGCGTGCCGAGGCAGGCACAGTGACAGCCGGATAGCGCCCGCAAGTGGCGCCACGGCTCAGTGACCTGCCCGGCAGCATGAGGTGCACGCTTGGTACCCCGAGCCTGACGTGTCAGGGAACGGCGCCCCGGCCCGGGGCGCCGTTCGCCGTGCTCGCGGGGCGGGACATTATGTTTCCCGTCAATCCCGTAAGATCACTTGCCGTGGGGGCCGGTGTCCCGGGAGTCACAACACTCCCAGGCGAAGTCCTGCCAGCCTGGCATGGCTGATGCTCATGCGCGCGCGAAGGACTGGGGTGCGCGAGACTAGAGCCACGAGACCAGAGCCAGGAGCGCAGGAGGGGAGAGTACGTGATGGCCAAGCCGACAGCGCCGCAGTCTCTCGACAGCGACAGCGGGCAGTCAGTCGGCGACCTGGTAGCGCAGGCCGTCAGGGACGTCACCCAGCTGGTCAGATTTGAGCTCGACCTGGCCAAGCTCGAACTGCGCGCGGATGTCCGGCGCCTGGGCCTGGCCGCCGCGCTGCTCGCCATCGCGGCCGTGTCCGGCTGCCTCGTCGTGGTGCTGTCCTGCTTCGCGCTGGCCTACGGCCTGATAACACTGGGCATCTGGTCGTGGGCCGCCTTCCTCATCGTGGCCGGCGTCTGCGTGGTGCTGGCCGGAGCGGTCATCCTGATTGTCGTGGTGAAGGTGCGCGGGCTCGCCGCCCTGCGCAAGACCAGGAAGACCGTGCAAGAGGACTTTGCGATGCTGAAGCGCGGCGACGAGGAGAGCCTGGGCCGCCCGGCGGTCGAGGCAGGGTGAGTCATGACCCTGCGGGGTGACACGGCGATCTACGTCGACGGCCCGTGGTCGCACCGGCCGGTCAGTGCCAACGGGACCCGGTTTCACATCGCTGAGAACGGCGAGGGACCGTTGGTGCTCTTGCTGCATGGCTTTCCAGAGTTCTGGTGGACCTGGCGGCACCAACTGGAGACCCTGGCGGCGGCGGGCTACCGGGCTGTCGCGGCCGACCTGCGGGGATACGGCGGAAGCGACAAGCCGCCGCGGGGTTACGACCTGGTGACGGCCGCCTCCGATGCCGCCGGGCTGGTCCGGGCGCTCGGTGAAGCGAACGCCGTGGTCGTCGGCCACGACTGGGGCGGCCTGGTGGCCTGGACCATGGCGGCCTATTTCCCCAAGGTGGTGCGGCGGCTCGGGATCGTCTCCGTCGCCCACCCGCTGCGGATGCGATCCGCCGTGCTGACAGATCCTTTGGGCCAGGGCAGGCACAGCGGGTATGCGTTCGGCTTCCAGGTTCCGGTGCTGCCCGAACGGCACCTGGTCAAGGACGACGCCCGCCAGGTTGGCCGTATGTTGCGCTCCTGGTCGCGCCCCGGCTGGCCCGACCTGGAAACCGAGCGGCGGTACCGCGCCGCGATGTGCATTCCGTCGGTGGCGCACTCCGCGCTGGAGTATCACCGCTGGTTCCTGCGCTCGCGGGTGCGGCCCGACGGGATGCGCTACGCGAGACGGATGCGCGCGCCGATCCAGGCACCCACCCTGCATCTGCACGGAGCCCTCGATACCTGCGTGCTGCCGGGCACCGCGCGCGGATCGGGCCGGCACGTGGAGGCCCCGTACCGGTGGCGGCTGCTCGACGGCTCCGGTCACTTCCCGCACGAGGAGCAGCCGGATCGCTTCGACACCGAGCTGATCGGCTGGCTGGCCGACCCAGAACCCGAGCGATGACACCGCGCGGACCAGGTGACCCGGGCCGGGACCGGGATCCCGCTGGGCGCCCGCGCAACGCCAGGCCGCGCGACGCGCTAGGGCGGCCCCTCCCCCGCGACGCCCAGCCCCGCGACGCCCAGCCCCGCGATGCCCAGTCCCCTGACGCACAGGCGGAGGACCGCATCCCCGACGACCTGCTGCTGCCCCCGGCCGACGCCCTCGCGCTGGCCCAGCGCCTGCTCGACTCCGGGAGGCCGTTCCACGCTCACGAGGTCCTTGAGGCGTCGTGGAAGGCGGCACCCCAGGCGGAACGGGAGCTATGGCGCGGCCTGGCCCAGGTGGCGGTGGGCCTCACCCACGCGGAGCGCGGCAATGCCCGGGGAGCCGCCGCCCTACTGCGCCGGGGCGGTCAAGCGGTCGGCGGGTACGCCACGGCCGCGCCCTACGGCATCGACGCCGCTGGCCTCGCCCGGGAGTGCGCCCGGCTGGCCGCGCGGATCGAGGAAGACGGCGCTACCCCGGTAGCGGCACAAGCGCTGCGCCTGCGGCTGACGTTGGGCCCAGCCCGGACCTAGTGCATTGGCCGGCCGCGAGGCGGATCTCCGAAATCAGCTGAGCTTCCAGGGATTGTTGAGTTCTATTCCCGTTTCCTCGAAGTCGGTGGTGTTGCGGGTGGCCAGGATGGCGCCCAGGTCGCGGCAGATGGCTGCGATCTGAGCGTCGGCGACGCCGATGGGCCTGCCGATTCGCTCACGGCCGGTGACGATCTGCGCGTACCGCACGGAGGCGCGCTCATCGAAGGGAAGTACCCGGCCGTGGAAGTCTTCGGTCAGGATGCCGTGGATCACTAGAGTCAGCTCCCGCTTACGGTGACCATCGGGAAGCCTCACAACGCCATGCCGCAACTCGGCGGCGGTAACCGCGGTCGTGGCCACATCGGAGACTTCGAGAGAGTCAAGCCAGGAGAGCACTCCAGGGTCAGGCACCTGGCGGGCTAGTTCGGAGATGACGTTGGTATCGAGAACGATCACAGGTCGAACTCCGCCGCACGCGGCAGTTCGCCGCTGCGGTCGGGAAGCACCAGATCACCTTCAAGCCCCTGGAAGCGGGCACGGATGCGACTCCCGAGGCCATGTTCGGCGGGACTGAGCATCAGCCGCTCCTGGAGGATGGCCCGGACCTCGGCTTCCATAGACCGGCCGTGCCGGGCAGCCTCGACGCGCAACCGCGCATGCGTCACCGGGTCAAGCCCCCGGATCGTCAGCGTGGCCATCGCGTCCTCCTCAATGTCCTCTTGACTGCAATGCTAGCAGTGCTTCTAATGACAGCGCAACGCTGAAGGCTACTGGGCCACGACCATGTACGGACACATGCGGGCTTGTCATCGTGACCGATCATGTGGCTGAGCTGCTTGAGCCGGGAGACGTTAGCTGGAACCTGGTCACGATGATTGGCACGGGGTGGTTTTCTGCTCGGGTGCCGGTTTCCTTGCGGTTACGGCGGGCTGGTCACGCTCTGCGTTCAGTGCTTGCGCGACGGTGCCCGGGTGTCAGGATGATGGTCATGGCAAGGGGTGGGGGGTCCTGGCGGTACGGGGTCGTGCTGTGGGCCGGGCTGCTGGCCCTGGCCACGGCGCTGGCGGTGATCGCGCTCGCGCTGCGGGGCAACGGCGGCCTGCAGGCCGCGGCGAACGTCGCGCAGCTGGTATCGGTCGTGCTGGTGATCCCGACCTTGGGAGTGCCGTTATGGCTGTGGTCGCGCAGATCTCTGTCCCGGACGGCGGCGACCACGCAGGATGTGGCGGAAGCCAAGAATGTGCTGGCCGGGATAGTTGGCCAGCAATGGCGCACTGAGGCGATGCTGCGGTCACTGGACGACCCTGACCCGATCCCGGTGCGGTGGCGGCTCACCCGGCGGGAGGTGATGGACCACCCCGCCAACCTCACTCCCGCCTCGCTGCTGGTGACCGCCTCCAGCGACGACATCACTGCCCTGGCCGGTGAGTTCCGCGCGATGCGCCGCCGCCGCCTGGTCATCCTGGGCGGGCCGGGCACCGGCAAGACCACCCTGGCCGTGCAGCTGCTGCGGGAACTGCTGGCCACCCGCGACCGGCACCGGGACGAGCCGGTTCCGGTGCTGCTGTCGGTGGCCGGCTGGGACACCGTGGCCTTTCCCCGCCTGCACGACTGGCTGGCCGCCCGGCTCGCCCAGGACTACCCGGCGCTGCGCGCCACGGGCCTGGGCCCCGGCGCGCCCGCGATCCTCGCGGCCCGCGGGCAGATCCTGCCGGTGCTGGACGGCCTGGACGAACTCCCCCCGCCCGCGCAGGCGGCGGTGATCACCGCGCTCAACCGGTCGCTGAGCGGCACGGACCAGATCATCGTGACCAGCCGCACCACCGATTACGGCCGCGCCGTCGATGCGGCAGGAAACGTGCTCACCTCGGCGGTGGTCATCGAACCCGACCCGCTGGACGCCGCCGCGGCCGCTGGCTACCTGCAGCGGTGCCTGCCTCCGCGGCCGGGCCCGGTGTGGGAGCAGATCCTCACCTGCCTGCGCACCGCCCCCGCCCGGCCCGGCGGCCCGGCCGCGGCGCTGGCCGGCATCGCGGCCGGCCCGCTCGGGCTGTGGCTGCTGCGCGCTGTCTACATCACCCCGGCCGCCGACCCGGCGGCTCTGCTTGACCCCGGCCGTTTCCCCGACACAGCCGCGCTGCGCGCCCACCTGTTCGACCAGCTCATCGGAGCCCTCATCGACACCCGGCCGCCGAGCGGCGACCCCGCCGACCTGTTCCGGCCCCGCCGCCGCCACAACCCCGCCCAGGTGCGGCGGTGGCTCGGCTACCTCGCCTGCCACCTGACCCGCCTGCCGGCCGGCGACGGCGCCACCGGCACCCGCGACTTCACCTGGTGGCACCTGGCCCGCACCACCTGCGCCCTCACCCGTACGAGCAGGCTCACGATCGGGCTCGCGCTCGCGCTCACGATCGCGCTCCCGTCCGCGGTCGCGGACGGGCTCGCGGAGGGTTTCAGAACCGGGCTCACGACCGGGCTCGCCTACGGGGCCGGGTTCGGGCTCACGGCCGGGCTCGTGGTCGGGTTCGCGGCGCGGTCATGGCCACGGCAGCCGCCGGGCTTCGCCGACCTCCGCCTGCGCGGACGAGGACCGGGCCCGCGCGCGGGCTCATCCGCAGGCTCGCGTTCGGGCTCACGCTCGGGATCACGGCCGGGCTCGCGATGGGGCTCGCGACCGGGCTCGCATTCGGGCTCCCGGCCGGGCTCACAGCCGGGCTCCCGACCGGCCTCGCGGCCGGGCTCACCTACGGGCTCGCGGCCGGGCTCACGGCATGGGCTGAGGCCCCGACTCCGGCAGGCCACGCCGATACGCCGCTGACCAGCTGGCGAGCCGACCGGACCCTCAACCTCATGCGCGCCACCACGGTCGGGCTCACCGGCGGGCTCACGGGCGGGCTCGCAACCGGGCTGACGGCCGGGCTCACCGGCACGCCCGCGTTCGGGCTCGCGGTCGGGCTCACGTCCGGTCTCACGCTCGCGCTCGCGGCCGGGCTCGCGGCCGGCGACCATCACGCCTGGATGGCCTACCTGATCACCACCTACCGGCTGGCCCGTGCCGGCCGGCTACCGCGCACCCTGATGCCGTTCCTGGACGACGCACACCGCCTCGGCCTGCTCCGCGCCGTCGGCCCGGCCTACCAGTTCCGCCACGCCGAACTCCACGACCACCTTGCCGCCACCTACCACCAGGCCGGGACGAGGGCCATTCCTGGCGACCGGACACCGAAGCCCTGAACGCACTCGCCCCGCCGGCGCAGGCCGGCACCGGGCCCGCCGTCACCCGGAGGATCAAAGGCGAGACCACGCCGGGCACCCGGACAGATGAGCACAGCCGTGGATGGGGGACTAGGCGCAGCCGTGGGTGGACACGGCCGCTGTGGCGCTGCGCGAGCCCTGGGCGTCCGATGCGACCTCGGAAGCGGTTAGCGCAAACCCGGTGTCCTTCACCCCGACGGCCGCGGCGAAGGTGACCCCGTCCACCTGGCCGTTCGGCGCGAGCAACGGTCCGCCCGAGTTGCCTTCCTGGACCAGTGCCCGCACCGAGTAGATCTGGCGGGTCACGGTGTGCGCCTGGTAGATGTCCGGGGCGTTGGCCGTCTGGTTCATGTCGATCCGGGCGGCAACCGCGGTGAAGGCGTGGTCCAGCGGGTAGCCGGCGACTATCGCGCTGTCGCCCTGGTTGGCGGGCCCGGCGAAGTTCAGCGGGGTCGCGTTGAGGCCCGGCACGTAGAGCACTGCGACGTCCCGCTCCGGGTCAAAGAAAACGACCCGGGCGGCGAAATGGGCCCCCAGCCGCGTGTACACGGCCTGGTCCTGGTTCACTCCGGCCACCACGTGCGCATTCGTCATCACATGGTTCGGCGCGAACACGAAGCCTGAACCCTCGATCCGACGTGAGCAGGACGTCGCGACGCCCATCACCTTCACTATGCTGTCCCGCGCGTGCAGCAGCCCCGCGGAGGACAGGACACGGGGGTCAGGCGCCGCCACGGTCAGCGCGGGTTCGGCCCCCAGCGCGCCGAAGACCTGGGTGTACGGGCCGCTGGCCAGCAGGCTGCGGAAATCGGAGAACATCGTCCTCGCTGACGGGGGCATGACCCCGTCCACTCCCTTGAGCACCTCGGAGTGGTTCACCTGCGTGGAGATCGTCGCGAAGGGCGCATTCACCACCGCGGATCCGATCAGCCACGCGATGAGCAGCACAGACAGCACGCTCACCGCGGCACCAGCGGCGGAATCGACGAATGTAGCTGGGCGCCAGCTCACCCGGGACCGGAGCGCCGCCCCCACCGCGGAGGCCAGCAGTTGCCCGATCATCGCGGCGAGGAAGACCACGATGATGGCCACCAGAGCCTGCTTGGTCTGCTGATGGGCCAGTGCGCGAGCGATCGCCGGAGCGAAAATCGCGCCAATCGCCGCGCCGCCGAGGAACCCGGCGAAGCTCAGCACGCCGACAATGAAGCCCTGGCGGTAGCCCGCTACGGCGAAGGCGGCCGCCAGCACAATCAAGATCAGATCAAGCAGATCACCCGACACGTGACCCACCGTATAGCGCGCAACCCGATGGTCGCCCCGTCCATTAGACGTGCTATACGACTGATTTCAGCTACGGGCCGCTGACGCGAGCGCGTCCGGCGGCAGATCCTCCTCGTGACCTCGGTCCCAGGGCTGCTCCCAGCCACCTAGCTTGAGCAGCAGGTCTACCAGTGCGGCGGTGAATCCCCAGACCAGCATTCCCTGCACCCTGAATCCTGGGCCGGCGTTGCCGGCCGGGGTGCGGACGGTCAACCGGTGCTCCGGGTTGGCCAGTTCAGAAAGTGGCACCCGGGCGCATCCAATGACCTCGGCCGGGTCGCCGGGGGCTACCGGGCCCGGACGGCGCCACCAGGCGAGGACCGGCGTGACGGCGAACCCGCTCCGCCTGATGAACAACTCCGGCAGGACGGCGAGCACCTGCACGCCGGAAGCGTCGACGCATGCCTCCTCGGCGGCCTCCCTGAGCGCTGCGGGGACGGGGCCGCCATCCGCCTCCTCGATCGCCCCGCCTGGGAAGGCGGGCTGGCCCGCATGCCGGCGCAACCATGGTCCGCGCTGGACGAGCAGCAGGTCGGGGCCGTCCGGGCCGTCCCCGATGAGCACGAGCACCGCCGAGGGCCGCCCGGAACCTGGCGGCGGACGGAGCGCGGGGGGCACTGTCATCTGGGGCGCCGCGGCGGCCAGGCTGCTCAGCCAGTCAGGTACCTGGGTCATGAGAAAGGGCCCGCCCTGACCAGGGCCCGGGCCGTTTTCTCGTCCGTGGGACCCTCCCCGAACGAAGGGCAGAGCCGGGCCAGCGGGCACGCGCCGCAGGCCGGCCTGCGGGCGTGGCAGATCCTCCGGCCGTGCCAGATCAGCCGCTGTGACAGGTCGGTCCACTCCGAGCGCTGGATGAGCGCGCCGACCTCCTGCTCGATCTTGACGGGGTCAGTCTGCGTGGTCCAGCCGAAGCGACGGGCGAGCCTGGCGAAGTGTGTGTCCACCGTGATGCCGGGGATCCCGAACGCGTTCCCCAGCACGACATTCGCGGTCTTGCGGCCGACTCCCGGCAGGGTGACCAGGTCGCGCAGCCGCGGGGGCACCTCGCCGCCGAACCGGTCGCACAGCGCCTGGCCGAGGCCGATGATGCTGGTGGTCTTGGCCCGGAAGAACCCGGTGGACTGAATGATCTTCTCAACCTCGGCGCGGTCGGCGGCAGCATAGTCAGCCGCGGTCCGGTAGCGGGAGAAGAGCACGGGCGTCACGATGTTGACCCGCTTGTCCGTGCATTGCGCGGACAGGATCGTCGCCACGAGGAGCTCGAGCGGGGAGGTGAAGTTGAGCTCGCAGTGCGCGTCGGGGTAGAACGCGGCTAGCTCGCGGTTGATCCGACGCGCCCGGCGGACCAGCGCGGTCCTCGAAGGGGAATCCTGAATCACCTCTCCACCCTAATGAGGGTCTGGGCCGCGCTGTGCACGGCGCAGCCCGGCCAGCGGGGCATGCCAGGACCGGGCTGACTTCTGGTCATAGCGACTGGTTAGACGCGAACCTCGCCGTCGGATACGAAGAGTTCCGGTACGCTTACTCAAGGCAATGCGGGGGGCCGCGCAGCACTGTGCAATCCGTCCTGAGCAGCCGAATTACGCATTTCAGACGTCTGGTGCCAGTTGCCGTGTTCGGCCGTCCGGACCATAGCCACCTTTCGCCGGGATGAGGCTTATGCCAACGCAGGGAGACGCTAGGCAACTACGCGGCCTGGGCGGGACGAGCCTGGGCGCGATGGCGCGGCGGCACTGGCTGCTGGCCGTGCTGCTGACCGCGGGCCTGGTGCTGCGCGTCCTGGTGCAGGTCGCCTACCGGCCCGCCCTGTTCTACATCGACTCGAT
>JAWWPY010000017.1:0-3890 GCA_033854735.1 Streptosporangiaceae bacterium | reverse complement strand
GACCCGGTCTGGTTAATTCGCCGGAATGGTTCGTGTTCAGTTGTTTTCGCTGGGCGTTCCAATCAACGGATCCCCGCGGTCATTCAGACGCCTCCCGGAGTTGCGGTGCTCGCGGGCGGGGCGGATGCGGTGACGCCCGAAACGCTGGTGGCGCCGCTCGTTGCGGTGGTGGCCGGGTCGCTGGGGGTGGTGGGTGGACCCGCGCTCGCCGTGGTGGCGGCCGCGCTTACCCTGGTGGCGGCGGCAGGGGTGGTCGGCGGGGCCGGAGGGGTGGTCGGGGCTGAGGGGGGCGTGGCTGGCGTAGCTGCTGTCGCTGGAGTGGTGGGCGCCGTGGTTGCAGCGGCCGGAGAGGCCGTGCTGGTGGTGGCGCCGGCCGACGAGGCCGCCGTAGCCGGGATGGTTGGTGTGGCCACGCTGGCTGTGTTGGCCACGCTGGTTGTGGTGGCCGGGGTGGGCGTTATGGCCGGGGTGCTGCTCGTCCCCCCACCCGAGTTGGTGCCCGTACCCGGGCTGGTGGCCACCCCCGCGGCCTCCTGCGGAGCGATCGGCTCCGGGAGCGGTGCCGGGGGAGCAGGGATCATCGGTGTATGCACGGAGCTAGGAGCCGGTACGTTCGCAGGTGCCGAAGCCGGAGCAACGCCGCCGCCAGCACCGCCAACACCAAAGGTTGCCATTGGCGCATGCGCTGATACCGCGGCCGGTGATGGAGTAACTGGTGGTGCTGACGCGGACGGTGCTGACGCGGACGGTGCTGACGCGGACGGTGCGGGCGGGGTCGGGGCCGGCTGGGGGGCACACACCAGGCCGCAGTTCGGGCCAGGACACAGGGATCTCAAAGACGACTGGCCGGCGCCCATTGCTGGCAGCGTAGCGGGACAACTTCCTGGCGTGCTCCCGGGCAGCTGGCCAGCGCCTGGAGGGGTACCACCCGGTTGCGGCGCCGGCTGGCCGGTGCCCGCCGGTTGCGATGCCGCCGGGCCGGTGCCCGCCGGTTGCGGGATTGGCCGGCCAGGCTCGGTCGGTCGGCGGGCCGGCTGGCTGGTGCTGCCCGTCGGTTGCGGGCTCGCGGACGGCTGGGCGGTATTCACGGGCTGGCTAGAGCCGCGTCCATGATGGCCGTGTCGCCGGGGATCCGCAGCGGGCGACGAGGGCGAGAGTGGTAGCGAAGGCAGCGGGGAGAGGGAGATCGGCGGCCTGCTCTCGCCGGGTGGCTGTGGGCTGCTCCCGGTCGGTGCGCCCACCTGCGGCGGGCTCGCGGGCAAGCCAGGGAATGATGAACGTTGGTAATTCGGGTTGTTCTGGTAGTCCGGCGGCGGCGCGCCGACCGCTGAGTTTGATTGCGCGTGCTGCGGCGGCACAGCGACCGGCAGCACAACGGACAGGTTCCACCGCGGCTTCGGGATAACCGGCGGGATGTTCTGGGAGCCGCGGACGCCCTTGGCGGCCAGCTCGTTGTTGGCCGCCTGGTCGACATAGGGCACCAGGGCGCTGGCGATGATCGTCTGCTTCAGGCTGCCCGGCTGTGATCCCCCCGTGCTGGCCGTAGAGGCCGCATGCCGTCCGCGCGGCGGACTGATCGGACCCGCGCCCTGCATGGCGCGCGAGAGGTCCGCGTAGAGGAAGTGCAGGCCAGAGTGCTGAGCGGCAACGATGCGGGTGGCTTGGTCGTTTGCCGTGTTCAGCGCGGAAACGAGCTGAGCAGACATGTTTGCTCGCTGCTGGCTGATTGCGGTCCAGGTGAACGGTGACCACCATGTGAAGCCGGACGGAAGCTGCTCGCCCAGGATAGTTGGGTACCCCAGGGTGACAATCGACGCGCCGGGAGCCGCGTTCGCAGCAATGGCGTCCAGCAGAGCGGTCTGCGCCCGAAGGACGGAGCCGTTGTCGAAGGCCGCCATCAACCGCGAGAAGGCGTTCTCCGAAACTGAGGCGCCGAACAGGACTGCCCGCATCGAGGCAGCCAAGCCGGCGTTGCTGGAACCAACACCGACGATCACGACGCTGGCGTGACTGACCGCTTTGATCAGCACCGGACGCGCGGAGGACGTGCTGCGCCGGGTGGGCTGGAAGAGCGAAGCGCTTGTGGCCTCCGGCACGGGAATGAACAGCACGTTGACCTGTACGCCGGGGTTCGCCGCCTGTATCTGATTGAGCGCCTGGAGCGTGGGCGGCGCTGACTGCTGCAGCGCATGATCGGCGCTGCTCGCGTACCCGTAAGAGTAGAAGTCACCGATGACGGCGACGTTCAGCGCCGGCTTGGCCGGGACCCTGGGACCGCCGGCCGCGGCGAAGGCCGCCTCAGGCCGCGGAAGCAAGATGACGGCCAGCAAGCCCAGCATCACCAAACTGCACAGGCGCCAGGACCACGAGGCGCCTGACGGTAAGGCCAACTGCGAGCGATGCCGGTTCTGCTGGGAGTGCGATCGCTTGGCTCTGATCACGCTCGTGGCCTCCTTCGCGACGAGTCCGATCCCTAGCGGGGCGGCATCTCCGCACCATCCAGCAGCAAAAGGGATTGGCAGCGAGAATCCAGGTCATCAGGAAACATACTACTTATACACTCGCTTGCTGGCGAAGAACAGTAAACTCCAGGGAAAATCAGGCTTACGCATCAGTTAGCCCGATTCAACCATTCCGTCAACAATGGCCGCTGGCCGGCATCTGCCGAGCATGCCGCCGGGTCGGGGCCCTGCTGGCCGCACGCGCCACGGACGATGACCGCCGCACCCGGAGATGGTGTACGCCCAGCATGCCTCATTGAAGGCTTCCGCATCAGGAGCGGCGACTGCCCGCATCCAGGCTGCTCGTCACCGCTACCGCTGACGGGTCAGCCGCTACCCCGACGGGTCGGTGGCGCCGAACCTGACGGCGCACCGGCACCGTCGTTGGCGGGTGTCAGTGGCCCACGGAGAACCACTGGCCGGTGCGTCAGCCGAGTTTCGCGAGTAGCAGATTCGGGTCGGCGTGGGTGAAGTACGCCCCGCTCGCCACATACACGGTCGAGCCGCGGACCGCGATGGAGGTCGGGTTTTCTATCCCGTCTGCCGCGGTGAGCACGATCTGGTGCGTGCCGTCCGGCTGGATGAGAGCGACCTCGTTGGCGTAGTCCAGCGCGGCGACCACGGTGTCGCCGTCGCCGGTGAACGCGAAGTCGTCGATTGCGGTCAGGCCCGTCGCTACGGTGGTGGCCGCTCCCGCCGTGCCGTGCGGGCCGATGGGGATGCGCAGCAGGGTGCCCTTGTCGGTGTTGCTCACCCAGACCGCGCCGTCGTGGACTTTGATGCCGTTCGCCCCGAGCCCGGAGCTGTTCACGGTGGCCGGCTCGAGGTCCGTGCCCTGCGCCCACACCGATGCCGTGCCGGACTTGAGCGCTATCTTCCACACCGTGCCGGTGGTGGAATCGGTGGCGTACAGGGCATCCTCGCCATCGTCGATCGCCAGGCCGTTGATGACCTTCACGTCGGGCAGCGCGGCGACCTCTACGGCAGTGCCGCCTCCCGGGGGGACTCGCCAGATACCCGACTGGCTGCCCGCGTTGTAGTTGACGTAGAGGGAGCCGTCCGGGGCGCGCACGATGCCGGACGCCGTCGCGGTGCCCGTGGCCGGCGCGGGAAGGGTGGCCAGGATCGAGACCGAGCCGTCCGTGCCGATCTGGGCGATCTGCCTGGCCCTGGTGAAGGTGACGTCGGCGGCCCCGCCGGGTTGCAGCGTGATGTTCTCCGGATTCTGCAGGGCACTGCTGGCGAAGTGGGCGACCACCCGCGCATCGCTCAGCGGGGCGGTGGCGGCGGAGGCAGAGGCGGTAACCGCGATTGGCGCGGTGACGAGACCGGCAACCGCGATGACGGCCAGCAGTCTGGTGTGGCGATAGCGCACGGTAAATCTCCTTC
>JAWWPY010000016.1:0-4953 GCA_033854735.1 Streptosporangiaceae bacterium | reverse complement strand
CGCTACCCATCATGGCCTCGGCTTCGAGGGGCTGGGCAGACAGCATCATCCAGCAGGCACCGACTGAGGCCGGGCCCGGTATCGCCGCCAGGTGCGCATCTTTGTGATGCTCAGGTGGGGCTGGATGGGGTGCCGCTGCCTGAGTGCCCGGCGGTGGCCAGGGCCTGTTGCACCTGGGTGTGCTCGTCCGCGCGCAGTGTGGCGAGGACGTCGCCGGCGAGCTCGGGAGCGCGGCTGGCCAGTCCTGAGCGCACTTTCGGGGAGGGGTCGGTTGCAAGGATGCGCTGCGTGGCCTCGTCCAGGGCCGCCGTAGATGCAGCCACGGCGCGCACCTCCTCATCCGGGTGGACAGCGATCACCGCACCATAGTGGGCAAGGCTGGCCTCAAATCTGGAGGCAAGCGCGAGCGCGGTGGCGCCGCGCTTGGAGGTCTCCTGGTCAGCGCTGCGAACCAGCCGGGCCGCATGGATGAGCAGGCGTCCCATGTCCGGGCCGGCCAGCGAGGTAGCGGTGCCTCCGTCGCTCGCGAAGGCAGCGGCGTCAGCAGCCATGACCAGGGCTCGTGTCGAGAGGTCCTTCGCACCAATATCGAGGCGGCCGCGGCTGAGGGGGTCCTGTGAGGCCAGCTCGACCTGGTCATACTCGTTCAGGCTGGGATTCTCGGCCAGTGCGAGGAGCCGCATCGCCAGCTGACGGTTCAGGTCCGGACTCAGCTGCCGGATAACCGAGTGCAGGGCGGACAGAGCTTCGGCCCGGTAGAACGCCGGCGGGTGGTTGCTTTCGGCGATGGCAACGAGGTGCCACGCGACCTCGGCCGCGAGGACAGACGGTGGCCCTGCCGCGGTCAGGGCCTGTGCGTCGGGTTCCTCAGAGTCCACCGCGTCCCCGGCTGCACTGGCGGCTCCGGCCGGCTTCCCAGGGACCAGGGGATCCTCCATCTGGGAAGGCAAGGCCGCAGCCGGTGAAACCTCGCCCTGTCCTGGTTCTGCCGCCGATGCCGACGGCACCGGAACGGGCGGCGGCGCGCCAGTGCGCACCGCCATCGAGAACAACACTTTCTCGGTGACCATCGGGACGCTGCCGGGACGTAGATCCCGGGGATCTGTTTCTACCAGGGTGGTCGCGGTGGTCAACGCCACGACCATGCTGGCCGCGATCTGGAACCGCGTGGTCGAGGGCCACACCCCCTCGGACGTGCTGGGGAGTGGCTGCCGTAGGAGGTGTGCACATGTCTGCCGGGCAGCGAGCTGCACGGCTGGTGTCGGTTGGCGCCACTGCACCAGAGTCATCAGCGCGTCGCTGTTCGCGGCGTCCGCGAGGGAAGACACGGCCGGGGTGAGCGGCTTCCGGGCCTGTTCCGGGATGTTAGCGACCATGTCCCACAGGAACGGCGGAGGATCGTCGAGCGCGAGCTGAGCGGCGATTACCGTGGCGAGGTCTCGACGACGGTCGGGGACGGCCCAGTAGAGCTGGATCAGCAGATTGGCGGTCTCGGCGGTCAGTGCACCCCCGGCTGCGATGCGTGGGTCAAGCAAGCCGAGCACGGGATCGACAGCGTCGGCCGGGAGGTTCTGGCCGAACCGGCTGAGGGCCTTGACTGCGTCGTAGGCCGGGTGAGGCTGGATATTAGGCGAGGTCCATAGCCCGGCGGCGAGGCCGAGCAGCTGCTGCACCACCGGGCCGGCGGCCGTGGTGACGTAGAGCCGCGCCTGGGCCCCGATGACCTGGGCCGCTGCAGCCTGCCGCGCCCTCGATGGTGATCTCGTCCACCGGGACATATTCACCGGCTCGGCGAGTCTGCCGGCGAGATCCGCGGCCTTTCCTGCGGCGCCGGCCATCACCCACGCTGTCAGCGCGGCCACTGGACGCTTTGCGGCGAGCAAGGATGTCGCCGAACAGCTCCAGGGCCTCCCTCTCGCCGCTGAGCTGCCCGGAAAGACGCGACTCCCACAGGCATCGCCGGGTGACGCCGAAGGCCTCGGGTAGCTCGCCTGCGTGCGCCGCCCGCAAAGCGTTCAGCTCGGCCCGCTGGGAGGCTCCCAGAAGCCGGGCGTCGTTCGGCAACGAGCTGGTGGTGTCCAGCTCGGAGAACGCGGGGACGGGCTGCTCCAGGATGGCGGCGTTGAGAGCCCGCCGTCAGGCGAGGACATCCCCATACTGCCGGGATTCGCTGGACAGCAGGATGGCCTGCCGCCAATAGTCGATCGCACGGCGAGTGTCGCCGTGCATGGCGAAAGCGTGTGCGGCCCGGGCGAACACCAGGCCTCCCGCGTTCATGTAGCGGCCGGCCCCGGCGCGCAGCAGGAGCTCACGGTATGCCTCGCCCGTGTCCGCCGGGTTGGAGTCGGTGGAGAGCTTGGTGTCCGCGAGCGCGCAGGCGAGCCGAGCCCGGATGACAACGTCAGCGCACGACCGGCCCTCAGCGCAGGCCCGGAGACGGTCCGGCAGGTCTGGCGTGTTGCCCGGCGGGGCCACCAGGGGCTGCGGCGGATCGAAGTCGAACCACCCGTCCACCAGAGCCTGCTCAAGGGTCACGCAGGCCAGGAAAGCCGCGTCCGGATCAGCCGCGGCGACGATCTCTTCCAGGGCCGGGACGACGACGGCCAACTGGCTGCCATGCTCATACCAGTCCTGGGCGGCAGTCAGCACATCGAGCTTGGCGGACTGCAACCGATCAAGGTCCGGCTGCAGCTGGCCCAGGTCGTAATACACGGTGGCGAGCCTGGTGGCCGCGCCGGCCCTGAAGTGATCAACCGCCAGCACCCAGAGAAGGGCGAACGCGCCCACGGTGTCCCCTGCGGAATGAAGGCGTGCCGCCTGCCGCCGCCGGTACTCAGCGGCATGCCCGGGGAAGTTAGCCTCCCCCAGGGTCTCCGCAACCATGCCATACAGCCGGGCGGACTCCAGGGGGTCGTCATCCTGCTTCGCCTGGGCGTCGCTGACCAGCGCGTCGAGATTCAGGACCTGAACGGGGTTCTCGACCAGCCCCAACCGGTCAGGGTCGGCCGGATCCGGCGCAGGCGGGGCGAAGCCGCAGAACTGGCGGGCCCACTCGGCGCCGAACGCGGCGTTCACCATCGGCCCGCAGTCGCGGAGCAGGCTGCTGACGGTCTCCCGGCCCCAGACCTCGATGACCAGGTCGCCGGCGTACTGCTTCTGCAGATCCTCCAGCCTGTCCTGCAGAGCCTTCTCGGTCTCGAACTCCGCCGAGGTGAACAACACGTACCGGCGGGCGGTGAACCGGCGCGGCGGTTTCGGGCCGCCCTTCTTCGGCGGCTTCGGATCCGCGTACTCGGTGACGGCCGCGGTGATCATGTTGGGTGTCAGGGTCTCGTACCTGCGCACCTGGTAGACGCTGCTGGCGTCAACGGCTTCCCGCTCGACGATGTCGAGCCCGTGCTGGCTCTGCCCGCGCCGTCCGTAGAAATGGGCACCCAGATTGGGCCGCCGCTTGATCATCTCCGCGGCGAGGCGCTCTAGCCCGAGTTTCCGAGAATCGAGGTAAGAGCCGACTGTTTTCGCTGGTCAGCTAGGGCGGCGGGGGCGGTTTCCGCGTATTACTCATCTCAGCGCCTGGGGGCGTAGCGGGCGAGGGCGTAGATGCCGGCGAGTTTGTCCTGGACGAGGCTGGTTTCGGTGAGCATGCGGTGGGCTCTGGGCCGGCCACGGTCGCCGTGGTAGAGCAGGACGGTCTCGCCGATGCCGGCGAGCTCGCGCAGCAGTTCGCGGACAGACACCCGCAGTCCGGCGTGAGCGGCGCGAAGGCGCATGAGGTGGGCGCTCTGGAGGGCCAGGACGCAGGTGAAGACGTGAACGCGGATGTTGTGCTCGGTCCAGTGATGCATGGGCGAGAACGACACGACGCGGGTGTCTTTCATCTGCCGGAAGGAGAACTCGGCCTCGGACTGGGACCGGTACCCGGCCACGACCTCGGGCACGGGCCAGCCGTCGTGGCTGATGATCAGGACGTGCTTGCCGAAGAGTTCTTCTTCCAGCGCGGCCCGGGCGTCCGGGTCGATGCTCCAGGTCAGGCGCAGGTCCTTGGGCTGGTCGCCGGTCAGCTGCCAGGTGATGACGCGGCGGACCCAGGGCTTGGCGGTGATCGTCTCGATCTCGGCGGTGACCTTGTCCTTGCCGCGGCGGGTCTTGCCGCGGGCCAGGGTGGCGGCCAGTTCGTCCAGCTTCTTGCCGGCCTTGGCCAGTGTGGTGCCGTCGAACCCGCGTGCCTGGCTGTCGCGTAGTTCCGGGGAGTGGGTGAGGATGGTGCGCCGCCGGGCGCCGTAGACCTCGCGTCTGGTGTCGTAGGCGGTCAGCCCGCCGAACCGGTCCTTACCGACGACGGATCGCCTGCTGGCAGGCGGTCAGATCCGGGCAGTCCGAGGCGGGCACGGACCCTATGTAGTGCAGCCCGCCGCCGGCCAGGTGTGCGAAGTTGGCCTCGCTGTTCTGCCCGGCATCGAAGACCACGGTCATGTCCGCCTCCGCAGCCGGGACCCCGGCCGTATCGCAGACCGCCTGGTAACGGCCGCGCAACTGATCGATCATCTCCTCAGGCAGGATGTGGTCAGGGCAGGGCGCAGAAAGCCCGCAACGGGCGCTGGCATCACAGACGCCTCCCTTCCACACAGCTGGCTCTGGGCAGATGTGCTGTCCTTGAGTCGGCTTCGAACCTGATTCGACCGCACTGTCTCATCAGACGACGGCCGCGGGCAACCGAATATCGGCGCGCCTAGTACGGCAGTCGCCAATCGCTAGCTGACCAGGGTGTAGTTGCATGCTAGGCGTGTGCGCTGGTGGAACCAGCGGGATCGTGCCTGGTGGCGGCGTCGCCATTGGAGCCAGTGGGCGGCGTGCCAGGGGGGCCGTGGCCGGTCGAGGGCCCTGGCGAGCAGGCGCTTGACCTCGTGGACGGTGAGCGGGATGAGGCCGGGGTCGGCGGGTGGCGGCTGGTCT
>JAWWPY010000015.1:0-3976 GCA_033854735.1 Streptosporangiaceae bacterium | reverse complement strand
TCGCTGAAGATCTACGCGGGCACCGGCGAAGGCTTCGGGAATGTCGATGCCATCCCGGGAAGTGGAATTTTCGCTACGTCCGACGGGGTGACCTGGGCGGTACTTCCGGCCACTCAGACCCCGGACTTCAGGTTCGTCAATCGCATCGCTGTGGCGCCGTCGGGGGTGATGCTGGCCGCCACCAACGGCGGCCTGTTCCGCAGCGCCGACGCCCACCGCGCCGACTGGACGCGGGTTCTCAGTGGTCGTATCGCCGACGTGAAGTTCGACCCGCGGGGCAACGGGCGTGCGGTGGCGGGCGGAGGTGGCGGCGCGGGCCCAGGAGGCGGGGTGTGGTTCACGACCGACGGCGGGCTTACCTGGACCGCTGCCGGTCATGGGACCGCCTGGGCCGGCCGGGTGGAGCTCGCCTATGCGGTCAAGAACCCTGACATCGTGTATGCCTCGGTGCAAATGACCTCCGGTGCCATCTGGTGCTCGACCGACGGCGGCGCCAGCTACCAGCCCAAAGGGACCCGCGCGCTGGACGGCAGCGCCGCGCCGTACCTGGGCGGCCAGGGCTGGTACGGCAACGCGATCTGGGCCGGCGACCCCACCAATGAGAACCTTCTGATCGCCGGCGGGATCAACCTGTGGCGCAGCACAGACGGTGGTGACACGCTGGCCGAGATCAGCACCTGGTGGGGCCACCCGCCGTCCCCGCACGCCGACCAGCACGCCATCGTCGCCCACCCGTCGTACGACGGCGCCAGCAACCGGATGGTGTTCTTCGGAAGCGACGGCGGGATCTGTGCCGCGCGGGATCTTCAGGCTGTCGGCCGGGAAGCTCAGCCGCCCTACCAGGACGGCTGGACGGGACTGGACAACTCCTTCGGGGTCACGCAGTTCTACGCAGGCGCGGGCAACACGGGCAGCGGGAAGGTCATCGGCGGTGCGCAGGACAATGGCACACTCTGCTTCGATCCCGGTCAGGGTGCGCAGAAGTGGGCGACGATCTTCGGGGGAGACGGCGGCTGGTGCGCGTCGGACCCCACGGATCCCAGCGTCTTCTTTGGCGAGTATGTCTTCCTGAACATTCACCGTAATACCGACGGTGGTGCGACCCAAGACGAGCAGGGCGATCGGTACATCAGTGGCCAGTTCTTCAATCAAACCACACAGAAATGGGACTGGAAGCCAGCGCCTTTCCGCATTCCGGACGCCATGCCCCCAGCGGCCGGCCAGCCGGCTAATGCGCTATTTGTCGCGCCGTTCGCGCTGGATCCCAATGACCCGGACCGGATACTGGCGGGCGGAATGTCATTGTGGCTGACGAACGACGCTAAGACTCCCAATACCCCCGGCTCCGGGCCGAGCTGGCAGTCAATCAAGGATCCGATCGGGGCGCCTGGCACCGGCGGGTCTGAGATCAGTGCGCTGGCCGTCGCCACCGGTGACCCCGGCACGATATGGGTGGGACACGCCAACGGGGCCGTCTTCCGAACCAATGACGGCACCGCCGTGTCCCCCACCTGGCTGCCGGTCCAAGCGGCCTCGTTCCCGCCCCAGCGGTACTGCACGCGCATCACGATAGACGCGGCGAGGAAGGACGTCGTCTACGTAGCCTTCGGCGGATATGCGCGCGGCAACCTCTGGGCCACCCAGGACGGCGGGACGACGTGGAACGATCTGTCGGCCACCTTGCCGACCGCGCCGGTGCGGGCGCTGACCGCGCATCCCCGGCACGCCGGGTTTGTCTATGCCGGCACCGAGGTCGGCCTGTTCGCCAGTGAGGATTCGGGCGTGACCTGGTCGCCCACGAACGAAGGGCCGACAAACTGCTCGGTCGACGACCTGTTCTGGATGGGCCAGACCCTCGTCTCCGTCACGCACGGCCGGGGGATGTATCGCATCGACTTGTCCAGTTCCTAGGTCTGGACCTGGGAGGACTCCCGTTGACCGCTGAACGCCGCTCCCTTGCGGCAGTTACCGGCTCATGGTGCGTCCAGGAAGGGCGGGATCATCGTCATGAGCGTGCCGGCGCGGCCGGTGACCCCGATGTGCGAGGTGCCCGGCAGCACCGCGAGGCGGCTGGGAGGCATGGGCATCAGGTCGCCCAGTACTCCTCCTCCGAGCAGCCGGAACATCGCCACCGCGTGCTCGGGCGTGACGATGTCGCTGTCGCCGATGATCAGCAGGATGGGGACCTTGATCGCGGAGATGGCCTGCGGGGTGATCTCGGGCAGTTCCATCGCCTGGACCTTAGCCAGCAGGGCCGGCCAGTTTCCTGGGTCGGGGGCCAGCGCCCGGTATTCCTGCTCGAAGGGAAGCTGCAGGTCGCGTCCTGCCGCAGCAGCGGCCTCCCCGGATTCGGGCCCGCCGAACATTTCAGGGTGGAAGCCGCTCTTGTCGTAAGTCACCGATGCGAGCACGGCCTTGCGGACCACTGCTGGGTGGTTGGTGATGATGTTCAGCGCGATGCCCGCGCCCAGGCTGTAGCCGAAGAGGTCGGCACGGCCGATGCCCAGGCTGGCCAGCAGGGCCAGTGTGTCATCGGCCATCGCCTGGACCGACATGGGCCGGTCGATGTCGGCGGTCCGGCCGTGCCCCTGCTGCTCGACGGTGATGACCTGACGGGTTCGGGCCAGCAGATCTGGCAGATTCCCGAATGAGCTTCCGGTCGCGGAGAGGGCGCCGTGCAGCAGCACCACCGGGACTTCAGCCGGATCTGATGGGCCGCGGATCTCGTAGAACATCTTCAGGCCGTTGATGTCGGCGTACACGGCCCGCCCCTCCTACGCGATCTCGGCCAGGACCTTGGAGACCCGGCCGAGAACCTCATCGACACTCTCCGTGACCATGGAGTGCATGGATTCATCGACGTCGAAGGTGTAGGCGATCTGCGTGCTGTCGTCCGGGGCGGAAGTCAGCGCGATCTCGGTGACCACATCGCCGGGCACCGTCATCACTAGGTGGTCTGGCTCGGACACCTCGTCGTAACGGCCGGTCAGCCGGATCTCCTCGCCCTCGGAGGAGATAACAGTCGCCTGCCAGGACCCTCCGGTCCGCACGTCCAGCACCGCCGTCCCCGGCTTGGCCGGCAGCCAGCCTTCGAAGTGGCTGGGCTGCGTGAGGACCTGCCAGACCCTCCCGCGCGGGCCATTCAGGGTGCGGGTGACGGTGAAGTCGCTCATCGGAATCTCTCCTGTCGTTGGCTTTGCCTGGGCCACGCCCCAGATCGGGGCGCAGAGCTAGAGACGCAGGCGTACCTGCTGTTGATTGGCTACCGGATCGGGCGGTAGGTCGCGATCAGGGCGCCGCTGCTGGTCGGCTGGCCTTCGACCAGTTCGAACGTGGTCGCCGCGGTGTCCTCGGGGAAGAGCCGCTTGCGGCCGCCGCCAGCGACGACCGGGCTGATCATCAGGGTGAGCTCGTCGAGCAGCCCGTGAGCGATCAGCGACCGGACCAGCGACGGGCTGCCGGCCGTGCCGATCGTCCCGCCGTCCTGCTGGCGCAGTTCCGCAACGAACTCGGCCACTGAGCCCTTCATCAGCGTGGTGTTCGACCACTGATGCACAGAATCGAGGGTGCTGGAGGCGACGTACTTCGGCGTGCTGTTGATCCAGCTCGCGAACGGCTCGTCGGTCGAGTTCGGCCAGTACCCGGCCCATTCAGTGAACGTCACCCGGCCGAGCAGCACCGCGTCCTGCTCCTCCAGCATGCCCGACAACACCGCGCCCATCTCCTCATCGAAGCTGGGCTGCCACTCGTTGGGCGCCTCGACCACGCCATCAATCGAGCTGAACAGCCCTGCCGTCACCTTGCGCATGCGATCGGTCCCTTCGTACCTGCCGGAACGGTCTACTGGTCGGGTGTGGCAGCCAGCCTAGGTGGCAAGTGGTTCAGGGGACGGGTCCAATTGCTGCCGCATAAGTGAGTCCAATCGACGTGCCGGGACGTGGACTGGATAGCGTCGGAGCGTGGATCTGGAGATGGA
>JAWWPY010000014.1:0-4420 GCA_033854735.1 Streptosporangiaceae bacterium | reverse complement strand
GCGCCCGCCGGGTGACCGGCGTGCTGGACGACGCCACCGTGACCGGGTACCGGGTGTGCGTGCGCCCCATGCCCGCCGACGGCCAGTCCATCGTGGGCTGGCTGCCTGGCGCCCCCGGCGTGTACGTGGCGGTGACCCACAGCGGCGTGACCCTGGGCGCGCACCTGGCCGCGCTCATCACCTCCGAGCTGCTCAGTGCTGATGAGCCCGGGGGCCCGGCCGGGGCGGAACTCGCGCCCTACCGGCCGGACCGCTTCACCGCCGGGTACTCTCAGCCGCCCGGCCGGTGATTCCTGTCCTCCCGGGTCGTCATACCTTCTGACATCGAGGAGAAGGAGCTGGCCGTGAGCTCGTTCGTGCTGATCCCCGGGGCCGGGGGCACCGGGTCCTACTGGTACCGGGTAGTCCCGCTGCTGGAGGCCCGCGGCCACGAGGCGATCGCCGTCGGCCTCCCCGGCGACGACCCGTCCGCCGGACTGCCCGAATACGCCAGCCTGGTCACCGCGGCCATCGGCGGCCGCCGGGACGTCGTGCTGGTGGCCCAGTCGATGGGCGGCTTCACCGCGCCGATGGTGTGCGCCCGCGTCCCCGTGAGCCTGCTGGTCCTGGTCAACGCCATGATCCCGGGTCCCGGTGAGACGCCCGGGGCGTGGTGGGGCAACACCGGGTCGGAAGAGGCACGTGTCGCCGCCGCCCGCGACGGCGGGTACCCGGCCGAGTTCGACCTGGACACCTATTTCCTGCACGACCTGCCCGCCGAGGTGCTCTCCGCCGGGCAGGCCTCCGGCGGCCCGGAAGCCGATATCGCGTTCGGCCAGCCCTGCGCCATCGACCGGTGGCCGGACGTCCCCACCCGGGTGATCGCCGGGCGTGACGACCGGTTCTTCCCGCTGGAGTTCCAGCGCCGCGTGGCCAAGGACCGCCTCGGCCTGGACGTGGACGTGGTTCCCGGCGGCCACCTGGCCGCCCTGTCCCACCCCGCCGAGCTGGCGGGGCAGCTGACCGGCTACCTGAGCGGGCCGGGAAATTCTACCCATACCGGTAGGTGACTCCCGCGGGCGGTGCGGATACGGTGCACCGCATGACTTCCCCCGGCAGCCGCGTTCTCGACATGGCTCACGGCGCGGCCTCGACCCACATCCTGGGCGCGCTCGCGCGTTTAGAAATCGCGGACCATCTCGCGGACGGGCCGCGCACCGTCGCCGACCTGGCCGCGGCCACCGGCACCGAGCCCGATCTCCTGGACCGGCTGCTGCGCGCCGCCATCGCGCTGGGAGTGCTCGAGCCGTCCTCGGGGGAATCCGTCGCGACGACTGAGGTCGCCTCGTGCCTGCGCACCGGGCCTGGGTCGCTGCGGGATCTCGTGCTGATGCTCTCCTCGCCGGGCCAGCTCCGCCCGCTGGAGTACCTCACCGAGGCGATCCGCGGCCAGCCGGCCGACGAGGCGGCGCTGGGCCAGCCGATCTGGGACTACTACCGTGAGCATCCCGACGAGGGAGCCGCGTTCACCGGCGCGATGAGCGGTGTGTCCGCCATGATCGCCGGGCAGGTGGCGGCGGCCGCCGCGGTGACGGAATGCCGGCGCATCGTGGATGTGGGCGGCGGCCACGGCACGCTGCTGCGCGCCCTGCTCGCGACCGCACCGCAGGCCCGGGGGGTGGTGCTCGACCTGCCCGAAGTCGCCGCCACCGCGCCGGCGGCCGAGCGGATCGAATTCGCCGCGGGCGACTTCCTGGCCAGCGTCCCTCCCGGCGGGGACGTCTACGTCCTGTGCCACGTGCTGCATGACTGGGACGACGACATCGCGGCCCGCATCCTGGGCGCCTGCCGCCGCGCGGCTCCCGCGGGCGCCCGGCTGCTGATCGTGGAGGCGGTCCTCGGTGACCAGCCCGGCCCGGTCATGCCGGAACTGCTCAACCTGCACCTGCTCGTGATGAGCGGCGGCCGGGAGCGCACCCGCGACCAGTACCGGCAGCTGCTCGACTCGGCCGGCTGGCAGCTCACCGGGGTCACCCCGCTGCCCAGTGGCCAGAGCATCCTGTCGGCCGGGACGCGGCCTGGGACCGGCCCGGCTCCGGCTTAGCGCAGGATCAGGGCGCCGGACTGCGACCCGGAGTTGATGACGGCGACGGTGAGCCGGCGCGCACCGGGGTACCAGGACGTGACCTGGACCTTGGAGATGAAGCTGAGCTGGGCCACCAGGTCGTCGCCGCGCGCGGGCCAGCCGAAGCTGACCAGGGCGTCGCTGCTGACATTGATCCCCGGTACGGGCACCAGGCGGCTGCTGGCTACCGACACGACGTCGAGTTGCATGGCCAGCGCCCCGTCGTCGCCCCGGCTCTCGAAGCTGACCTGCAGGGCGAGGAACTTCCCGTCGGGGCTGAACGCGCCGTTGACGGCCGAACTCGCCCCCGGCAGCGCGATGGTGGTCTGCCGGCCGGTGGCCAGGTCTTCCACCCGCACGTGGCACAGCGGCGTGCACCGCGTCGCCCAGGCGACCTGGGTCGCACTGGCCGCCATGACCCCCCCGAAGGAACGGCTGGCCCGCGCGGCGCCGGGGCTCCACAGCGTGGAGACGGGAGTCCCCGGCTGAGCCGTGGGAGCCAGCAGCAGGCCACGGCGGGTCCCCTGGTCGATCGCATACCCGGCGGGCAGCCGGAACGAAGGCCCGGAGGGTGCGCCGGTGAGGCTGACCTCCTGCGCCGTGGCAGCGGTGGACCTCATGTCGGTGCCGGGCGGATAGCTGGTCAGCCACAGGGCACGGGCCGAGGCACCCGGGGCGACCTGGTTCGCGGTCCCGAGCCGGATCGCCGACCGCGCGCCGTCGGCGAGGAAGTAGACCGGCACCCGCGGTCCGGCGCAGCTGCCGCACCGGACCCGGCCGTTGGAACCGGCTTGTACCGCCCAGCCGCCAGGGACGCGGGTGAACTGATAGCCAGACTCGTCCCGGGGCAGCCCGCCGATCGGCTGCTCGCGTCCTGTCGCCAGCCACAGCCAGGCGGGCTGCGGTCCGGCGAGCGGCAGCCGGAGGCTGTGATCGCGGGACATGGCCAGCCCGCTGACTCCGCCGGGTTCCTGCGCATGAAGGCCCAGGGGCACCAGCGGCAAGGCGGTCTGGCTGGGGGAAGCAGAGCGACGGTGTGCCGGGCCGTGCCGGTGGTGCGGAAGGTGCTGCACGATCAGCACGGTCACCACAGCCACGACGGCGAGCGGGATCACCCAGCGCCACCACCGTCTGGGTTCGCGGTCGCCGCCCTGGCTGAGGATGTCACTCACAGGCCACCGCCCAAGCAGGCTGATCGTCGGACATGACGCTACTCAGCCTGCGTGCCCGGCCGCGTGGCCGCAACCGGGACGGGAACCCCGGAGCCGGGCCACAACGGCTCGGACGCCCTGATGTGCGACATTGCGGACGCCAATCTCCTCCCATTTCTCCGGATCTGATTCTGCTGGGCATGATCCCGTTGTTTTACCGGGAAAGCCGCCGGGTATCAGCGATCGCGGGGGCACGTACCGGCCGCACGGAAATAATTCCGTCGCAGACTGCCGTACGGCGGCAAATCAGGGGAAAACAATGGGCATTAGCACGATAGCGGCAGGAAACGCCACGAGCGCCGTTCCTAGCCAGTACGACGAAACGGACGTCGATTATCTCGGCTACTGGGCGGGACGCAGCTACGAGCATCGCGCCGAGGTGATGGCCCTGTCCCGGCTGCTGCAAGGCCGCCGGTTCGGCCACGCGGTGGACGTGGGGGGCGGATACGGCCGGCTTTCCGTCGTTCTCCGCAGCTACGCCGACCGGGTGACCCTGGCCGACCCGAGTTACCGCCAGCTGGAAGTGGCCGAGCGCTACCTGGAACGGCACCCGGCGATCGAGACGCGGCTCACCGACGCAGCCCACCTGGACTTCGCGGCGGCCAGCGTCGATCTGGCCGTCATGGTCCGCGTCTTGCATCATCTGCCGGATCCGGAGCAGGAACTTTCCGAGGTCGCCCGGATAGTCAGGCCTGGCGGATACGCCATCGTTGAGGCGGCCAACGTCAAGCACGCGGTCAACCGGCTCCGTTACTGGCGGAGCGGGCAGAAGATCCCCTTTGTACCGGTTGATATCCGGTCCGAGGCCAATAGGGCCAGTGACAGCATCCCGTTCGTCAACCATCATCCTGCCGCCGTGGCCCGGCAGCTGGCGGCCTGCGGCTTGCTCATCGAGCGGGTGCTGTCGGTGTCCAATCTCCGCCAGCCGGCCCTGAAGCGGATCATTCCCGAACGGCTCATGCTGGCGGCCGAGTACGCCATGCAGGTCCCGCTCGCACCACTGTCGTTCGGGCCCAGCCTGTTCTTCATGGCCAGGAAGCAGCCCGCCGTCTAGCGCTCTCGCGGCGCGGTGTCCCGTCGGTGGATCTGACGGCACCGCTCACCG
>JAWWPY010000013.1:0-5352 GCA_033854735.1 Streptosporangiaceae bacterium | reverse complement strand
CGAGAACTTCTCGTAGCTCAGCTCGACTGTGCCGACCAGGGGGTGGCCGATGCGTGTTGTGCCGCTGCGTTTGGGCCGGGCGTCGTATCGGCCGGCTCGCGTATGCCCGCCCTGACGTTCCGGTGGTTCTTCCCGTCAATTACAAGCTGCACGAGGGAACCATCGTGTTCCGCACCGCTCAGGACAGCCCGGTCGGCGATGATCTGCGCACCGGCATCGCGGAGGCAGAGTACAAGGTGGCCTTCGAGATCGACAGCCTCGGCATCGGCGATCCGGAGGGGTGGTTCGTTTTCATTCACGGTGCCGCGCATCACGTGGACTCGGACGCCGAGCGCGCATCCGTTCTGCAAGTGGACGCCGAACCCTGGCCAGCCGGGGAGAGGGAACACTTCGTCCGGGTTATCCCAAGCTTGATCACCGGTTGGCGCATCGGCCGGGCCGCGAAAGCAGCAGGTGCGTAATCCCGCCCGCCCGCAGCCGGGGCCGGGGGTTACCTGCCAGGAGAGGAGAGGACGCCATGCCGTTGGGCAATGTCAATCTCGTCGAGAGAGCGTTCACGGAGAAGAAGGACGACCTGGCCGCCCGGCTTACCGGCATGAAGGTCGCCGACGAGAAATTGGTGCGCGCGCTCTACGCAGAGCACGCAGGCCCGCTTCTTCGGTTCGCGTCGCGCCTGATGAGCGGGGACCGGCGGCGCGCAGAGGACATCGTGCAGGAGACAATACTGCGGGCATGGCTGCACCCGGACGCGCTCGCCGATCGCCCGGCCCGGCCGTGGCTCTTCGCTGTCGCCCGCAACCTGGCCGTGGACTGGTTCCGGGCCGGGAAGGCGCGGCCGCAGGAGGTGGGCGAGGCTGCGCTCGAGCTGCTGGCGATCCCGGATGAGGCGGCCCGGGCCGTGGAATCCTTGGCCGTCGCTGACGCGATCAGGTCGCTGCGACCCGGGCACCGGCGGGTTTTGCTGGAGACCTATTATCACGGCCGGTCCGTGACCGAGGCGGCAGCGGTGCTGGGAATACCGGCCGGAACAATCAGGTCCCGGACTTTCTACGCGCTTCGCGCGCTGAAGCTGGCCCTAGAAGAACGTGGCTTCGCCCCCTGACTGGCGTGACTGGCTCGGCCAGAGCCCGCCGGGCACCCACCGGCTGGGTGCGGTAGTGGCAGGCGTAGCGGTCGCCGCGAAGGGTGAAGAAGAGTCCCTTCGGGATGCAGAGCAGCGGGTTGACATCTGGCCCGCCGAACTCCACCAGGACACCTGGTTGGATGGTTCCCCAGAGAGCCGGCTGGCCAGCACATCCCGGTATCCCCGCACCGACAATGACGTAATCGGACCTATTAGGCATTCGTTGCTCCTCGTTGCCCTCGTCTCAATTGGTTTATTTGACACCCCCGTTCTGAGGTGCCGCGGCGCTCAGCCGGAGCTGAGCGTTCACGGTCCGCTGACCGTCTCATCGGCAGATGTGGCAGCCTCCGCACGGCCACGGGGCACGGTGAGCCAGCGCGATGGTCCTCGCGATCATCACGAGCAGCGATACCGTGCCTGCGGTCCGCGTGGGCTGCTGCTGAGCCTTTCATCGAGCCAGAAGTGGGCAAGGGCGACGGAGACCAGCGGGTCGCATGCGGTGATCACGGCCAGCACCGGAGCGATCAGGATGCTCTGCTGGAAGACGTCCTGGTTCAGCAGGAAGCCCGCCGCGCCCCCGTAATCGACCCGGCAGTGCCAGTGCCAGTGCCTGCGGATTCAGCCGGCCATGGCGAGGCAGCCGGCCAGCACCACCGCGAGCCCTGCCGCCAGCGGAAGCATGGGTGACAGCGCAGCCCGGTGCGGGACGCGGCTTGGTGCCGTGTTGCCCGGCGACCGCCGATATCCCGAACGCGGGACACATGTCACTCCGTATCGGTGCGCCTCTGTCCGCCGGGCAGGGGCGCCGAGGGGAACGCGGCGTACAGGATCGCGCTGAGCCGGTCCGCCATTTCGTCCCTGGGCAGCCTGACCCCGACACTGATCAGGTAATTGACGCGTTCGAGCATCATCAGGCAGGCCAGCGCGGTGAGCTCGTCCCGCTGCCCTGGGCCGCCCGCGGCGTCCCGGCGGGACGCGGTCATCCCAGTGGTGATGGCCTCGGCCAGCCGGAACAGCGTCTGGAGACCGTTGCCCCAGACCTCTTCGCTGACGATCTCCGCCTGGCTGAGAACCCTGATCACCGCGGCGTGGGCCAGGTAGATGTCGCAGAACCGGTGAACCCAGCCGCGCAGCGCCGCCCTCCCCGCTTCGTTGCGGGTCACCACGGGGAAATCATCGGTGATGATCTTCATCTCGTGCAGCGCGTCGCGCAGCAGCGCCTTGAACAGGTCTTCCTTGTTGGAGAAGTACTGGTAGAAGGTGCCGTGCGAGGTCTGCGCGCGGCGGACCACGTCATCGACGCTCACGGCGTGCAGTCCTCGCGCGCCGAATTCGGCGAGCCCGGCCTCCAGCAGCTTGCGCATGGTCTTGCGGCCCTGGGCGCGCAGCACGCGCTGCTGCGCGGGGCCGCCACCGCCTAGAGATGACCGCTGCCGGCGCCCGGCCCGGACCTGCCAGGCCGGCGTCTGTCCTGCTAGCACGAGCGCACCTCCTCGCCGGTGGCCCAGGTGTGCCGGGAGGAGGCGGCCGGACCGTATTCACAGCTACAGTCAGCCACGAGGCGGGCTAGGACCCCTCAGTAGTCCCTACTGGAATCGGCGGCGGACGACTACTGGGAATCTTCTGGGAGTCCCAGTAACACTTCTGGACCCCAGATGAATGAGCGGTGGCCCAGGCTGGGACTCCTCCAGAGTGCGATTCTTTCCGGTTCTTTCTTTGGTTAGGCGCCAGGTGCATCGCCGGTGTGCGCCTCGGCGTATGTCTTGACTGCCGCCATCGTCCGCAGGCTTTCCTTGTCGAAGCTGCTGTCGATCAGTCTGCGGAGGGGGCGCGTGATGGTAGGCAAGGTGATGTCCAGGACCAGCCAGCGGCTCACCCGGGTGCTGTCGTTTTCCGGTTCGAATGAGTAGTGGATGTGCACATCAACCGTTGCCCGTAGCTGGGTGACCGTGATGGTGTGGTGAAAGTCGAGTGATCCTGGCGGTTGGAATCCGGTGGCGGTTCCCCACCAGTCTTTGCCTGGCTCATCCGGTTTCCCGTCGTGATACCGGCTGCCCAACTGAACGGGGTAGGGCGCGACGTCGGTGGTCTGGCCGAACTGCTGGGAGCCGGGCAGCCAGCGGCCATAGTCAGGCAGGTCAGCGAGCAGTTCGAACAAGGCGCCGGGCGGCGCCGCGACGTGGGCGGGGTAGAACTTGTGCCATTGAGAGGCCGGCATAATGCGTCCTCCCCTTCGTGCTGTCAGGGGCAGCGTGACGATGGCGAGTTCCCATACCAGCCCCGGGGTGGCGCCCCGGCCGCGACTCAGGTCGCGGTCTCAGTGAGCGTTGAGATTCCCGTTGAGGAGGCTGCGGCCGAGCGGTGTCAGGGAATGGTTGACGCTGCGACCGCGCCTTACTGTCTGCACCAGGCCGGAGGCCCGCAGTGCCGCGGTGTGCTCGGAGGCGGACGGCGCACTGGTGCCCACGCGGGCCGCGAGTCCCGCCGTGCTACGCGGAGTGCGCAGTGCCTCGAGCACGGCCGCCCGGGTGTGCCCCATGAGCCCGGCGAGGTCGCAGGATTGGCTGGCTCCATAGGTCGGGACTGGCGACCGCGCCGGATAGATGAGCGCATTCCCGCCGGATTCCCGCAAATGATCGGACAGCAGCGGGGGTCCGGTCCACAACGCGGACGGCAGCAGCTGCAGACCGCGGCCACCGAGCGAGTACTCGCCGGTTCGCCATGATCGGACCAGAGTGTTGTCACGCCACGCGAGGTCATCGTGGAGCGTGCTCAGGACGCCGGCCAGACCGCGGGTGGCCAGGACCGGAATCCTCTCGGCCACATCGGCCTGGAACGTCGCAACGATGCGTGACCAATAGGGCGCAACGCAGGCGAGATAGAAATCGCGCAGTGCGCGCACCACGGTCTCCATTGCCTCCCGGTCGCCATCCATCAGGGAGTGAAGCCAGCAGGGTGGCCGCCCGGCGCCCCGCCACGAGGCAGGCACCTGCGTCCGGAGCACCGATCTGGGGGTCGCGAGCACGATCTCCAGGCCCTCGTCCAGGCTCGGCACCACCGGATCAACGAACGTCGGCGCAGGCAGAGTGGCCGGTATCAGGTCCAGCAAAGGCCGGGCGGTCGCGGGGAAGGCCCGCCTCGCACGGATGACCCAGCGGCCCGGCGCGGTCCCGATCGACGGGCGCCTGAGCTCGAGCAATCCAGCCGACACTTCGGCGAGCGGGGCCGGAGCTTCACCGAAGTGGGTCAGGAGCAGGTCGTCGGTGGTGAAGCGGACTCGCGTCAACTGGTTCTGTCCGGCAGACCCCGGGCCGGCGCGTCGCGGCCTTTCGGCGAGGCCCGAATGGATTGCCTGCTGCACTGCCACCGTCGCATCGTAACGAGTAGAGCCTCTTGATCGCGTAACGGAGGTGTAACGGAGGTGACCATATCGCATAACGAGGCAGCTATGACGTGAATGCGCTGGAAGCGCTTCGAGCAGCGTCTGGCGTGCTTTCCGTGCGGGCTGCTGTTGTGAGTCTGCGCGAGTGAGGCGCTGTTATTGCGCGGGCGCAGGGCGCACTCTGAACGGCCTACCTTGTCAGCGCGCCACGGGGGCGTCCCGGGACCTTACATTCTGCTCCGGGAGACGCTGGCCAACCGGGTGGCGCCCGATCTTGGTGTACTCGCCGATGAGATTCCTGGGCAATGTATGTGGTGATTCCTGGCCTGGCCATTCCCTGGCCGTCATGGCCGCCAAACTGTTCGGAGACGGGCTGTGCGACGCATTCAATCCGATGAATTGCAGGCGGGTAAAAGCCGGTCCTTCCAGCAACCAGAACACGACGGGAGGCCGTTCGCTTGAAGAGAGACAGAAGCATCTGGCTGGCAGTGGTCGGCGGGCTAGCCACGCTGGCCCTGGCCGCCTGCGGTGGCGGAAGCAGCAGTGGCAGTGGCAGCGGCGGGAGCAGTGGGACGTCGACTTCGACGGGATTCAACGCAGCTATTACCAAGGTGGTGAACCCGTCCAGCCACAAGGGCGGGACGCTGACCTTTGGTGACAGCAGCACTCCGGACTCGACCGACCCTGGCAATACCTATTACGCGTTCATGTGGAACCTGGCCCGGTTCTACACGATGCCGCTGATGACCTATAAGTCCTGCCCCGGCAAGTGCGGCCTGCAGGTCGTGCCCGATCTGGCGACCGGCCCGGGTGTCGTCAGTGACAACGGCCTGACCTGGACCTACCA
>JAWWPY010000012.1:0-9937 GCA_033854735.1 Streptosporangiaceae bacterium | reverse complement strand
CGAGATCCGCCAGGCCGTCTGTGCGCGGCCCGGCTGCCGCCGCGCCGCCACCACCTGCGACCTCGATCATTCGATCCCGTACCACCTCGGCGGGCGCACCTGCGAATGTGACCTCGGGCCCGTTTGCCGCCACGACCATCACCTCAAGCAAGCCCCCGGCTGGGCCCTCACCCTAACCCAGCCCGGCCATATGACGTGGACCGCCCCCAGCGGACGCATCTACACCACCGGACCCACCAGCTACCCCGACTGAACCAATGACCGGTGGCGTCAGGCACCGAGCCGCAGGCAGTGACGGGCGACACTGACCTAGTGACCGGTGGCGTCAAGCACCCAGCCGCAAGCCGGTGACGGTCGACCGTTTTTCACAATGATCACCAGTCGGTGGCCAGCTCGTCGGCGCCCCGGAATCGGCGGCCTGCCTCTCCCAAGGCAACTGTCGACTGCAATGAGTAATCGATCGACTACTAATTGGAGTAGTCTCGACGGACCCCTGGCGAGCGGACGGGGGCTCTGCGGGCGGGGACTTTGCAGGCGGGAACTTTGCTGACTGTGACTGTGCTGACTGGGCCAGTGATGCCGGGACTGGGGCGCGCGGGCCGGTGGCTGGTGCGTGGCGCGTTGGCGTGGATTCTGGCCGCACTGGGCCTGGTGATGGGCCCGGCATTCGCAGGAGCGGGCAGCACGGCGGGCGTAGCGGGACGCACGGCGGGCGCAGCGGGCCACATGGCGGACATAGCGGGGCGCACGGCAGGCATGGTGGCGGGCAGGGCGATCGCGGCGGGCGGCGCCTTCTCGTGCGACCTTCAGGCGGGCAGGGCCTACTGCTGGGGCAACAACGACTACGGCCAGCTTGGTGACGGCAGCAGCACCGCTTCCAGCTTTCCGGTGCCCGTAGACCCAGGAGGGGTGCTGGCAGGCAAGTCGCTGATCCAGATCTCCGCCGGTGCCGCGCACGCATGCGTGCTGGACCGGGCAGGCGCGGCCTTCTGCTGGGGATATGACGGAACCGGCGCGCTTGGCGACGGCAGCACGGTCTACTCCTCCGATATCCCGGTGGCTGTTGATACCAGCGGCGTGTTGGCCGGGAAGGCGCTGTCCAGGATCGCGGCCGGGTACAACCACACGTGCGCGACCGACCGGGCCGGCGCCGCCTACTGCTGGGGTGATAACTCGCGCGGTGAGCTCGGTGACGGCGGCACGGTCAGCTCCAGCGTGCCGGTGGCCGTACAGGCCGGCGGAGTGCTGGTCGGCCAGCGCGTCACCCACATCAGCGCCGCCTTCCACTACACATGCGCGACTGACCGGGCCGGCGACGGCTTCTGCTGGGGCGCCGGGGGCGACGGCGTTCTCGGCAACGGGACGACCAGTGACTCCAGCGTCCCAGTGGCGGTGCAGACCACTAGCGTTCTGGCGGGGGAGACTCTGACCGGGATCAGCGCTGGCTCGTCGCACGTGTGCGCCGTGGACTCCGTGGGCCATGGCTACTGCTGGGGATCCAACGCCAACGGCGAACTTGGCGACGGCACCACCACCAATTCCAGTGCCCCGGTCCAGGTGCTCGCTCGTGGCTCACTCACCGGTCGCCGGCTGACCCGGATCAGTGCGGGCCTCTTCCACACCTGCGCTATCACCCGGTCCGGGGCTGCTTACTGCTGGGGTAGCGGCTACGTCGGCGAGCTGGGCACCGGCAGCGTCGCCGGTTCCAGCGTCCCGGTCGCCGTCTACGCCAGCGGTGTGCTGGCAGGCACGGTGCTGACCCGGATCAGTGCGGCCGACACGCACACCTGCGCGACTGACCGGGCCGGTGCCGCCTACTGCTGGGGCGCCAACTACACCAGCCAGCTCGGTGACGACACCAGCACCGAACGGGACCGCCCGGTGCTGGCCGGGCCGGCCGCGCCTGCCCAGCTCATGGCCAGGCCCGGCGATCGCGAAGCCACTGTCTCCTGGAGGGCACCGGCCAGCCTGGACGGCGGCGCGCTGATCGGCTACAGCGCCACTGCCCGGCCCGGCGGCCGGATGTGTGCCACCAAGCGGGCGGCCAGGTGCACCATCACGGGCCTCCGCAGGTGCATCCGGTACCGCGTCACCGTCGTCGTCCGCAGCACCGCGGGCCGGTCTGGCCAAAGCACCGCAGCGACCGTCACTCCGGGCAGAACCCGGGATCCAGGTGGGCGGTGTCGTTGAAGCCGCAGACGGTCCACCGGTCGCCCTCCACGACCAGGCGGGAGATGGATCCGTTGTCCGCGCCGAGGAAGGCGAACGGCCGGGATCCGCTGGCCATAGCCAGGGTCTGGCCGATGACCCCGCCGTGCACGAATACGGCGAGCCGCTGATCGGGGTGGCCAGCGGCGAGCCGTCCTATCCCGGCGCGGATCCGGGCGGCGAAATCCTCGGCCGGCTCGGCATCCGGGATCACGTCCCAGCGTTCCTCGGTCCACATCCGCTGGGCGATCGGGTGATGCTCGGCGACCATCTTGCGGAACAGGCCGCCTTCCCAGATGCCGAGCCGGACCTCGCGCAGCCGTGGCTCCTCTTCCGGGATAAGGCCTAGCCGGTGGGCGAGCGGTGCCGCGGTCTGCTCGGTGCGGCGCAGCCCGGAGGTGTAGATCGCGTCGATGCGCCCGGTGGCCAGCCGGGCCGCCACCCGCTCCGCCTGGTCGCGCCCGGTCGGGGCGAGCTCGGGATCGGCATGCCCGTCCAGCAGCGGGAAGGGCTCATCCACGAAGGCCTTCTGTGACTCGCCGTGCCGGACCAGCAGCAATTCGACGGCACCGGGCGGCGCGGAGAAACGCGCCTGCCGGTAGCCGACCGCGGCGGGCCGGGATTCGTCTGGTGTTGTCACGACCACCGAAGACTACTGGGGCGACTCGGAGCGCGGCCGCCCAGGGGAGCCGTCCAGGGGAGGTTTGCGGCCGAGCCTAGGCGCCGCTGCCGGCCTCGCCGAGAAGTGGTGCTCCCACGATCACCGGATCGTTTTCCCAGTCACCGTAGACTTCCCAGTTCACTACGTCCCGCGCATCTGCAGCCACCACGCGGATCGCTCATGATCACGCGGAACGCCGACGAAACAGCGTTGCTCACCACCAGGAACGCCGCAGGCAGCGGCCCAGGCGAGTGCTCACGGGCCTGCGGACCTACACCGGGGAGGTCAGATGGCGCAGGCACAGCAGGAACAGCAGGAACAGCAGCCACAGCCACAACAGCCACAACAGCCACAACGAGGACAGCCGGAGTACGACTTCATCATTGTCGGCGGCGGCTCGGCCGGCAGCGCCCTGGCCAACCGCCTCTCCGCCGATCCGGCCACGCGCGTGCTGGTGCTGGAGGCTGGCCGGCCGGATTACCTGTGGGACGTCTTCATCCACATGCCGGCCGCGCTCACGTTCCCGATCGGCAGCCGATTCTACGACTGGGGCTACCGGTCGGAACCTGAGCCGGGCCTGAATGGCCGCCGCATCTACCACGCGCGCGGCAAGGTGCTGGGCGGCTCAAGCAGCATCAACGGCATGATTTTCCAGAGGGGCAACCCGCTGGACTACCAGCGCTGGGCGGCCGACCCGGGGATGGCGGACTGGGACTACGCGCATTGCCTGCCGTACTTCAAGCGGATGGAGACCTGCCTGGCGGGAGCCGATGAGTTTCGCGGTGGTGACGGCCCGCTCGTACTGGAACGAGGGCCGGCCGACGGTTCGTTGTTCAAGGCGTTCTTCGCGGCTGTCCAAGAGGCCGGGTACCCGCTCACCAGCGATGTGAACGGGTACCGGCAGGAAGGCTTTGCCCCCTTCGACCGGAACATCCACCGCGGCCGCAGGCTCAGCGCGGCCCGCGCCTACCTGCACCCGGTGATGAAGCGGCGCAACCTGGAAGTCACCTGCCGGGCCTTCGTGACCAGGATCCTGTTCGAGGGGAAGCGGGCCGTGGGCGTGGAGTACAGCCACGGCAGCTCGGCCCGCCCGAAGGGGCCGGCCAGGCTGGTGCGCGGAGCCGAGATTGTCCTGTGCGGCGGGGCCATCAACACCCCGCAACTGCTGCAGATCTCCGGCGTGGGCAACGCGGACGCACTGCGGGCGCTGGGCATCCACGTGGTCGCTGACCTGCCCGGGGTGGGCGAGAACCTGCAGGACCACCTTGAGGTCTACGTGCAGTACGCATCGAGGCTCCCGGTCTCGGTGGCCCCGGCGCTGAAGTGGCGCAACCGCCCGATGGTCGGCGCCAAGTGGCTCGTCCTGCGCAGCGGCCCCGGCGCCACCAACCACTTCGAGGGCGGCGGGTTCGCCCGGAGCAACGACGAGGTCGCGTACCCGAACCTCATGTACCACTTCCTGCCGATCGCCATCCGCTACGACGGATCGTCACCAGCGGGCGGGCACGGTTACCAGGTGCACATCGGGCCCATGTACTCCGACTCCCGCGGGTCGGTCCGGATCACCTCCCGCGACCCCGCGGTTCACCCGGCCCTGTTGTTCAACTACATGTCCACCCCGACGGACCTCCGGGAGTGGGCGGAGGCGATCCGGATCACCCGCAGCATCCTCAACCAGCCAGCCTTTGCGCCATTCAACGGGGGCGAGCTGTCCCCGGGCCCGGCTGTCTCGACCGACGAGGAGATCCTCGAGTGGGTGCGCCGGGACGCGGAGACCGCGCTGCACCCATCCTGCACAGCCAAGATGGGCATCGGTGAGGGGTCGGTCACGGACCCGGCCAGCATGCGGGTACACGGCCTGGACGGATTGCGGATCGTGGATGCGTCCGTGATGCCGTACATCACCAACGGCAACATCTACGCCCCGGTGATGATGACCGCGGAGAAGTCCGCCGACCTCATCCTCGGCAACACCCCGCTGCCCGCCGAGCCCGTCGAGTTCTACCGCCACCGTGCCTGATCCCACCGTGCCTGATCCCACCGTGCCTGATCCACGCGACCCCCGCGGGCTGCGGGGGGACGCGCCGCTGCTGGACGCGTGGCTGCGGTTCACCGAGCGGGTGGACGCCGGCGCGCTCACCCCGATGTGCGTTCCCGGGCACAAGCAACGCCAGGACCTGGTCGGACCGGTGGTGGCGGGTGACGCGCCGCTGTACGGCGGTCTCGACACCATCAAGCACGCGGACGCGCTGCGGCAGGAGGCGGAGCGGCGTGCCGCGCAGCTGTGGGGCGCGGACTGGTGCCGGTTCTCCGTGGCCGGATCGACGCACGGCAACCAGGCCCTGGCGCTGGCCGTCGGGTCACCTGGCCAGGAGATCATCGTCACCAGGAGCCTGCACCGGTCACTGCTGCTGGGCCTGGTGCTCGCGGGGCTGCGGCCGGTCTGGGTGAGACCTGAGGTGGACTCAGCCACCGGGCTTCCCGGGGCGGTCTCGGTCGGCACCGTCCGCGCCGCCCTGGCCGGCCATCCCGATGCCTGTGCGGTGTTCCTCGGCGATCCGTCCTACGTGGGCGCCTGCGGGGACCTCACGGGCCATGCCGCCGCGGCCCACGACGCGGGCGTCCCGCTCCTGGTGGACGCGGCCTGGGCCGCGCACCTGGGTTTCCACCCGGATCTGCCGCCGCACGCGCTCGCGGCGGGCGCGGACGCCATGGTGACCAGCGCACACAAGGCGCTGCCCGCCTACACTCAGGGCGCGCTCGTGCTGGCCAGGACAGGCAGGCTCGATGCCGCGCGGCTGGACCGCGCGTTCGAGGCGACCCACACCACCAGCCCGGCCGGGGCCATCATGGCCAGCATCGACGCGGCCCGGGCGCTGCTGGCCAGGGACGGCGCCGAGTTGTGCGGCCGGCTGCTCCGGGGTGTCGCCGCGGCTAAGGACAGGTTGCGGCGGATACCAGGCCTCAGTGTCCTCGATGGCCCGGGCGTCGAGCCGGCCAAGCTGGTGGTACTGCTCGCGGGGACCGGGGCGAATGGCCATGCGGTCGAGCGCGACCTCATCGCCGCGGGCATGCCGGTGGAGATGGCCGACCGGGACACGATCGTTCCGGTGGTCACGCTGGCCGACGCCCCCGGCACCGTGGCCCGGTTCGCCGACATCCTCGCCGCGGTGGTTGAGCGGCACCGGGCCGCGCCCCGCCCGCCGGTTCCCGCGGCCGCGTGGACGATCACGCCGGTGCAGGCGCTGCCGCCCCGCGACGCATTTTTTTCCCGCAACGAAACGCTGGCCGCTGATGCCGCGGTAGGCCGGGTGAGCGCGGAACTGGTGGCTCCCTACCCGCCTGGTATCCCGGTGCTCGCGCCCGGCGAGGTCGTCACGTCGGGTGCGCTGGATGCCCTGCGCGCGGCGCTCGCCGAGGGCAGCCGGATCGCCTACGCGGCCGATCCCAGCCTGGCCACCCTCCAGGTGGTCTCCGGGCCCTGAACTGGCGTGGGGCCCTGAACCGGCGCGGTCAGGGCAGCGGTGTGACTATAACGGAGCGAGCCGACATGCACTCCACGACCACGATACGGCTGTGCCGGGGGATCGGCTCGTCGGACCAGGCCGCGAACGCCTCGGTGCCGCCCCGCACCGGGAGCAGCACCTCACCAGGGCCGTCGGCCGGTATGGACACGGTGACCCGCCCGATCGTCCCGAGAAGGCCCTGGTCCGCCTCAGCTGACACGGCTAACCAGCTTCCTCGTCCCAGCTTCCTCATTCACGGTTCGCATCCCGACTCCCAAATCCCCAGCTTACTGGCGCGGCGCGAAGTCCCTGCTGCGGATGGCGGCCAGGGAAACAACGCCCGACACAAAGGCGATGATGGCCGCGACCAGCAGGATGCGGTTCAGGCCCGTGGTGAAGGCGGCCCGGGTGATCATTCCCACGACCTGCCTGGCGTGCGCGGGCAACGCGGCGATCAGGTGCCCGATCTCGCCGGACTGCACGGCGCTGGCGATCTGCGGGCCCTGGTGGGACAGCCCGGGCACCGCGGCCACCCGGGTCATCACCTCGTCTTTCACATTGTTCGAGAACAGCGTGCCCAGCAAAGCGATGCCGGTAGCGATCCCGACCTGTCGGAAGGTGGAGTTGATGCCCGAGGCCATGCCGGCCCGCTGCGGGGGCACGACGCCGACCGCGGTGGAGGCCAGGGGCGGATTCACCATTCCGACGCCGAGGCCGCCCACGATCAGTCCGGGGACGAGATGGGTCCAGGCCGAGCCCGCGTTGAGGCCGCGCATGAGCAGCAGTCCCACGCCGATGATGATCAGGCCGGGTCCGATCAGCAGCCGGACCGGCACCCGGGAGGAAATCCTCCCCGCCACGGTGGAAGCGGCCAGGATGCCGCCGGAGAGCACCATGAACCGCACCCCGGTGGCCAGCGCCGAATAGCCCAGAATGTCTTGCATGTACAGGACGAGATAGAGAATCATCGCGAAAATTGAGGCGCTGAGCCCGAACGCCGCGACCGAGCCGCCACTGAAGGTGGGCAGCCTGAACAGCGTCAGGTCGAACATTGGGTGCGCGCTGCGCAGTTCCACTATCACGAAGGCCGCGAGCAGCAGCGCCGCGGCGGCGAAGCAGCCGAGTACGAGGCCGTCGGTGAAGGACCGCTGGTTTGACTCGATCAGGCCGTAGACGAGGCTCGACAGCGCCACCGTGAAGAGCGCGAAACCGGCCCAGTCGGGTCGGCTGGCCCGCGGCGCACGCGACTCCGCGACCTTTGTCACCGCGATGGCGACGGCGGCGATCCCGATCGGCAGGTTCACGAAGAAGATCCACCGCCAGGACAGGCCGGAGGTCAGCACGCCGCCGAGCAGCGGGCCGATGGCCACGGCCAGGCCGGTCACGGCGCCCCAGACCCCGAACGCGGTGCCGCGGTCCTTACCGCGGAAGGCGTCAGCCAGCAACGCCAGCGATACCGCGAACATGATCGCTCCGCCGACTCCCTGCAAGGCGCGGGATAGCTCGAGCATGAGCGTGGTGACGGCAAAGCCGCACAGCGCCGATGCGCCGGTGAACACGGCCAGGCCGATCAGGTACAGCAGGCGGCGGCCATACATGTCAGCCAGGCTGCCCGCCGTCAGCAGGAACGCGGCCAGGGTCAGCGCGTAAGCGTCAACGACCCACTGCAGGTCGGGGAAACTCGAGTGCAGCGCCCGCTGGATGTCCGGCAGGGCGACGTTCACGATCGTGATGTCCAGCAGCAGCATGAATGTGCCGAAGCACACCGCGAGCAGCGTCCACCATTTGTTTCCGCGCTGACCAGGACCGTTGCCGCCATCCCCGGCCTGCTGGCCGGGGCGGCCCGGCTCGGACAGATCTGCATGGGCTTCGGTCACGAAGGCTCCTCATGGCTTCGGGAAGAAGTGCCGATGGGGTGGGCCCGTGGGGGCACACCGCCCACGGTATCGGCGGACGGCCCAGCTTGACATGGGCTGCTGGCGAAGGAGCCGTCGCACGGGTCGGGCTGATGGGCGGGGCGTAAGTTGGTAACCCATATGTTACGGTAGCCTGGTTGTTACCAACATGGGGAGGCCCGGGGATGGCTCAGGAGCGCGCCGCCGGCGACCCGTTCGAGGCTCTGGGCGATCCGAACCGGCGCGAGATCCTGCGGCTGCTCAGCGGGGGTGACAAGCCGGTCCAGGAGATCGCCGCCGCGCTGCCGATCAGCCGCCCCGCGGTCTCGCGCCACCTCCGCCTGCTGAAGGAAGCCGGGATGGTGGCGGAGCAGGCCCAGGGAACGCGCCGGATCTATCACCTCCAGGAAGAGGGGATGCACGCCGTCCAGGCTTATCTGGAAGGTGTGTGGGGCACGGCAGCCGTCCGGTTCCGGTTGCTGGCCGAGAACACCGACCCAGCTCCGGGGCAATGAGCGGCCCGCTGCGGATGTCCTTCGACGTCGCCTGCTCAGTCGAGCACGCGTTCACCGTCTGGACCTCGAGGATCGGCGCGTGGTGGCCGCCCGACCACACGGTGACCGGCCAGCCCGGCCTGGACGTCGTGTTGCAGGGCGGCGTCGGGGGGCGGATTTATGAACGCACCGCCGATGGCGCCGAGCACGACTGGGGTGAAGTGACCGTGTGGAAGCCGCCGACGCAACTGGCCTACCTGTGGCACATCGGGCGGGACCGCGTCACCGCCACGGAGGTGGAGATCCGCTTCGTCGCTCAGGGAGATGCCACGACCCGGGTCGAGATCGAGCATCGCGGCTGGGAGCAGCTTGGGAACGCAGCCGAGGAATGGCGCGACCGGAACCGGGGCGGCTGGCAGACGCTGCTGCCGCACTATCTGGCCGCGATCGAGAAACGCGACTGAGAAGGGGGACAGCTGATGGCCGCTGGCACCAAGGACGACCCGTGGGTGCTCAAGACCCCGCCGGGCACCTCCGGCTACACCATGTACCAGGACGAGCAGGCCAGCCCGCCTGCCCTGGTCTGCCAGGTGGGTTCCACCACCCTCAAGTACCACCTCCAGGCCATCGATGACCTGCGTGCCTGGCTGGCCGCCCAAGGCGACTGGGTCCCGCTCGGCGCGGCCGACGAGAAGAAACCCGCTGCGCCGGGCACCGTCGAGGCATGGGGGCGATCACCGGACAATCCGGTCGGAGGCTGGTACGGCCTCCGCAACGGCTACCGCGGCCGGTTCGGGATGTACCTTCCGCCCCTTCTGGAGGCACTCGGCCTCGCCGAAGTCACCCACGAGCCACGTAACAACCGAATGCGAGCGACCCCATGACCGTCACCAAGGTGATCCGGTACCGGACGAAGCCAGAGAGTGCTGACGAGAACGAGCGCCTGATCCGGGAGGTGTTCGCGGAGCTGGCCAAGCAGAACCCGGACGGCCTGCAGTACGCCGCCTTCCGCCTCGACGACGGAGTCAGCTTCCTGCATGTCGCCGTGCTCGACGGGGAGGAGAACCCGCTGACGGCGTCAGCCGCGTTCGGCGAGTTCCAGTCCGGCATCAAGGACCGGTGCGCTGAGGGTCCTATTCCGGCCGACGCGGCCATCGTGGGCTCCTACGGGCT
>JAWWPY010000011.1:0-2966 GCA_033854735.1 Streptosporangiaceae bacterium | reverse complement strand
GCCTGCGCGCCGATATCCGCTTCTGCCGCCGGTAGTACGCGCTTCAAGGTTAGGAGTTTCTCTGCCGGGCCTGGGTGAGGAGTTCGACGATCAGGTTCGCTTTGCCTGTGGCATAGGCAGTGCGGTCTGTCCGGAGCAGTGGGGCGAGCTGGTGCTTGAGCTTGGCGTAACGGGCGGCCTGGCTGGGATGTGCGCGCAGGAAGTCCCGCAGGTCCATGTGATCGCGATGTGCCTGGCTGCCGTTGGTGACGACGTAGAGGTGGTGGTAGATCGTGCTCGCTGGCGGCCGGAATGCGTCCCGGCCCGGGACGCCCAGATCGCCTTCGTGCTGCCATCCGGCGGCTGCCAGCGCGCCGGTGGCCGCGGCCACGGCAGCGTGGTCGGCGACTGCTACGTCGAGATCGATGATGGGCTTGGCGTCCAGGCCTGGGACAGCGGTGCTGCCGATGTGCACGGTGACGTGGCCAACGCCAGCCAGTGCTGTGTCTACCTGGCTGCGGAGACTTTCGAACTGCCGTGGCCACTGCGGGTCGTAAGCGACGACAACGGCTGGAATGTTCACCAGGCTATCTTCCGCGATAACGGCGGGCCGACCCGGGTGACCGCCCGCCCTGCAAGAAGAACGTGACGCTTCCGCTCCACATCGAGCTCGCTCATCTGACCCTGACCGGTGCACTCATCTGATGGCCGCCGTCGGAGCGTTTGGGATGTGGCCGGGCTCGCTCCTGGATGCGCAGCTGGCTGGGGGGCTTCAGGGCGGCGGCCAGGGCCCGATCGGCTTGCCGATCTCCCACTCGTGCCCGAACGGATCGACGATCCGGCCCAGACGCCAGCCATGCTCATCGGCAACGGCGGACTTCTCCGTGGCACCGGCGTCGATCGCCCGCCGCACCACGGCGTCGGGGTCATCGGCCACCAGCAGGGTCCGGCTCGTCGCGCCACCTATCGCGCCTGGGCTGAATCGTCCGCTGTCCGGGCCTGCCGCTGCCACCCAGAACGCCGCCTCGCCGACAGCAAGCTGCGCGACGATGTCATCGCCCTGCCCGGCCTGGTGAAGGACGCGTGCCCCGAACGCGTCCGCGTAGAAAGCGACGGCCTGCCCAGCGCGCTCGACCCACAGCTCCGGCTGGATACTCGTCATCCGCCCACTGTCGCAGCTCAAGGCGGACAGCGGAGAGCAGATACTGCCGCGTCCAGAATCGTCCGCTGATGCCGCATGGTGAGCGGTTGACCGTCGACAGTGCCTTCGGCTACCAGCCCTAGTGTGTATAGTTAGGCGTATGCCACGGATGCAGGTGTACCTTCCCGACGATCTCTACGAGCAGGTGAAGACACGGCAGTTGCCGGCGTCGGAACTTCTCCAGGAAGCAGTCCGTGCCGAGGTACGCCGCCAGGACCTGCTTGGCGAGACCGACGCCTACCTGGCCGGGCTGCTCGCCGAGGTCGGCGAGCCATCACCGCAAGACCGGGCCCGCGCCGAGGCCATAGCCCGGCGGATCGCCTCGCAGGCAAGCTGACAGGAAGCAACCCTGATGCTCGTCCTGGACTCCGGCGCGGTCACGCGCCTGGCGGAACGGTCGGGCCGGGCGGCCGCACTGATAACGGCGTTTCGCGCAGCGGGATTGTGGCCGCCGGTGGTTCCCTCCATGGTGCTCGTCGAGTGCCTCACCGGAGAAGGATCGCGCGATGCCGCACAGCACCGTTTCCTGCGCACATGCGACGTCGTGGAGACCGTGCCCTTCCCCCTCGCCCGCCGGGCTGCCTGGCTGCGAACCAAGGCATGCGAGGGCTCGGCGGTCGACGCGCTCGTGACCGCGGCCGCCGAGCCCGGCGGGACGGTCCTCACCGGAGATCCCGCCGACCTGCGGGCCCTCGCCGCCTACGCATCCAGCGTCACCATCGAGACAATCTAAATAGCCCAGTCAGCCACCAACGGCCAGAACATCACCTCACCGCCCGGCCGACATTCCCTCCATGCAGGGAACAAACGCTGATGGCAGTATTAACGGCCCTTCGCCAGCTGCTCATCGCGTATGCCAAGCCCTGGCACCCACAAGCGCGCAGTCCCGCCGTTATGATCCCTGCGCAGCCGAGATCGGCGAGGTCGGCGACCGCGCCGATCGGGATGATCTGCGTGCGGCAGCGCTGTGACTGAGGGTGGGTCGTGCGTGTGCTCCCTTTTCCCTTCTTGTTACGGCAGGGGTGGGTAGCGGTTACCCGGGGATTGGGTCCCAGCCGCGCAGGTGCTTTACGGACTGGCGGTATTCCCATTCGATGGCGTCTTTGAGCAGGTGGGCCAGGTGCCCGCCGGTGGTGATGCCGGCGATGTCGGCGACCCCGCGGCGGGTCCCGACCGAGACGACGAACCCCTTGTCGTGGAAGGTGAAGGCCTCCAGCGGCCGGCCGTTCAGCTCGGCGTCCAGGTTGCGGGCCACCGTCTCGCCCTCTTCCAGTGCCACCTGTGCCAGCGGGAGCAGCACGTGCCCGGTGCGCGGTTCGGTCACCGAGGCGAGGTCGCCGGCGGCGTAGATTTGCGGGTGGTCGAGCACGCGCAGGTACTGGTCGACCTTGATGCGGCCGTTGTGGCCGGTGGGCAGCTGCGAATCGGCCACCAGCTCGGGTGCTTTCAGCCCACCCGCCCAGACGAACACGCCGCCCTCCACCAGCCGGCCGTTGGTGAGCCGGAAGCCGTCGGCGGTGGCGGCGGCGATCGTCGCGTTGGTGCGGACACCGACCCCAAGGTCAGCAAGGATTCTGGCGGCCTTGTCGATTAGCTGCGGTGAGGAGCCGGCCAGGATGGTGGGGCCCGCTTCGACAAGTTGCACGGCGGGCCGGCCGGGCGCCAGGCCGTGGCCGCGGGCCGCCTCGGGCAGCACCTCGGCCAGTTCGCCGGCCAGCTCGACTCCGGTGGCGCCGCCGCCGCCGACCACCACGGTCGCCAGGCGGCGCTGCTGCTGGGGGCCGGC
>JAWWPY010000010.1:0-3582 GCA_033854735.1 Streptosporangiaceae bacterium | reverse complement strand
GCTGGCGTGAATGGTGATGTCCATAGCGGTCAGGCTAGGTGCGGCTCGGCGGCTCGCGCTTCTCGATTCCTGACCGGTCTGGTCACCTGTTTCGCCACACACGGCGGAATCCCGGCCGCAGCGACCGTCGCCTGGCGCCGGTAGGCGCTGGGGGGCATGCCGACCAGTTCGGTGAAGCGGGTGCTGAAGGTGCCCAGCGACGAGCAGCCAGCGAGGAAGGGTGGGGGTGAGGCTGCGCACCGCGCAGGCGTCGCGCGTGGCCGAACTGCTCGACCGGTTCGCTGAGGCCTGAGCCCCGGCCCGCTCTGCGCCTGCCGTTCAACGCCTCGGCGGTGACGTCGTCCGCGGGAACGACTTAAAGAGCAGTCTCGCTTCCGGCGCCTTCGTCTGCTGTTGGCGTGCTGGCACGGGCGATCACGTCGCGTAGCTGGTGGCGGCCGGCTACCCCCAGCTTGGGATAGGACCTGTACAGGTGCGAGCTGACCGTGCGCGGTGAGAGGAAGAGCCGGTCGCCGATCTCGCGGTTGGTCAGGCCGTCGCTAGCCAGGCGGACGATCTGGCGCTGCTGGGGGGTTAGCTCCCCCACGGCATCACGTTCGCCGGGCGAGCCGGCGGCTGTCACCCCGCACGCTCTCAGCTCTGCCTCGGCCCGCTGCGCCCATGACCGGGCCCTTAGCCGCCGGAAGGTTCCCAGAGCCTCCGTCAGCACGGGCTTGGCGTCGTTGATCCGGCGGCGCCGCCGCAGCCATTCGCCGTGGTCCAGACGAAGCTGCGCCCGCTCGAAGGGCCACTGGTCGCCGGCGGGATCGGAGAGCGCCTTGTCGAAATAGGCTTCTGACTTGGCTGCGTCGGCGAGGATGCCGCGGGCCCGGGCGATGAGCTGCTCGAGCCGGGGAGAGGCCATTCCCTTTAGATCGCTGAGTGCGCGGGAGATGACGTCGCATCCTTCCATCCGCCTATCGGCGCGGACCGCGGCGGCGGCGAGATCCGCCACACCCAGGTAGGAGGCGTGGTTGTGCAGCGGCGTACCATCCTCGCTGAACAGCCCACGGAGCTGGGTGAACGCTAGAAGGTAGCTGCCGTCGGCCAGAGCCGCGACGCCGAGGGCACGCCGGGCCCGGGCGGCCACCAGCCCGCATTCGGCCGGATCGACGGTGGCGAGCGCCCTGGCCACATGCCGGCGAGCCGCGGCGGAGTCGCCGCGCAGGGCGAGGACGGTGGCGGTGATCACGTCAGCGGACGCGGCAACGATGTCCATATGGTTCGCCTCAGCCATGCCGGCGGCCTCAGCGGCAGCGTCCAGCGCCTCGTCCCAGCGGCCCGTGTCGATATATGCCCACCCGAGCACGGTCAGGCTCCCGCCGCTGGTGCCCCCCACACCGGGAGCCCGGAGCCGCCGCATGGCGTCTTGGAGCAAGCGGACCGCCAGGTCGGATTCGTCCAGGATCCACGCGGCGGAACCTGTTCCCCACAACGACGGCTCATCAAGGGGCGAGCCGGCGATCTGGCGCAGGTGCGGGACGAGCTGGCTTCTGCTGCCGACCGGGTCGGTGCCGGCGCGTATCCAGAGTTTCAGCGCGTTGACATCAATGCCCGGGCCCCGGCTGGGGGGCGGCGGACCCTGGCGTTCCAGCAGGCCGAGGGCGCGGCTGACGGCCTGGCGGCTGGCGGGCATTCCGGACTGGTAAGCGACAGTGGCTGCGCTCGAAAGCGCGTCCCAGGCGAGGGCCGGCAACTCACGCGACGCATCTTCGGCGACGGAGAGGAGCGCGGACAGCGCGGCGGTGCGCCGCCCCGACCAGGCCAGCGCCCACCCGGCGTCGCGGCGGGCGGTCAGCCGCAGTTCCGGGTCCGCCGTGACTCCCAGGGCGCGGCTGGCGAGATCCTGGACCCAGTCCGCCTGGCCGGTGGGAACGGCGGCCGAAGCGGCGGCGACCAGCCTGCGTGCCTGGTCTGCGCGGTCGGGGCTGAGTTCGGCCGCGCGTTCCAGCGCCAGCGCGGCGGCGGCCGCACCGCCGCGGTGTTGCGCCTGGGCCGCGGTGGCCTCCAGCAGCGAGGCCACGTGCTCGTCCGGTTGCAAGGCCGCGGCGGCCAGGTGCCAGGCTCGCCGGTCTGGCTGGTCGTGCAGGGCCCCGGCGAGCTGGCGGTGCGCTGCGGCCCGTTGCGCGAAGGGCGCGGAGTGGTAGATGGCGGACCGGACGAGGGGATGGGAGAACTGCAGCCCGCTCTTGTCTACCTTGACCAGGCCCAGCTGCTCAGCCGGCGCCAGCGCCCGCGCATCTGGCCCGGCACTGCGGCTGGCGGCTACCTGCAGGTCCGGGCCGTCGGCCACAGCGGCGAGCAGCAGCGCGGCCCGTGCTGGCCCGGGCAAGGCGGCGAACCGGGAGGTGAGGACGGCGCTCAGCCGGTCAGTCAGGGGCAGCGGCTCGGCGGCCCACCGCCTGCTGGCGGCGGGGTCGTCGGCGATCACCTTGGCCAGCTCGATCAGCGCCATGGGATTTCCGGCGGCTTGGGCGAGCACCTGCGCCCGGGCCCGCCCGCGGGGCGGGCGCGGCTGCCCGTCCAGCAGGCGGCCAGCGTCTGCCGCGGACAGCGGCTCCAGATGCAGCTCCGGGAAACCGCGGTCAAAGCCGGAGGGCGGGACCTGCCCCCGGGCGCCCACCAGCAGCACCACCCGCTCGGCGTCCAGGCGGCTGCCGACGAAAGCCAGCGTGTCCAGTGAGCTGCGGTCCAGCCAGTGGGCGTCGTCGGCGACAACCAGGACCGGGGACCGCTCGGACAAATCCGAGAGCAGGGTAAGGACGGCGACCCCGGTCAGCAGCGGGTCGGGGGCAACCGGATCCGCAGCCAGGCCCAGCGCCCCCGCCAGCGCCTGGGCCTGGCGGCCGGGAAGGCCGGCGGCGCTGGGCAGCACCGGCCGCAGGAGCTGATGCAGCCCGGCAAACGCGAGTCTGGACTCCGATTCCCGGCCGGTGACGGACAGTACCCGGATGCCCGCCGACCGTGCCCGTCCGGCGGCGTCCGCCAGCAGCACGGTCTTGCCCATCCCTGCTTCACCGGTGACGAGCAGGACCTGGCTGGCCAGCGGGACCGGATCCACCAGTCCGCGCAGCCGGGCCAGCCCGGCTTCCCGGCCAATGATGCGTGCGGGCTGCTGTGACGGGAGTTCACCGGGGCCTGGCATGTGCCTGTCCTCTCGGGCAGTCCGTTTCATCAACGCCGTCTCCAGGCTAATCAGCGTGATCGTGGCCTGAGCATGCAGGCAGTGCGCAAAGTGCAGTCACACGGCGGATACCGCCTGTGCCTGTCTGGAGCCACAGTGATGAACCGGCCAGGCATTACCACTGCGAGAATGAGCGACGAGGACCGCGATGCCTTTTGTCACCGTCGGGCGGGAGAATTCAGCCGCTATCCGGATCTACTACGAGGATCACGGGTCCGGCTCTCCCGTCGTGCTCGTGCACGGTTACGCGCTGAACGGGCACTCGTGGGAAAAGCAGGAAGCAGCCCTGCTGGCTGCCGGGCACCGGGTGATCACCTATGACCGGCGGGGCTTTGGCGCCTCGAGCCGGCCGAGCACCG
>JAWWPY010000009.1:0-3076 GCA_033854735.1 Streptosporangiaceae bacterium | reverse complement strand
GGCGGGCTCAACCGGCCCGGCGACGTGGTGGTGCACGTTCCTGCGCAGCACACCACTTCGGTCATCGCCCAGCAGCCCGCCGGCTGGCTGCGGTGCCGGGTGGTGCCGGCCGCACCAGGGCAGCCCTTCTACACCTCGTCGCCGCGGATTCACGGGGCGAGCGCCTTCACCGTGGGCGGCACGATCGACGCCGCCTACAGCGAGACTGTGTACAACGAGGTCCTGGGTATCTCTGATGCCGTGCCCGGCCAACGCTTCCCGCTGGCGCAGCGCCCCGTCGTGGCCGGACCCGAGCCGCTCGTCGTGCAGGTGGGGTCCGGCGAAGAACGGCGGGACTGGCACCAGGTCAGGCACTTCGCCGACAGCGGCGGGCAGGACCGGCACTTCGTGCTCGACCCGATCGGCGGCGAGATCGTCTTCGGCCCGGGAGTCCGGCAACCGGACGGCCAGGTCCGGCAATACGGCGCGATCCCACCGAAGGGAGCCGCGATGAAGATCCCGTTCTACCGGATCGGGGGCGGCCATCGCGGCAACGTGGCCCGGGGCGCGATCACCGCATTGCGGGCATCGGTGCCCTACGTCACGCGGGTGGAAAACCGCAGGCCCGCTTCCGGTGGTGTCGACGGTGAGGACGTGGAGAACGCCACACGGCGGGCCCCACTGTTCCTGCGCGCGCGACGGCGGGCGGTTACCGTCGGCGACTACGAGTCGCTGGCGCGCGAGGCTGATCCGCGAGTCGCGCGGGTGCGGTGCATCGCCGGTCGAGACGCCGACGCGGCGGTGGTTCGGCTGGTGGTGCTGCCGTCCGTGCCGGGCGAACCGTCCTCGCCGGTGCCCTTCGCCGCCCTGCAACCGCGTCCGGAGCTCTTGGCCGCGATCGCCGCCTATCTCGATGAGCGGCGGGTACTCGGGGCTCGACTCGTGGTGGAGCCGCCGACCTACCGATGGATCAGGGCGGTCGCGACGGTGCGCCTTGGGCCGCTCGCCGACCCCGACCGGGTCACCAGCGAAGCGTTGGCCGCGTTGTACCGCCAGCTCCATCCGTTGCGCGGGGGCCCGGACGGCTCAGGCTGGCCGTTCGGCCGGGCCGTTCATGCCGGCGAGTTGCTGGCCGCGGTGCAACGGATTCCCGGTGTCGAGGTCGTCGAGGATGTGAAGCTCTATCTCGTCGACCCGGGTAGTGGCCTGCCCGTCGAGGGCGCGCGGCTGAAGGTGGAGCTGGAGGCCGGCACGCTGCCCTTCTCCATCGAGCATGTCGTCGGGCTGGCGGGCTCATGACCCGCGGCACGGTCCCCGACCTGGCGTCAGCGCATCCACTCGGCGAGCTGCTTCCCGGGGTGTACTTGGAGGATTCGCTGACCCAACGCTTCACCGAGGGGCTTGACGTCGTGCTCGCCCCGGTCTTCATGACCCTGGACTGTCTCGACGCCTACCTCGACCCGTGGCTGACCCCACCTGACTTCCTGCCCTGGTTGGCCTCGTGGGTGGGTATCGAACTCGACGAGACCTGGCCGGAAAGCAGGCAGCGGGCCATGGTGGCCGCCGCCCCGCGCCTGCATCGGGAGCGAGGCACCCACCGCGGTCTCGTCGCGTACCTGGAGTTGCTCACCGGGGGGGAGGTGGAGCTGATCGAGAGCGGCGGCGCCCGCTGGTCGGCTGAGCCGGGCGCCACCCCACCGGGCGCAGCAACTCCGCAGTTGCAGGTGATCGTCCGAGTCAGCGACCCGAACTCGGTCGATCGGGTCAGGCTCGACCATGCGGTGCGCGACGCCCGGCCGGCTCACCTGCCATACCAGGTCGAGGTGCTGCCCCTGGCGTCAGCGGGTTGGCGCTGAGGACAGCGGGCTGGGGCGAGGGACCGGGATGTCAAGCATGCTGAGCACCTCGCGGTAGTCCCGCTTGGCTCGGGCGGCCGCGGCGGGTTCGGCGGCCTGGTCGCAGGCCGCGATCAGGACCCGCCACGACGCGTCGCGGAACGGGTCGATGTCCACGCTGCGGCGCGCGGCTTCGATGGCCGATCGGAGGTCGCCGCCGGCCAGCTCCAGCTCGGCCAACCGCCCGGCCGCGGTCGCTGCCCGTTGTCGCAGCTGCTCGCGAGGGTCGATGACCCATTCCGCGGGGCCATCCTCGGGTAGCAGCTCGCCACGGTAGGCGGCGACGGCACGGGCCAACGCAGTGCGCTCGGCGTCGGCGTCTTGGGCATGTCTGGCGAGTGTCGCTGCCTGCAGTTCGACCGCGAACTCGACCACGTCGGCCTCGCTGCCCGGCGGTAATACCAGCGCATAAGTATCGCCCTGGCGCTGCACCGTGGCACATGAGCCACCCGCGCGCCCGGACGCCAGCAACGAGCGCAGGCTGGACACCGCGACCTGCATGCTGCGCACCGCCCGGTCGGGCGACAGATCCGGCCACAGCTGCAACAGCAACTCGCGGTGGACCGGCCGGGGCAGGTGGATGGCGAGAAGTCTCAGCATCGTCGCCGCCCGCGGCCGGACCGCGGCCCAGTCCAGGGCACAGCCGGCAACCTCGAACGTGAACCCGCCGAGGCATCGCAGCCGGACCACGGGCGCCGCCACTGGGGCCACTACCGGGGCCACCACCGGCTTCGCGGCAGCTTGTGCCGAGTCGAGCAGCTGTTCGGCCAGCGCGTCTGGCCAGGGCACCCCATGTGTCTCGGCTAGGGAACGAGCCTGCCGGAGGTGCCCAACGTCGGACTCGGGGTCGGTGACGGCGAGGACGAGCGCGGTCAACGCCTGGGCGCCCCATACACCTGCTGTCCGGCTGAACGACTCGGCCAGGTGAGCCATGGAGGCGGCGTCCGGTTCGCCTTGCCCCGCGGCGGCGAGCGCAGCGAAGGCCAACGACCACGCCTCGATGCTCTCTGCGCCGAGCGATCGGCAGCGCGCGGCCACGTCACACCAGGCCGCCCGGGCGGGCTCCCCAGCGAGAAGTTGGCGCAGCGCCTGGGCAGCGCGGGCGAGTAGCTCGCCCCACGCGTCTCCCGCACCCTCGCACTCGGTCACCACTTGCTGGATCTCCCCGGCATCGTCGACCCGGAGCCCGCAGATCACTCTGG
>JAWWPY010000008.1:0-24250 GCA_033854735.1 Streptosporangiaceae bacterium | reverse complement strand
CGTGGGCGTCGTCCCCCAGTCCGAGTCCATCACGGAGGCCTCGAACGGGAGCTGCCAGGAACTCTTGTACGCCAGTGTGGAGGCGTTGAGCGCGACGATCGCCTGCGACTGGGTCTGGGTGTGGTCGTTCAGCGTGCCGGTGGAGACGAAGATGGTGCTGGTCGCCGGGTCATACGCCGGCGTCGTCCAGATGCCCCCGCCGACCTGGCCGTTCGGCACGAAGTTGTAGGTGTTGACGATCTGGCCCTGCTGCGCGCCGGAGATGCCCACTTGCAGCAGCTGGCCCTGCACCAGCGGGTTGTCGCAGTTGCTGGCGATCCCGATGTAGGCATAGTTGCCCACGATCAGCGGGCTCGACCAGTTGTAATGCGCGCCGGCCTGGCTGTTGTCCCCGGTGTAGACCTTCCACAGGACATTGCCGGTGGCCGGGTCAAGGGCGTACCAGTAAGGCCCGCCGCCGCCCACGTACAGCACGCCGTTGACTACCGCCGCGGCCGAGGTGACCCCGTTGTTGACCGGGTTGCATCCCGCGTCGACGGTCACCCCGAGGTTCTGCTTCCAGATCATCGCGCCGGTCGACGTGTTCACCGCGTACTCGTAGCCGTCCCACGAGCCCACGTAGGCCGTGGTGCCGACGATGCTGACCGAGGTGGCGATCGGGCCGCCCGTCGCGAACGCGAACTTGAGCTTCAGCGTCGGGGCGCTGGCCACGCTCAGCTTCGGGTCGGTGGTCGCCGCGGTCCGCTCCGGGTTCTGCAGGAACATGGGCCAGTCCTGGTAGGACGCCGCGATCGCGGGCGCAGGCGCCACGGCCGCGGTGACCGCGGACAGAACCGAGGCCAGCAGCGTCAGGGCGATTGCCGCACGGAACCACGGCGCAACGGAGGGGCTTGGCCTCATGCGATGTCCTAACCAGGAACGCGTCAAATGGTGATCTGTGCCATCCGGTCCAGGAACGTGAGACAGCCCGGAGGGTAAATCGGGTCACCCCGGTCTGGCGCGGGGCCGCTCTGCCACCGTGCCGGTAGATGCCGTGCTGAAGGTCGGCCCCCCACGCCGCGGGCCTCACACCGCCCCTGGCGGATCATTCGCTCGCAAGACTCAGCCGGGCATTTTCCGACGAATCGGTACCCAGATGCTCATACGACACTTCAGAAACCGCGCCGGAGGTCCCCCAGCAGGCGTTCGTTGCGCTTTCGTTATAATCCACTTCGTGGTAATCCGCGCATGTGGCGCGGGCCATCTCCGCCCGGAACATGCCTGGCCGCCCCCCGTTCCCCGCTCGCTCGCGCCGCCCGCAACGCCGAATCACGGGTCTGCCGGCTATCGTCCACCCGTTGTTTGGCCGGACGGTATCCTGCGAGGGTCGGAAGCGTTAACTGATCTGCGATCTCGATCAGTGCACCGTGGCGGCGCGGCCGGGGAGCGGGAGCCCGGTGACCGGGGAACCAATCGAGAACACCGCGGAGTGAGCGTGAGCCGTCCGGCTGCAGTGATCGTCCTGGCCGCAGGCGAAGGCACGCGGATGAAGTCCGGCACGCCGAAAGTGCTGCATCAGATCTGCGGCGAGAGCATGCTCGGCCTCGTCCTGGCCACCGCGCGTGAAGTCGACCCGGAGCGCCTCATCGTGGTGGTCGGCCACCGGCGCCGCGAGGTCACCGACTTCCTGAACACCCATGCGCCCGACGCGACCGCCGTGGTGCAGCACCGGCAGGGCGGGACGGGCCACGCCGTCCGCACCGCCATCGAGGCGGTCGGCCTGGACCACGGCACGATCGTGGTCACCTACGCCGATGCGCCACTGCTCCGCGGCGAGACACTGGCCGCGCTCATCCGGGAGCACTGGGCGCAGGATGCCGCGGCTACCGCGCTCACCGCCCGGCTCGCCGACCCGACCGGGTACGGCCGGATCATCCGCGACGACGCCGGCGCCTTCATGGAGATCATCGAAGAGGCCGACGCCACGCCCGAGCAGCGGGCCATCCAGGAGATCAACTCGGGGGTCTACGCGTTCGAGGCGCACCTGCTGGGCGACGTCATCAAGCGCGTACCCACCGACAACGCGAAGGGTGAGGAGTATCTCACCGACGTTGTCGCCATCCTTCGCGCCGAGAGCCAGCGGGTTGCTTCCGTTGTGTTGGAAGATCCTGACGAGGTGCTGGGTGTGAACGACCGCGCGCAGTTGGCGCGGGCCCGGCAGATACTCAACACCAGGCTGCTGGGGGTGTGGATGCGCGCCGGTGTCACCATCGTTGATCCCGGGACCACCTGGGTCGACACCGGGGTGACCCTGGCCGCCGACGTGGAGATCGGGCCCGACACGCAGCTGGAGGGCAGCACCACGATCGCCGCCGGGGCCCGGGTCGGCCCCGGGTGCCTGCTCCGCGACACCACGGTGGGCGCGGGTGCCATCGTGACCCACGCGGTCTGCCGGTCGGCCGAGATCGGGGCCGGGGCGACGGTGGGGCCTTTCGCTTACCTGCCGCCGGGAACCAAACTTGATCCGGGCGCCCGCGCGGGCGGCCAGGCGGCCGTGGCGGTCAACGGCATCGCTACCAGTGAGGGAGCGCAGGACGCGTGACGGGCACAGCAGCGATGGCCGAGAAGAAGACTGAGATCACGGCGACCGGCGAAAAGAAACTGCTGCTCTTCTCCGGCCGGGCCCATCCAGAACTGACCAACGAGATCGCCGGCTGCCTCGGTATCGAGCCCACCCCCACCAAGCTCTATGACTTCGCCAACGGCGAGATCTTCGTCCGGTTCCTGGAGTCGGTCCGCGGCAGCGACGCGTTCGTGATGCAGAGCCACACGGCACCGATCAACCAATGGATCATGGAGCAGCTGATCATGGTCGATGCCCTGAAGCGGGCGTCGGCCAAGCGGATCACCGTGGTCATGCCGTTCTTCGGGTACGCACGGCAGGACAAGAAGAGCCGCGGCCGGGAGCCGATCTCGGCCCGGCTCATGGCCGACCTGTTCGCCACGGCAGGAGCCGACCGGCTGATGGCCGTGGACCTGCACACCGCCCAGATCCAGGGTTTCTTCGACGGTCCCGTGGATCACCTGTTCGCGCTGCCCATCCTGGCCGGGTACCTGGAGGGCAAGCTGGACCTGTCCCAGGTCACCGTGGTGGCACCGGACGCCGGGCGGGTCCGGGTCTGTGAGCGGTGGACCGACCGGCTCGGCTGCCCGCTGGCCATCATCCACAAGCGCCGTGACCCTGATGTCGCCAACAAGGTCGCGATGTTCGAGGTGGTGGGGCACGTGGCCGGCCGCACCTGCATCGTGGTGGACGACATGATCGACACCGGGTCGACGATCATCAAGGCGGCCGACGCGCTCTTCGAGGAGGGCGCCGAGCGGGTCATCGTCACCGCCACTCATGGCGTGCTGTCCGGCGACGCCGTGGACGGCCTGAAAAACTCGCGGGTCAGCGAGGTAATTGTCACCAACACCCTCCCGATCAGCAACGACAAGCGGTTCGACAAGCTCACCGTGCTATCGATCGCGCCGCTCATCGCTCGTGCCATCAACGAGGTGTTCAGCGACGGCTCGGTGACCAGCCTCTTCGACGGCCAGAGCTGATTCCGCCGGCCACCGTCTAGCCGCCTATCCAGATCGGTCAGCGGGGGCCGAGAGGATGAGGCGGACCTCGTAGTTGCGGTAGCCGGCGCGTTCGAAAGCGGCGGCCATCGGCAGGTTGGTCATGTCGGTGGTGGCGGTGATCCGGTGAGCGCCCTTCGCGGCGTGGAACCGGGTGATCTCGGCGAGGATGTCGTCGATGTAGCGGCAGCCGCGCAGTTCGGGGACGACGCCGAGGTAACCGACGACCGGGCCGTAGGGGTTGCGGTTCGGCATGGCCAGTCCGGCGAGCCTGCCGTCGGCGGTGTAGGCGAGCCGCCACCACTCCCGCTCACCCGGCATGCTCCGGTAAAGGTCCATGTCCTCACGGGCCTGCCGCTCGGCCCCGAACGCGGCGACGTTCTGGCGGGTCGTGTCGTCGAGGCTGCCGACGGCGATCCGCCGGAGCGCGGAGAGGAACACCTCATCGTCGGGTTCGGGCGTGAAGGTCAGTCGTCCGGCGGAGTCCGGCAGGCCGGCATCGGGGGTCCACTCGTAACGGAGCCGTTCGAGTTCGCCGGAGAGGCCGGCGCGCGCGGCGGCGGCGCGGCGCCAGCCGACAGCGGCGGATACAGCCGGGTCGCCGCGCCAGCCGTTCGGCAGGTTCAGGTCATACTGCGGCAGTTTCGGGGCGCCCTGGGCGCGGAATGCATCGTGCCCGGCGGTCAGCAGCGCGGCGGCGAACCCGATGCGGTCGGTGACTGAGTCGTGGACGTATACGCAGTCGAGTGCGAGTGGGTGCGCACTGCCGGGGAGTCCCCACCACAGGGCGCGGGCCAGGATCTGGTCGCTGTCCTCGGCGATCCAGGTCCATTCGGGACGGTACTGCTGGTCGGCGAGTTCTGAGCGGTAGCGGTCGGCGGGGATCCAGCTGATGGGCTCGATGATCGTGCAGGCCAGGACACGGTCGAGGTCGGCCCCGGTCGTGGAACGGAACAACATGCTGCCTCCGAAGATCTTGGATGGAGGCGCGACCGGATCGGTCAGTGAGCTGACATGAAGCGACACGGAAGCGCCGGCGAAGTTGTGATCATCTCGGTGCCTCCTTCCTGCGCGCGTGTACGTGGCACGGCGTGCGGTCGCTAGGTGACAGTATGGCCGGTTGCCCGGGAGCGTCAAGGCCTCCCTCGTCCAGTCCAGCGGTCCTCGTCCAGCCCGGCGGTCCTCGTCCAGCCCGGCGGTCGATGCCGTCGTGGCGTGGTCCCGTTTTCTCGGCTGATACGCAACTAAGGTGACTTTAGGTAACCTCTACGTTGCCAAGGGTTACGAGAGACGGACGGACGGGGTGCGTTAGTCCCCCCGGTTGCGCGGCTAAGTAACTACAGGGAACTAGCCGTGGCCAAGGGTAACGAGGGCACGGTGCGCAGGAAGAGACAGAGGGGGCACCCGTGGCCGCTGACGACTCCGAGACCGTCCCGCTCCAGGACTACCTCGCGGCGGTGCGCGAGAACGATCTGCGGTTCGAGGTCGAACGCGACCGCCGCTACGCCGAGGTCAACCTGGAGCGTGAGAAGGCCCTCAAGATCAAGGAGACGGCCGACCTCGCGGCGCTCGAACTGGCCCGCGAAATCCAGACCTACAAGGACGAGAAGGCGAACGAACTCCGGTCCCAGATAGAGCGGGAGCGCGGCACCTACGTCACACAGGATCAGCTCATGGCGCTGACCCGGGAGCAGGCGGCGGCGCTCAAGCCCCTGGCCGACTTCGTCGCGGGCCAGCAAGGACGGCAAGGCGGCCAGGAGTACCAGCGGACCTCGACCGGGGACCTGATGACCCGCACCATCGCGGCCGTCACCCTGCTCGTGGCCATCGTCGTCGCGGTCTTCTTAATAGCTCGCGGTCGCTGAACCCGTCATCCTGGGCACGTCCAGCCAGATTCCCTGAGCCTGCGGACCCCCCACCCCATCTGCGCGGTGGGAAATGCACGCCGAGGGTGCACAACTCACCGCACTGACCCGCTGCCGGTGCACCGCCGCCGCGATGCTGAGTAACTGGCGGGGGGCCCTCTCGCCGAGCGACCGAGCCTCAGCACCTCAGGACAGGCCGAACTCGCCCGCCTTGATCCCGGCCGTGAAAGCCGCCCACTCATCCGGGGCGAAGGCCAGCTTGGGCCCGTCCGGATCTTTCGAGTCACGCACAGCAACGACTCCGGGCAGGTTGCTGGCCACCTCCACGCAGGTCCCGCCGTTGCTGCCGCTGTAACTGCTCTTGCGCCATATGGCGCCCTCTAGTAGGTCCATCTGTCCTCTGCCACTTTCATGATCAGGTCTCGGGAGGCCCCGCGAGGAAGAGCCTCGGAGCGAAGCGTCTCGAAGATCAACGCGGCCTGGCCGACGATCACAGGCACCTCGATCACCTGCCCTACGGTCGCCGTCTCCAGATACAGCGTATCGCGCACCCCGTCCAGGCCAGCGATGGCGAAGTGGGCCAGCAGCCCAGCATGAGCGCCGGACTTGAACGGCACCACCTGAACCGACACCCTCGGCTGGTCCGACATCTCGGCCAGGTGAAGCAGCTGATCGTGCATGACCTTGTGACCACCGATGCAGCGGTGCAGGACACCCTCGTCGATCACGCACCACAAGTGCGGCGGGTTCTCCTTCGCCAGGACCTCCTGACGCTGAATCCGGGCGACGACCTGCTCGGCAATCCGCTCGTCGGTCGCGTCGGGCTGAGCCCCCCGCAGGACGGCGTGGGCATAATCCCCGGTCTGGAGCAGACCCGGGATCAGCAGCGGCTCGTACCACCGCAGCGCACTGGCCTCCGCCTCCGCCTCTGGCCAGCGGTGAAACCACGCCGGGTACCGACGCCATCCCCGGCATCCCGCACACCACCGCCAACGGCACCGACGCCACTCCGGTGCCGTCCCCACGGCCCCTAAGCCACTCCGGTGCTGTCCAGCGCGGCTGGTTCCAGCAACTGCAAGCGCTCGAAGACGCGATCGCCTACCGGCGCGCCCGCAGCACGGCCCCATGCCCCGACTGCACCGCCAGCGGCCAGAAGTGTGACGACCACGCCTGTGACCTGAACCTGATCGCCGCCTACCAGCAGACCGCTATCGCCGCCATCCTGGGCACGTCCAGCCAGATTCCCTGAACCTGCGGACCCCACGTCATCTGTGCGGTGGGAAATGCGCGCCGAGGGTGCACAACTCACCGCACTGACCCGCTGCCGGTGCGCCGCCGCCGCGATGCTGAGTACCTGGCGGCCTGGCCCGGCTGAGGCACAGGTCAGGCGCAGCCGGTCACGGGGCCAGCGGCAGTTCGGCGACCATGTGCCAGCTCGCCGGGGACGGCTCGTACCTGGAACCCAAAAAAGGGGAGGTGACCGCTGTCTTCGCCCCCGCAAGCGACGAAGACTGCGGCCACCTCGCTCGGCACGGACTTAAGCGCCACCGCTCAGATCAGCGGGGGCCAGCCCGGGCGAGACCGAACCTGGTCAGGGCTGGTGCACGCGAGCCAGCCCCGACCAAGAACGCTGCGGACTGCGCCCCCGCCGAGCCGTCCGCGGCCTTGTGGTCTCGCCAGCGGCCGGTTTCTTCTGCCGTGGCTAAGAAGGAGCATGGCAGCGGGCGATTGCGTCATGATTGATCATCGATTGAGCGGCGAGTAGCCCGCCAGCGTCGTTGGGATCGCGCCGTGAGCAGGCGGTTTTACGGCTTGATCCCATTCATGATTGAGTGACGTCGACCCCTATTCCCGCACGCGGATCCTGGGGGCGGACGCACGGAGAGTCTCAACAGGGCGGCGTGGTGCTGTTTCGGATGCTGGGACCCCTTGAGGTCCACACCGAGCGGGGCTGGACCGGGGTCGGCGCGCCGAAGTGGCGCACGGTGCTGGCCGTGCTGCTGTTGAACCCTGGACAGGTCGTCTCCACCGATCGGCTGATCGAGGAAGTGTGGCCCGGGAAGCCGCCGAGGACGGCCACCAACCTGGTGAGCATCTACGTACACCGCCTTCGCGGGCTGATGGGCGAGGCCGAGGGCCAGATCCTGGTCACGCGGGCACCGGGGTACCAGATCATGATCGCCCCCGAAGACCTAGATACCCAACGATTCGCTGCCCTGGCTGCCGAAGCCAGAACCCGGCTGTCGGGCGGGGACGCTCGCCGCGCCGCTGAACTGCTCGGCCAGGCCCTCACGCTGTGGCGGGGCAGCGCGCTCGCCGACGTGCCTGCGTCCGCACTGATCAGCGTGGAGGCGGACCGCCTCGAGGAATCGCGGCTCGAAGCCCAGGTGCTGAAGATGCAGGCCGACCTCGGGTGCGGAGAACATGCCCGGGTGGTGCCGGAGGCGCGCAGGCTCCTCGCGGATCACCCCATCCGGGAAGAGCTGTGGACGCTGCTGCTGCGCGCCCTCCAGGGCTCGGGCCGCCAGGCCGAGGCGCTGGAAGCCTACGGCCAGGCCCGTGAGGTGATCGCCGAGGAACTCGGCGTCGACCCCGGTGCCGAGCTGCAGCGTCTCTACCAGCAGATCCTCGCGGCCGACGCGGGGCGTGAGCCACCGGACGCCAGGCCTCAGGCGACGGCGGGATCGCCCGGCGGCCCTCCCTCGGCCGCGAGTCCGGCGAGCCCTGCGAGCCCCGTGACCCCTGCGAGTCCTGTGAGCCCTGCGAGTCCTGTGAGCCCTGCGAGTCCTGCGAGCCCCGCGAGTCCTGCGAGCCCCGCGAGCCCTGCCAACCTCGCGGACCCCGCGAGTCCCACGAGGGCAGATCCGGCCCCCCCGGCCGCGCAGCCGCTGCCTCAACTGGCTCAGCTCCCGGCTGACATCCCCGACTTCACCGGCCGGGCTGAGCACGTGCAGGACCTCCGCGACCTGCTGGCGGGCCCGCGCCGGCCTGACAGCCCGGGGGCCGTGGTCGTGGCGGCGGTGATCGGCGCGGGCGGCCTGGGCAAAACCACGCTGGCCGTCCACACGGCTCACCTGCTCAGGAAGGAGTTCCCGGACGGGCAGTTGTACATCAACCTGCTCGGCGCGAGCCAGCATCCGGCGCCGCCCAGCGACGTGCTGGCCCGGTTCCTGCGCGATCTCGGGATGAATCCAGCGCGGATCCCGGTCGGTGAGGAGGAGCGCTCGGCGCGGTACCGGAGCCTGCTGACCGACCGGAGGGTGCTCATCGTCCTGGATGACGCGACGGATGCGGCACAGGTCCGGCCGCTGCTGCCGGGATCGGCTTCGTGTGCCGTGCTGGTGACCAGCCGGGGCCGGATGCCCGACCTGGCCGGGAGCCGGGTTGTCGACCTCGATGTGCTCGCACCTCCCGAGGCTCGCACGCTGTTCGCCGGCATCGTCGGTGCCGACCGTGCCGAAGCTGATCAGCAGGCCACGGCCGAGGTTCTCGCCGCCTGTGCCGGCCTGCCACTGGCGATCAGGATCGCGGGCGCCCGGCTGGCCTCGCGCGGCGGCTGGAATGTGCGGACCCTGGCTCGCCGTGTCTCCGACGAACATGGGCGGCTCGACGAACTGCAAGTCGGGAACCTGGCCGTGCGGGCGTGCTTCGAGGTGAGCTTCGGCAGCCTGTCCGGTTCCGGTCAGCCGGGCAGCGTCGACCCGGCCCGGGCGTTCCGGCTGCTGGGCGTATGGCCGGGACCGTCCATCGGGCTCGCGGCGACCGCGGCCCTGCTGGGGCAGCCGGAGAGCGCGGTGGCGGACGCACTGGAAGTGCTGGTCGACGCGCATCTGCTGGATTCCCCAGGGCCAGATGTGTACCGGTTCCATGACCTGCTCCGCGTGTACGCCGCCGACCGGGCCCGGGCCCAGGAGACCGAGCAGGACCGCCGGGACGCGATCATCCGCGTGCTCACCTGGTACCTGCACTCCATGGAGGCCGCCGCCCGGGTCATCTCCCCGCAGCACACCCGGGTGCCGCTCGACCCGCCGCCGGCCGAGCTGCGGCCGCTCGGCTTCGCCACCCTGGATGGAGCATTGAACTGGTGCGAGGCTGAGCGGGCCAGGCTGGTGGCCGCCGTCCGGCTGGCCGCCGATTCCGGCCTGCACCAGATCGCCTGGAAACTGCCGGCCGCCGCGATGAGCTTCTTCTACCGGCGCAGCCACTGGACCAACTGGGTGGCGACCCACCAGATCGGCCTGGCCAGCGCGCGCCAGGCTGGGGACAGCCTGGCCGAGGCCTGGATGCTCAACAATCTCGGCATGGCCTACGGCCAGCAGCAAATGGAAGAATCCGTCGGCTGCTTCGAGCAGGCGCTAGCCCTCTACCGCGAGCTGGGCGACGCACAAGGCGAGACGCGGGCCGCGAACAACGTGGCTAAGGCCTACCTGGACCTGGGCCGCTTCGCGGAGGCGCTGGCTGCGGGGCAGAGGTCACTTGCTACCCAGCGGCAGATCGGCAACCGCTACGGCGAGGGCATCGCGCTGGGCATCCTCGGGTGCTCCTACCGTGAACTGGCCCGGCATGACGAGGCGATCGAGTGCCTCCAGCCAAACCTGGCCATTTTCCGCGAACTAGGCGACCAGGATGCCGAGGCGGAGGCTCTCAGCGACCTCGGCTCCGCATACCTGGGCCGTGGCTGGGTGGATCGCGCCGCGGCGTGCCATCGGGAGGCACTGGCCATCCAGCGCGACATCGGTGACCGGCACGGCCAGGCGTTGACGCTGCACCGGCTGGGCCTCACCCTGCAGCGGGCCGGGAATCCTGAGGAGGGGCGTCAATTGCTGGCCGAGGCCCTTCACCTGCTCGAAGATCTTGGTGACCACGCTCAGTCGGCCCAGGTTCGGATGAACCTGGTGACGTTCACAGAAGCCGCGGGTTGAGGCGAGCTAAGGGCTTCGCTCCTATTTGGCTTGCTACCCTCGATATTCTGTTCTTGTCCATTTACCAATTTGCTCGATCCAACGGGGCACGAAGGGACGGAAAATGGGGGACACCGCGGTGGCGCCTGAGCCACCAGCCGAAGACCAGCCAACTCCCGGGGTGGTGGCCAGCCAGGAAGCTGACCCGAAGGAGGAGCCCAGCGCACCGGACCCGGGCGCGGCTGAGCCCACTCCCAACCCGGACGTCAAGTACCACGGATAGGCGGCGGCGCGAGTGGTGCCATGCACGGGTCACCGGCGTGGCACCACCGCAGGTCCATCCTGCTGCTACCACCGGACGCTGAGAACTAGCCGCCGCCGCTCCGCACTGCCGCGCTTAGGAGCACCCCGGCGCGGGAGGGCGGAACATGCTCAGCGCCGCCGGCCGTCGAGCCGTTCGGCCAGTTCCTCCAGGGATTGGGTGTAACCCGCGAAGAAGGTCTCAAGATCAGTTACTGGATCGAAGCGCGGCATCTCCGGGAGCGGGTGGCGGCTGACCACGGTCACTGTCGCGTTGCCTTCCGAGAACGAGAGCGCTACATAGTGCTTGTAAAACACGGCAGGCACCTCGCGCGGACTTCCGCCAACGACGATCGCCACGCTGCTCTCCCCGAAGGGGCCCTCGGCCGGGATCCGCTGCGGGAATCCCAGTGCCTTCCAGTCCTCGCGGGCGATCGCCTCGTCGCGGCGCTCCGCATCACCAAGGTCCCACGCGGGCGGCGGGATCAGCTCCCACGCGGATGACGGGACGCCGGGCGGCCTGCCTGGGGTGAACCAGCTGCGGCCGTCCCAGTGCGTGGTCACCTCGACCAGCGGCTTCGACAGATCAAAATAGTCGCCGTACATGAGGCTCAGGCTGTCGAGGGGGACCGCTGAGTGGGTGGCAGCGGCACTGATCTCCTCGATCAGGCCCACCGACGCTGATTCGGAGCCAAGAGTCAGCGGCCGCCTTTCCTGGTCTCCCGTGAGGCCAAACGGCCTGGGACTGATGCGGCGGAGCCTGGAGACACGCCAGCGCACCATCCACTGCCGTGACAGTCCTTGGACGGAACCAGGCAGCGGGATTTCCATGTTACCTCCTTTGGAACTTCGTCACCGGAATTGTACCGCAGAGCGATCCCCTGAACGCACGCGAGCCTTCAGTTAATAGCCGCAACGGCTTCCCCGACTTAATGATCCAGAGAAGCGATCGGGTGTTGCCAGTTCTGCAATACCGCAACGGCCTCTCCGGATTCGTCATCCGGAGAGGCCGTCGGTGTTGCCAGTTCTGTTCATCTTCGCCTAGATGGCCTTCGGTATGGCCGGCGGCGAATCTCGGTGGACCTGCGACTTACGGCTCTGCTGTTAGCAACAAGGTCCGGCTAAACGGCCGGGTTGCTCAGCATGAGACGTACTTGATGACCCCAACGGGGAGGGTGGAGACATAGAGGCACTGGTGTGTTTTGGGCGCCACGTGGACACTGAGCCATCCGGCGACGGCATCGCAGACGTAGGCCAGGCCGACCGGACCGAGGTAACGATGACACGCCGCCAGGGCAGCGGCGTTGCTGGCGACGTACAAGGCCACCGTCTGGGCGTGGCTGAATTCCCAGCCACAGGTCGGGAAGTAGCAGTTGATCCCGTTAGAGATGGTGGGGACGGCGGGCGCGGAGACGACGAGCGGAGCGGCCGTGCCGGACCGGACTACGACGGTATAGGTGTTGGCCGAACGTGACACCGACAGCGTGGTCGCGGACACTGCCGCGCTGGCCGGCCTGGCCGCCACGCTCGCCGACGTCGTGGCCGCGCTCGCCGATGTCGCCGCGAACATGCCCGCGGCGACCAGGGTGGTGCTCATCCCGGCGAGGAGCGACATTACTCGGAACTTTTTCCTCATGATTAGAAAACCCTTCCGTTCGGGATTGGGTGTTCCTGGTATCACGGACACAATGAGCGGTCAGGTCCGTGGGCCAGATGCTTCGGTAGCATTTCTGCCGCTACCGCGCCTCCTTTCTGATAGGGCGGCTGCCGTCAGTGGCAGCAACGAGGGCTTTGGCGGGCTGCCGGTGAAGTTCAATTTCCGGTGCGCCAGCCCGTTGCGGATTATTTATGAGCTTTAGCGGAATGGCCGCCGTGTTCTTGACTGGTCCTGCGCCTCAGCCTGGTGCCGTGAGGACGGCGTTTCCATGCGGTCTCGCCAGCGAAGTTCCGGCAGACTGACCGGCAGGCTCCTCTGTCGAGGCAGGGATAATGGGGGCCAACATTGGCGAGTGCTAGATTCGTGGCTCGTCATGGGCGTAGGTTCCTCGCTAGAGGGGGCGATTTCGGTGGGTGACCGGACTCTTCCGCCCGGCTCGTGGCTGCGTCAGCGGCGCGAGGCGGCCGGGCTGACCCAGGAAGACCTCGCGGACCGGTCAGGAGTCAGCGTGCGGTCCATCAGCGACCTGGAGCGGAACCGGACCCGCAAGCCGTATCCCAGCTCGATCCGCTCGCTGGTACGCGCCTTAGGCCTGTCCGAGGCAGCGGCCGATCATCTGGTCGCCCACTACCGGATCGGCCACAACATCGGCGCGGGCGGGGCATCGGGCTCCGGCTGGGACGAGCCCGCGGCGCCTGCCTCCGGTCAGAACGCCGGTTCCGGTCCCGCCCCGTCTGTGATTCCGCGACAACTTCCGGCCAGCCTGCGGCACTTCGCTGGCCGGACCGGGGAGTTGAAGGTGCTGTCCGGGCTGCTGGAGGAGGCGGCCTGGGTAGGTGGGCGCGCGGATAGGGCTGGGACGGTGGTGATCTCGGCGATCGGCGGTATGGCCGGGATCGGAAAGACCGCCCTCGCGATTCACTGGGCGCATGAAGTGGCCGATCATTTTCCTGACGGTCAGCTTTATGTGAACCTGCGTGGCTTCGATCCCTCCGGCCCACCTGTCACACCGGCCGAAGCGATCCGCGGTTTCCTGGACGGCCTCCAGGTTCCAGCGGGGAGTATCCCAGCGGACCTGGATGCCCAGGCGAGGCTGTACCGCAGCCTGCTGGCCGAAAAGCGGGTGCTCGTGGTGCTGGACAACGCCCGCGATGCCCGGCAGGTTCGCCCGCTATTACCTGGCTCATCCGGCTGCCTGGTCCTCGTGACCAGCCGCAACCAGCTGACCTCCATGGTCGCTGCCGAAGGAGCCCGTCCACTGACCCTGGGGGTGCTCACTGAGCTGGAGTCGCGTGAGCTGCTTACCCAGCAGCTCGGGGCGCAGCGGGTCAGGCACGAACCCGAGGCAGTCGGACAGCTGATCGAGTCGTGCGCGAATCTGCCGCTGGCCCTGAGCATCGTCGCGGCCCGCGCCGCCGCGCAACCGTGCTTTCCCCTGGCTGCGCTGACGGCCGAGCTTCAGGATGCCGACGGCCGATTCGACGCGCTGGATGCCGGGGACGCCACGTCCAGCGTGGGGGCCGTGTTCTCCTGGTCCTACCAGCAGCTCAGCGCCCAGGCCGCGCGGATGTTCCGGCTGCTGGGTGTGCATCCAGGCCCCGGCATCGCCGGGCCGGCCGCCGCCAGCCTGGGCGGCATCCCGATGCGACGAGCCCACGCGGTGCTGGGTGAACTGACCCGCGAGAACCTGATCGTCGAGGCCGTTCCGGGCCGGTACACCTTCCACGACCTGCTGCGCGCCTACGCCGCCGAACGCGCCCGGGCGGACGAGGACGAGACCGAGCTGCGGGCCGTCATCCACCGGATGCTGGACCACTATCTGCACACCGCCTGCACCGCCGCAACGCTGCTGAACCCGGTCTTTGAGCCGCTCACCATGTCCTCGCCCCAACCCGGTGTCGAAGCAGAGCCCATCACCAACCCGGACCAGGCGATGGCCTGGTTCAATGTCGAGCGCCCCGTGCTGCTGTCAGCCATTGCCCAGGCTGCGGAGGCCGGGTTCTGCCATCACGCCTCGTTGCTTCCCCATGCCATGGCGGATTTCCTGGTCCGACGTGGCCACTGGCAGGACTACGCCGCCACCCAGCGAACGGCCCTGGGGGCCGCGGAGCAGCTCGGAAGCAGGGAAGGGCAGGCCCACGCGCACCGAAGCCTCGGTCATGCCTACGCCATGCTTGGGTCCTACCAGGACGCCCTCACCCATGTCGAGCAGTCACTGGGCATGTGGCGCCAGCTCGACGACCGCGCCGGCCAGGCTCGAGCCCACCACGCCCTGGGCTGGCTGCTTGACCGCCAGGGTTGCCACGGGGATGCGCTCCGCCACGTTCAGGAAGCTCTGGCCCTGTTCCGCGCCGCGGATCACGGAGCCGGGCAAGCTGAGGCTCTCAACTCGGTCGGCTGGCAGCACGCCCGGCAGGGGAATTATCAGCAAGCCCTCGTCTGGTGCGGTGAGGCTCTCAGTCTGCACCGTGAGCTGGGTAACGATCTCGGTGCGGCCATGACCTGGGACAGCCTTGCCTACGCTCACCATCACCTCGGCCGCTATGCCGCCGCCATCACCAGCTATGAGCACGCCTTGAGACTGTCTCGCCAAGTCGGTGACCGGAACAATGAGGCCCTTGTCCTGGTCCACATCGGCGACACGCAGCACGCCCGCGGCGGCCTTCCTGCCGCCCGTGAGAGTTGGCAGCAAGCCCTGGCCATCCTTGACGACCTGCACCACTCCGACGCGGATCAGATTCGCGCCAGGCTCAGCGATCCCGACACCGGCGGCTAGCCCGAACTTACGGCTTCTTGGAAGGGCGATCGGGGGTTCGGCAGTAGGTGCCGAGGATCTGGTCGGCGGTCTTGGTCCACGCGAACGGTTTCGGGCCAGCGTTCCGAGTGCAGGTTTCGTGATCATCAACTCCACCTGCTCCCGGTCCTCCAGCCCGCCGATCCGGGCGAGTGGGTACGGAACTGGTCGCTGCCGTGGACGTGTCACCGGCATGGCACCAATGCCGTCATGGCGGGCAACCGCGGGTTCTGGGCTAGACTCTGACCGGCGCGCGAATGCGCCCCTGTTGCCTGTGGTGTGCCGTCTGGATGTGCCGGAACGGTGAGCCAGGCTCCCGGGTGGCTGCGCCGGCAATCTGATCCGCGTTGTAAGGAGCCAGTACCGTGCCCGAGGTCCGAATCCCCGCTGAGCCGCGTACCCAGTTCGGCAAGGGCTTCGCCCGCCGCGCTCGTCTCGCGGGCCGGGTCCCCGCCGTGCTCTACGGCCACGGCACGGAAACGCGGCATCTCACGCTCCCCAGCCACGCCGTCATGATGGCGCTGAAGACGTCGAACGCGCTGATCCGCCTGGACGGCCTGCCGGGCGGGAGCCAGCTGGCCCTGCCCAAGGCGATCCAGCGCGACCCCATCAGGGGCTCCGTCGAGCACGTGGACCTGATCCTGGTCCGGCGGGGCGAGAAGGTCACCGTGGACGTTCCTATCCAGGTGACCGGGGATGTGTTCCCCGGCGGGCTGCTCGACCAGCAGCAGATCCAGCTACCGATCGAGGCCGAGGCGACCAACATCCCGCGGCACATCGATATCGACGTCGAGGGCATGGAGATCGGCACGTCGGTGCATGCCGGGGACCTGGACCTGCCGGAAGGCTCCTCGCTGGCCGTCGAGCCGGACACCTTGATCCTGCACGTGGTCGCGGCGCCGACGGCCGAGCAGATGGAGGCCGACCTCGGCATTCCGGAGGCGGCCGTCAGCACGGAGCCTGCTCCGGTGCCTGAGGGTGAGGGCGAGGCCAGGCCCGAGTCAGGCAGCGAGCAGTCGGGCTGAGGTTTCTTCCGGGCCGGCGAGCGCCGGGCCGAGACGGGTACGGCATGGCGGAGGAGCGCTGGCTCATCGCCGGGCTCGGCAACCCGGGTCCGGAGTACGCGGGCAACCGGCACAACGCCGGGTTCCTCGTCGCGGACCTGCTCGCCGACCGGGCCGGCGCGCGGCTGCGCCGGAGTAAGTTCCGCGCCAGCGTCGGTGATGGCCGGCTGGCCGGACTGCCGGTGACCATCGCCAAGCCGGCCACCTTCATGAACGAATCCGGCGGTCCCGTGGCGGCGCTCCGGGACTACTACCGGCTGCCGGCCGAGCGGATCGTCGTGCTCCATGATGAGCTGGACCTGCCGTTCGGAACGATAAGGCTCAAACTGGGCGGCGGGGACAACGGGCACAACGGACTTCGTTCGGTGACTGCCGCGCTGCGCACCCGCGACTACCACCGGCTGCGTTTCGGAATCGGCCGTCCGCCGGGGCGGATGGACCCGGCCGCGTTCGTGCTGCGGGACTTCGCGGCCCTGCAGCGGAAGGAACTGCCGTATCTGATCGACCGCAGTGCCGACGCGGTGGAGGCGCTCCTCACCGACGGCCTGGCCGCGGCGCAGAATGCCTTCCATCCCGGCCGCCCGCACGGCGACGACGCCCCCTGACCGGTACTCCGCTGCGCCTCATGCGGCGTCGGCCGGGGAAAGGCCACCGGATAACCACGGTAAGGTGCCGCAATGAGAATCCTGGTAACCGGCGGAGCCGGGTTCATCGGCTCGCATTACGTCCGCATGCTGCTGGGCGGTGCCTACCCGGGCTTTGCGGATGCCCGGGTGACCGTGCTGGACAAGCTGACCTATGCGGGAAACCTGGCCAACCTGGAGCCGGTCTCAGGCCACCCCCGCTTCACCTTCGTGCATGGGGACATCTGCGACCCGGTGCTGCTTCACTCGGTTCTCCCCGGCCATGACGCGGTGCTCAATTTCGCCGCGGAGACGCACGTGGACAGGTCCATCACGGGGGCGTCAGATTTCGTCGCCTCCAACGTCGCCGGCGTCCAGGTCCTGCTGCAGGCCTGCCTGGACGCGCAGGTCAGCAAAGTGGTCCAGGTCTCCACCGATGAGGTCTACGGGAGCGTGGCGCAGGGCGCGTGGGCGGAAGACGCGCCGCTGGAGCCGAACTCGCCCTATGCCGCGGCCAAGGCCGGCGGCGACCTCATGGCCCGGGCCTACGCGCGGACCCACGGGCTCGACGTGAGCGTGACCCGCTGCTGCAACAACTACGGCCCGTACCAGTTCCCCGAGAAGGTGATTCCCCTCTTCGTCACGAACCTTCTCGACGGGCTCAAGGTCCCGCTGTACGGGGACGGCGGCAACATCCGCGGCTGGATTCATGCCGACGATCACTGCCGGGGCATCCAGCTGGTGCTGGAGCGCGGCGCCCGTGGCGGCCTGTACCACATCAACGGTGACGCGGAGCTGACCAACCTCGAGCTCACGCAGGCCCTGCTGGACTGCTGCGGCGCGGGCTGGGACATGGTCTCCTACGTCGAAGACCGCAAAGGGCACGACCGGCGCTACTCGCTGGACGACTCGGCCCTGCGGGCGCTCGGATATGCCCCCCGCACTCCGTTCAAGGAGGGCCTGCAGGCGACCGTCCGCTGGTACGAGGACAACCGCGGCTGGTGGGAACCGTTGAAGCAAAAGGCCTCGCCGGTGCCGGGCGTCACGGGCGAGGCGAGCGTGACAGGCGGGACGGGCGGGGCGGTACCGGGCGGGCCGGCCCGGTGAGCCGGTGGCTCATCACCGGCGCGGCCGGGATGCTGGGCCGGGATCTGGTCAGCGTGCTGGAGCGCGGCGGCGAGACCGTGACCGCCCTGACCCGCGCCGAGCTGGATATCACGGATGGCGCTGCCGTCCGTGACGCGCTGCGGCACTGGCGACCGGCGGTCGTCGCCAACTGCGCGGCGTGGACCGCGGTGGATGCCGCCGAGACATCCGAGGATGCCGCGCTCCGGCTGAACGGGCAGGCCGTGGCCGACCTGGCCGTCGCGTGCGCCGCGGCCGGCGTCCGCCTGATCCAGCCGTCGACCGACTACGTCTTCGACGGGCAGGCCCGGCGGCCGTACGCCGAGGACGACGTGCCGGCGCCCGGCACGGCCTACGGGCGGACCAAGCTGGCCGGGGAGCAGGCCGTGCTGGACCGGCTGGACGGGACCGGCTATGTCGTCCGGACCGCCTGGCTGTACGGGGCGCACGGGCCGAACTTCGTGCGGACGATGATCAGGCTGGAGCAGCAGCGGCCGGACCTGGACGTGGTGGATGACCAGCACGGGCAGCCCACGTGGACGATGGACGTCGCCGACCGGATCGTCGCGCTGGTCAGCTCCGGAGCGCCAGCGGGCGTGTACCACGCCACGAGTTCCGGGGAGACCACCTGGTTCGGGCTGGCCCAGGAGGTCTTCCGGCTGCTGGGTGCGGACCCGGACCGGGTGCGGCCGGTAGGCAGCGCCGCGTATGTCCGCCCGGCACCCAGGCCGGCCTACAGCGTGCTGGGCCACGACGCCTGGAGCCGGGCCGGCCTCAGCCCGATCGGGGACTGGAGGCTGGCCCTGCGGCAGGCATTTCCCGCGCTGGCCGCCACCGAAGGAGCCGGGCCAAGGCGCGCGTAAACTGGCCGCGGATCGGGGCCGGGTGGGTTACGCGGTGGGAGGCTGAACCGGCATGCGCATCATCTGTGTCGCGGGAGCGCGGCCGAACTACATGAAGGTCAAGCCGGTCATGGATGCCCTTGAGGACCGGGCTGAAGTCATCCTGGTGCATACCGGCCAGCACTATGACGCGGCGATGAACGACGTATTCTTCACCGATCTCGGCATCCGCCGGCCTGATCACTATCTCGCGGCGGGCTCGGGTAGCCACGCCACGCAGACGAGCCGGGTTATGACCTCCTTCGAGCCCCTCATCGAACTGGTGCGCCCGGACCTGGTCGTCGTGGTCGGGGACGTCAACTCCACGCTGGCCTGCGCGCTCGTCACCGCGAAGTCCGGCGCCCGGCTGGCGCACGTCGAGGCCGGCCTGCGCAGCCGGGACTGGTCGATGCCCGAGGAGATCAACCGGGTGGTCACCGACCGGGTGAGCGACTACCTCCTGGCGCCGTCCGCGGACGCTGTGGGCAACCTGCGCGCGGAAGGATACCGGGACGACCAGATCGACCTGGTGGGCAATGTCATGGTGGACACGCTGCTGGCTAACCTCGACCGGGCGGTCGGCGGCGACACACTGTCCCGGCTCGGCCTCCAGGCCGGGGGGTACGGTCTGGTCACCCTGCACCGGCCGGCGAATGTGGACGATCCCGCCACGCTTCATGGGCTGGTGGCCGCGCTCGGCGAGGTGGCCCGCGCGTGCCCGCTCGTGCTGCCGGCCCACCCCCGGGCCGCGCAGCGACTGCAGAGCGCAGGGATCTCGGACCGGGTGCGGGTCATCCCGCCTGCGGGATACCTCGACTTCATCGCCCTCGAAGCTGCGGCCCGCCTCGTGCTGACCGACTCCGGCGGGGTACAGGAGGAAACCACCGTCCTTGGCGTTCCATGCCTGACCCTCCGGGACAACACCGAACGCCCGATCACGCTCACCGAAGGCACCAACCAGCTGGTGGGACGCGACCGCGAGCGAATCGTCAAGACCGCGCTCAGCGTGCTCCAGGACCCGCCGCCCCGGCGGTCGCCCGCGCTGTGGGACGGCCAGGCCGGGCAGCGCATCGCGGCCGCCCTCCTCGCAGGCGACGGGCCAGCCGGGCACCCACGGCCGACGGACTTGGACCCGGCCACTGCCTGACGGGCTGACCCTGCGACGCGCCTTCGGCCAGCGGAGGTCGCCTATGAGTGGGGAGCGACCGTCACGGCCCTTGTCCTCAGCGGAACTGCTAGTAGTCCTGCACAACGGGACCAGCAGGATCCGCCCTCCGGATTCCCGGGAGGCGACGCTGCGCCCGGCCCAGCGCAGGCGCGCGCTTCCGCGAGCGGCGGCGCAGCCGCACCGGGTGCCGGTCAAGGAAAGACGCCACCGCGAAGATGGCCACGAGGGTCAGGATGGCGAGCGCGCCCAGGACCCGCTTCGATGACCCCGGCTGGGCGAGGGCGCCCGTGTCCCCGGCCAGCGCGGTTTCAATGCGGTTATTCGGCGTGACGTTAGCCTGCACCTGCTGGGCGGTGAACTCCTGGGCGATCAGCCTGCTGAGAAGGGTAAAAGTGCGCTGCACGGCGTCGGGGCTGGTCGAGGTGGTGGTGATCGTCAGATACGGCTCGCTGTAGAACGGGTACTCCAGGTCGTAGCCGTTGAGCAGCCCCACGTTCATCTGGGCGGTGCCGCCGGCCCGCTGCACCTGCTGCTGGCCCTGCGGGCTCATGACCTGGGCCGCGATAGCACCCGCGGCCTTGGTCAGGGTGCTGCCGACCGCCTCATATGGATTGGGGTGGAGCGTAGAGGCCGGCGGAATGAAGACCATGGTTGCGGTCTCCGCGTAGGTCGGTGCGGTGTGCTTGAAGCCGTAGGCAGCGCCCGCGGCCAGGACGAGAACGGCCAGGATGGCGAGCACGTGCCGACGCAGCCGCGCGGCGATCTCCGGCAAGCTCACGGCCAGCGCCTCATCCGGTCGTCCTGCATGCTTCCTACCCCCGCTCGGACATTTCGCCGGAACCTCTTAGGACGATACAGCCGATCGGTAGGCTGACGTGGCCCGGGCCGGAAAGTCGCGAGGCGGCACAGACCGGATCACCCGGGCAGGGTCGAACCGCCTCAATGTGCTGCATTGCGGCTCTCGTGGTCGGTAAGATGCGGGAGGATGCACCAGCCGCGCGGCGCGCGACGCGAGTGCGCGGCCCGATCACGGTGGGTGCGGGCCACCCGGGCGGCCGGTGTGCTGCACGGGGGACATCGGGTCTCTACAGTGGGGCGGGTTCATGGACTTGGCGGCGTCATTCCGCACTTTGGGCAGGCAGTGGATCCTGACATTTTTCCTGCTCATTCTGACCTTCGCCGCTGGTGTCGCGGCCTGGGTCAAGCTGCCGGGGCCCTACTCGGCGGAGTCGATGGTGGCCCTGGTGCCGTCCCATCAGGAGTCGATCCAGAACGGTAACAATGCTTACCTGAGCTACAACGGCTCGGAGGTCGTCGCCGGCGACATCGTCCTGCGCCAGGTGATGGCTCCCGCCACCGTCCTCAAACTCGCTGGCCAGGGCTACACCGGCGCCTACACGATCGCGGACGACCCGAATACGACCGGGCCGATTCTGGACATCACTGTCACCGGCAAGAGCAAGGCCGTGGTCGAGAGCACCCTGCGGGGTGTGACAGACAAGGTTCAGGCCCAGCTCACCACGCTGCAGCAGTCGCTGGCCCCGGCCGACCAGATCAGCAGCATCGTCGCCTCCTACGCCCCCACCGCGAGCCTTGAGGTCAGCAAGAAGATGCGGGTTATCGTGCTGGTCGTGGGGCTCGGTCTCGTGCTGACGTTCGCTCTTCCGCAGATCGTGGACGCGGAGGTTAACCGGCGGCGTGGCCGCCGCGCCGGCGCGGACCTGCCTGCCGGGGGTTCTAACGCCCGGGACTATCAGCAGGAGATGCCGCCGCACCGGCGGAGGTTCCGCCCGACGGCTGAGCCGGAGCAGATGCCCGAATCCGTGCCCGCCGCCACGCCCTACGCGGAGCGGTCCAGGGGCGGCCGGTCGGAGCAGATGCCCGAATCCGTACCTGCGGTCAGGCCCTATGCGGAGCGGTCCAGGGGCCTGGACGGTGCTACGCCGCCGACTGGTACCCCGGCCGACGGCACCACGGCCCGCCCGCCCGGCGCGGACCGGGACCGGCCGCATCGCCGCGAGTTCACCTACTGACCACCAGGCCACGTTCACTTACTGATCACCAGGTCTCGGTGCCTGGTCTCACCGGTAGCCCGCCGTCCCGAGGCGGTCTGCACCATAGCTGGCCGCCATCGAGTGGCCCGCTCATGCGCCTGCTGACCGGTGTAGCCGCTCGCGCCCGCAGTCGGTGCATAGGAAGAGGCCCCGGCCCGCTATGAGGAACGTCGAGCATGCGCAGCACATCGTTGGTCGCGTGTCGTCGGTAACGTAGATGGACCCGGTCCTGCATCCCGCCCTAACGGGGCTGGCCGACGCCCGCTGGTGCCGTGGCACCGCGGACGACAGGTATCGGCTGAGTGTCGCTCACATCGAGGGCGGTGGACGTCGGCTCCGGCGACGGTAGTGGTGTCCTGCGCCCCGGTGGTGGCGCTCCGCCGCCCCCCACGGCCGGCGTTTCCGTCCGCACCAAGCGCCACAATGCGCCCACGCAGCCGAGTACGAGGAAGGTGAGGCCCGCCGCCATCGGGAAGGACAGGGAGTCGAGCGTCGCGAATCCCGCCATGGGGACGGCCACGGAGGCGGCGAAGGACTGCGCGAGATCACGGAACTCTGGGTTGCTGCTGAGGCGGCGAGCGTTCCTCGCGGTTATCCAGGCGGTGATGAACAGCCCGACCAAGGCTATGAGGCCGATAAATCCGATCTCGATGAGGGCCAGGAGGTACTGGTCGTCGGTGAAGAAGTACGTCGCGGGCAGGAAAGTACCGAACCCACGGCCCAGCCATGGGTGCTGGCTGATGAACGGGGCGGCTGACGAGAATGCGCCGGTCCGTGACGCACTGCTGCTGTCCGCCCCAATCTCCCCGAAAAGCTTGCGGAAGGTGCTGAGCAAGCCTGGCGAGGACGCAAAGAGACCAGCGACCGCGACCAGTCCCACCAGATAGGCGCGCCGCCGGTGGCGCTTCGGCCAGGTCGGCAGGACAACCAGGGCCGCCACGACGATCGCGATGAGGGCTGACCTCGACACAGTCATCGGCACGGCCACGCCGATGAGCGCGGCTTGCAGCCAGCGGCGTGTGCGGAACTCAGCCGGAGCGAAGCGGGCTCGGTGGATGGCGATCGGCAAGCAGATCGCCAGGACCAGAGCAAGTTCGAGCGGATGGAGCGCGGTCGCGGAAGGGCGGTTGATCTGGCCCCGGGTGAGGTTCGTGAGGGCCGCCTGATCGGTCAGCCCCGGGATCTGGATGTACTGCGCGATGTTCACCCCGGAGAAGAACTGCGTGATGGCGATCGCGGAAACTATGGAGGCGCCCAGAATGACCCGGTCCAGCAGTGTCCTCAGCCGGTCGAAGCTGACGATCCCGTCCGCCGCCACCAGGGCGACGCCGAGCCATCCGAATATGAAGATGAGGCCGCGGTCCGCGCCGTTCTGTTCCAGGCCCGGCAGGGTGTGCCGGTTGGCCGAGATGTACGCGGCGAGGATGGCGCAGGTCATCAGGACCATCGCCACCCGGATCGGCTGGGGCCCGCGGTTGAGCGCCATGGGGGGATTGACCAGGGTCACCAGGTAGAAAACGAGAAGGATGACCGCGAATATCGTGGCCGGCCCGCCCGCCGCGCCGAGCGGCCCGAGAACAAGCGGCGACGGGATGAGCATCAGTATCAGCGTGTAGAGACTCAGCAGCGTGACCGCGTCGGTGCTGCGACGTCGGGTTCCTTCCAAGGGAAGGTCAATCACCGGGGCAGACACAACGCAGCGCTCTCTGCACTAGAAGAAAAGTTGACCAGCGACTTCAGGCGAAGCCCGGACCGGCGAGTCATCGGCAAATCCATCCCGCCCCCGGTTTCCTTCACGCCGCCACGCCAGGACAGCACGGACCTGCTTCTCCGTAGTTCGCTGCCTCTCAGACTAGTGCCAGGAGGGCAGCCATCCCGGACAAACGCGAAGATACACGGCCCTGCTGCTGCGGGTGTCTCTCCTGGTCACCCCGGTGCGACGAGGCCGGTCAGCGGGGGAGGAGCCGGTCCGAGCAGCCGAGTTCCACCGGGCGCAGGGAGGGCCTCAGCAGGGCGGCGATGGCAAACCGCGACGACTGGCGTCCGCGCATCACCCAGCTGACCTCCCTGGCGATGGCGAGCCAGAAGTAGCACCAGGACGCCAGCACGCCGTTTCGGCGCCGGTACAGGCGCACCCGGTTCACGATCTGCATGGCGTGCGTCGCATCGTTCTGGCCTGACTGACCGCCGATGTGGACGGCTACCGAGCGCGGCT
>JAWWPY010000007.1:0-6807 GCA_033854735.1 Streptosporangiaceae bacterium | reverse complement strand
CGACCGAGAGCCGGACGTCGATCTGGGCCGCGAGGTGGCAGATCAGTTCCGGCCGGGTCTGCGCGACGACCGCGCCCAGCGAGGCCACGTCGCCCATTCCCACCTTGTGCAGAACCACCTGGTCGTCCAGGCGCTCGGGCCGGCCGGCCGACAGGTCGTCGGCCACGCTCACCTCGTCGCCCCGGGCCAGGAACGCATCGGCGAGGTGTGAACCGATGAAACCGGCCCCGCCCGTCACGAGTACGCGCATTTTAAGTCCCCCCTTGCTGGTAATCCGGGCGTGTCAGGGCTTACGGGGCGGGCCGGCCCGCCGGGTCAGCCGCATTTTGGGCTGGTGATCCCACGGGTCGTGCCAGTCATCGAGCACCTGCGCATTGAGGCCGTGCCGCTCAGCCAGTGCGAGCAGGGTTTCCGCGCGGTAATAGAAGTCCTCCCGGTGCACCTGGTAGTCCTGCCCGTCATTCGCGTAGAAGGTGAAATCGAAGAACCCGTCGGGCGCCATTATCCGGCCGACGTTCGCCAGGCACTGGTCGATAATCTCGACCGGGCAATGCGTAAACACGCTGTTGGCGTGCACGACGTTGAAGTAGCCGGAGGGCAGGAAACTGAGGGTCAGGTCTTCGGTCAGCGTCAGCCGGGGCAGCTTGTCTTGCAGCCCTGCTTCACTGACCACCTTCAGGGCCCCGGCGAGGATCTCCGCCGAGATATCGATTCCGTAGTAATTCCCGGCGTCCAGGTAATCGATCAGGAGGCGGCCTGCCCGCAGGTTGCCGCAGCCTATCTCCAGGATCTGGTCGGTCGGCTTCAGCCCGTGCTTGACCAGGTAGTCGAACTGCATCTGGCCGAACTCGAGCCATTGGGAGTAGCTCCGGCTGCCCACCGCCACCTCGACGCCGTGCGTGGCCGCCTTGTACTTCATGATCTTGCGGTAGTAACTGACGTGGTCATCGGTTTTCGATCGGAGCCACGTATCGACGCAGACGCGCCGTATGTACGGCGGGATCTGATCCGGATGCCGCGCCGCGAACGCTAGCTTGTAGGACAGGCTGGACCGATTTTGATTCTCCATGATTTCCATTTGGCACCTACCACCGGCTAAGCCGGTATCGTGTAACGGTGAACTCGGTCTGGATGAGGCACGGCGGAGACTTGCCGGCAGCCCAGATCCAGCGGGGCGCGAACCGCGGGGGTCGGCGCTTCGCACCGTCGGCGTGGGCCATGGGGTGCCCCTGGTGAGGGGACGCCGGGCCGCGGTGTTCCTGGCTGCTATTTCGCTGGCGGTGGCCGGTTGCAGTGCGCCGACGGGGAGCGTCGCGCTGAGGCCGGGCGGATCGCACGTCACCTGCGCCGATACGGCATCCGATACCGGCCGCCTGCAGCACGCCATCGACGCCAGCCGGCCTCGTGCGGTGATCGAAATTAGCGGGACCTGCCTCCTTAATCAAGGCATCGTGTTGCTGGCCGGCCGCACCTATACGGGCGATGGCCGCACTGCCACCGTGCTCCGGCAGAATGCGCGGATGCCTTACGTAATGGCTTCGGCGGGCTACGTGCGTAATGGCTCCACGACGGGGGCGCCGATCACTATCGAGCAGCTGACCGTTTCCTGCACGGGCCAGGGCCGGACCAACGGGATCGTCGTCCTGAACTGGCAGGTTGATGTGCGGCAGGTTGATGTGACGAACTGCGGCGGTTCCGGGATTATCGACACCGGCCAGACGGCCGATGGCAGGAGCATTACGAACACCAGCGTGAACAGCCGGTTCTCGGATAACTTCATCACCGGCAGCGGGGTTAACGGTTTCGAGGTCATCGACAGCCGCAACGCGGTGACCGACGGATACCTCACGGACAATCAGATTGCCTCGTCCGGGAAGGCGGCCGTGGCCATGGAAAACGCAGCCGGATGGAATATATCCGGCAACCATCTTTACAATGACGCAGGTGACGGGATCGTGGCTGGGCGCATGTTCGGCACCGCCATCAGCGGTAACTTCATCGAAGACTTCGGGAGCGGGCAGGCCTCGGGCACCTGGTATGGCATTGCCGGCTCGGTCCAGGAGGGCGACGGCTCCACGATCTTCGGCAACAGCGTGTTCAATGACCTGGGTGAGCGTGGTGGTGCCCGGCACGTCTACGTCGCGATCCTCAAAGCCAATTCCGGCACTGGCCGCGTGTCCGTTACCGGAAACGTGATCGGCGGGGCCGCCCGGACCGATGTCGGGCTTTCTTTCAACGCGGGCACTCATCGCCTGGTGATCGCATCGTCCGGTAACGCGATTACCGGCGTGGGGACGCTCACCCAGCATTTTGGTGCCGTCCAGATTTCGTCAGGGAATTGACCCGGGCCAGCTGGGATGACGCCGAGGTGCGGGCCTGGCCGTAACGCTTGAGCAGTTCGTCGGCTGGCCCGTAAAGGGCCGGGTGGGCTCGGATCGTGCGCACCGCCCACTGGCTCGGCGTGATGCGGGCCCGGTGGGCCAGGGCCAGCGGCGAGCGGCCGGTCACTACTCCTTCGCAGACGAACAGATCGCTGGTCTTGAGCGTCTCCTTGTAGCGCTTCTCGCCTTTGCCCATGTCGATCAGGGTGATCCCGGTCGGTGCCGAGTCCTCGATCATCTGGACGTGCTGGATCAGGCCCGGCGAGCACTTGCCGAACTCGGGGGCGTACGCGGGGAACCAGTGCGCGAGGTGGTGGCCGGACCGGAGGCCGAAGTGCGCCGCGACCGGGTTGTCCCCGGCGTACAGCACCGAGAGGCGCCCGCTGAAGTGACTTCCGCGGGCCTCGAACAGGTCATTGAGGAGCCCGACGATCCACGGCCGGGCGAACCGGTCGGTACGCCCCGTCCGCCGGTACTGATCCGACTTCCAGGCCATGAGGGCGCGCAGCGCCGCCGGGTCCCGCGAGTCGGCGACGTGGCGCAGCGGGCCCGCCTGGCGGCTCAGTTTCCGGCCGCGACGCGCCAGGTCCTTCAGGAACTGGGGGGACTTCGTGGTCAGCTTGGCCTGGTAGGCGGCGAACCCGTCGGCCAGGTCGATCACCGGGGACGGCGCGGTGGCCGCGACCCAGCTCCCGAATGGACGCTGCTCCTGGACCAGGTGATCGAAGTAGAACGCGGAGACGCCGCACCCGCGCAGCAGGTCCCGGGCGTCCCACTCAAACCCGGGCAGATGCACCAGGCCCTGGCAGTCGGTGAGCCCGGCGCCGATCGGCACGCCCACCCCCAGCCGGCGCTTCTCGAACGGGAAGAACCCGGTGACGCAGCCCCCGTCGGACAGGACGGCCACCCTCGCGCCCGGCCGGAAGCGGGCGATGGCGGCCGCGAATTCCGGGCTGAGGAACGGGTTCCCCTGTACCGGGTCGCGGCGCTGCATGCCCTGCCACGCCGCGACCTCGGCCAGGCCCAGCTCGTCCGGGCGAACCACGGATATCTGCACAGTCATGCCCCTTCCTCTCGGTCGGCCCGTCCCGGGTGTCCGTTACCGCCGGGTGGCGGCCGCGCTCACCCGCCGCGCCGCGAACTGGGCGCCGCAGACGAAGCGCATGAGCGGCCCGAAGGTGCCCGCGGCGGGCAGGCCGACGAAGTGCAGGCCGGGCACCGAGGACTCGAAGGAGCCGGACAGCTGCGGGAAGGTGCCGGTCAGCCGGATCTGCTGGCGCAGCTCGGGTCCGAGGAACCCCAGCTTGGTGAGGTCCACCCGGTAGCCGGTGGCGGCCAGGACGTGATCGACCCGCAGCGTGGAATGCTGGCCGTCGGCGCAGGAGGTGGTCAGCGCTATCCCCTCGGTGTCCTGGGCCGCGCCGTGCACCGCGTGCTCGTTGAGGATCGGGATCCGGCCGACCACGCGATCGGCCAGCCACCAGGCCCCCAGCGGTCCGAGTACTCGTTTCACCAGGCGGAGGCGGGTCTCGGCGGGCAGGTACGGGAACAGCCCCGCGGCGTGACTGAACGGATAGATCCGCCACGTCGGCCCGAGCGGCGAGTGCGGCTGCGGCAGCTTCTCCAGGAAGGGATTGGTCGGTGTCACGGGCGGGGTTCCGAACCGCGCGGTGCCGCGGGCCAGCACCGTGGCGGCGGCGCCGGCCTCGTGCAGCAGGGCCGCGCTCTCCAGCGCCGACTGGCCCGCCCCGATGACGGCCACCCGGGCCCCGCGGAAGCCCGCCAGGTTGTCGTGCTGGGAGGTATGCGACACGAGCCCGCCGGCGGACGGGCCGCCCGGGGCGATGGCCGCGAGTTCCCCCGGCACGTACGCGAGGCCGGTGATCCCGGTCGCGACCACCACGCGCGGGGTCAGCAGCTCCTCACCCGAGCTGAGCACCAGGTGGAAGCCGTGGCCGGTGCGCCTGAGCTCGCGGATGGTCTCGTCCTCGACGTCCGGCACCAGGCGCTGCTGGAACCACTGGCCGTACCGGGTGAACAGCTGGATCGGCACCACCTGGTCGCCTTGCAGGGGACGGATCCCCTCGCTGAGGCAGTAGTCCGTCAGGCTGAAACCCGGGGCCGGGGCGCCCAGGCTGGAGGCGTCGGGCGTGGACTTGAGGCACATGCCCGCGGGCATGTTGCTGCGCCAGCTCGACATGACGTCGCCGAAGACGCGGGTACCGATTCCCCGGGCCCGGAGGTGGGCCGCGACGGACAGCCCGTACGGGCCGGCCCCGATGACCACGGCGGGTGTGCTGCTGGTCCCCGTGCTGCTAGTACCGGTGCTGCTAGTCCCCGTGCTGCTCATCACTGTGTGCTCCGTTCTTCGCGTGCTTACGCCGCCAGGCGCGTCGCCGGCGGCGGCTGATATCGGACAGGGCGAGGCTGGCGAGCCGCGGCAGCATCGCCACGAACGGGAGCGGGTCGTCGGCCGCCAGCCACGCCAACTCGGTACTGCTTGCCCGCCGCGGCGCCGACGAGGGCGCGTAGCCGCTGCCGCGCTGGCCGATCCGGGCGGGCAGGTCGATGTGCTCGACGACGATCCGGCGCCCGTTGACCTGGTCCCCCGGGGGCACGTCCTGGCCGGTCATGTCGAGGTACAGGGCCCGCAGGACGTCGATGCCCGCGGCCGTCTGGAACAGGCGGAACTGGTTCCCCATCCGCGGGTTGAAGTCGACGAGCTTGTACTGGCCGTCCCGCCGGTCGTAGCGCACGTCGAGGTCCGCCACCCCGTGGAAGCCCACCGCTTTGCAGAAGCGCCCGGCCAGCTCGGCCAGCGCCGGATTGGCGACCGCGATCCCGCAGGCCGTGGCGCCGGTGTTCGGCGGCCAGGACCGGAGTTTGACCCCGGTGAAGAGCACGAGGCAGTTAGACCCGGCGTCGCAGTACAGGTGCACGATCCAGTCCTCGGCCTGGTCGTGCGGGACGTAGTCCTGCAGGATGAACGTCGCGGAGCCGTCGGCTGCCGCCGCCAGCGCGGTCAGCTCCGCCGCGGAGCGGAGCACGGTCGTGCCGGCCACCGCGGGAGCCCGGCGGCGGACCCACGGTTCCGCGTTCTTGGCCACCACCGGGAAGGCCGCCGTCTGGGCGAAGGCCGCGACCGTCTCGGCGGAGGAGACGTAGACCGACTCCGGGGCGGGCATCCCGTGCTGGCGGCACAGGCTGAAGAGCTCGTGCTTGCTGGCCAGCTGGCGGGACAGTCCCGGCCGGATCCGCGGGAACAGGAAGTGGCCGGACAGCTCGTCGGCGTGCTCGGCGATGAGCACCGCCGCCTCGTCGTCGACGGGAACGAGGACGGAGGGCTCGCCGATCTGCCGCCCGACGGCGGTCAGCCCGGCCACCAGGTCGGCCGGGTCCTCGTGCCCGGTTGTCCGCCAGCGGAAGTGGCCCGCCGCGTAGCGGGACAGCGCGGCCGGGGTCAGCGGGTCCTCGCTCGTCACGTAGACGGGCACGCCGAGGCGGCCCAGCGTGCGCACCGCGGCGACCCCCCCGGAATGCAGGGGGTACTGGCCAACCTTGAGGATCAGCGCAGGAACCCGGCCATGCTCCCTGGTTGTCATGTCACCCCCGCGAATCGCAAGACCACATCACCGAGCACGAGTACGAGCAACGGCACGGAGGCCACGGTGAGCGGGCGGATGAGCCGCGTGGCCCGCGGCCGGGCGACCCGGAGGAACTCGCGCACCGCGAGCACGGCGATGAGGGTGAACAGCAGGACCAGGCCGAGCACGCTCGCGATCGTGGTCGGGGAGCCCCGTCCCCCGCTGGCCGGCAGCGGCCGCGGGTGGGCGCCGGGCGGCCACTCGACCGTGTACACGGTGGCGGCGCTGTTGGTGAACGCCACCCGCACACCCGGCTCCGTGCGCATCATCTGGTTGAAGCGGCTGCCCCACCCGGCGGGATACCCGGAGGCCTGCTCCAGGTAGGTCTCCTGGGTGCGGGTGGCGATCAGGTACGTGCCCGGCCCGGAGTTGCGCAGCCCGTGCACCAGGCCGGAGACGCTCGCCGGGTGCAGCGGTGCCTGCACGGGAAGGTAGAGAACCTTATTGATGTCCTTGTAGGACCAGGGCATCTCCGGCGTGTTGTCGATCGTGGGCGAGGAACTCAGCCACTGGATCCGCGCTCCCTGCGCGTCGCGGGCGTAGATCCAGTTGCTGGCGGCCACCTCACCGGTCGGGATCTGCTCGAACGCGTCGTTGCCGTAGCGCACGAGGATGAAGGCCGCCGGGAGGATCGCGGCGCACAGGGCCAGCACCGGTATGGCGCGCCAGTTGGCCCGGCCGGCCTTCGGGTCGGCGAAGAAGAAGCAGCCCGCCAGGATGCAGGCGGCCGGGAGCAGGAAGAGATAGATCCGCAGCGCCATCTCGCCGCCGTAGCTCTGCAG
>JAWWPY010000006.1:0-2735 GCA_033854735.1 Streptosporangiaceae bacterium | reverse complement strand
GATCCACGAATACGGGATCGTCACCCCCGCCCGCCCGCACGACATCACCCCGCAGTTAGAACCACGTCATGCCGCTGGAGCCGAACACGCGCTGGGTCACCGCAGCCCTGATGAGGATGCTGGCCGGTCAGCTCGCCAGGCCGGGACCGCCGGCAGGCGCGCTGACGCATGCCTTCAGGGCGCTGGCGGGCTAGGGCGATACCACAAGGTGGTTCTCGACCTTCGCCACGCCGGGTGCCGCGGCGGCTGCGGCGCTCGCCGTGCTCGCCTCGGTCAACGAATGGACGTGCCCGAAGAGCCTGGCAGTGTGATCGGCTACGTCCACCCTGATATGGCGTGCATCGACCTCCGCCTCACGCTTAAAAGCCTCCTCAATCTGCTCCGCCACCCGCTCTGGCGTTACTGAAGGGGTGACAGTCACTGCATTTGTCACGCCGGTGACACCCCGTACGTGGCGCACCATCCGCTCGATCTCGCGGCGCTGGAAATCGTGGTCGACGTGCCCCTCGAGCGTCACCCAGCCGTTCTCAACAGTGGCCTGGACCTGGCCGGCAGGGATCTGGACGTTCCATTCCAGGATGTGCGCGATCGCCGTGGCAATGTCGGCGTCATCGCGTGGCGTTCCTGCCAGCTGCACCGTCAGGTCGTTGGCCACGGCTTTGACGCCGTAAACGCGCCGGGCTGCCCGCTCCGCGGCCAGTTTCTCCGCGTAGGTCGGTATGTGGCCGGTCAGGGCAACCGCCCCGTCCGTGACGGTTACCCCGATCGCCTCCGGGATGGATATCTGCGGATCCCAGCGCAGTTCGCTGATGACGTCGTCTCTGATCTCATCATCTGTCTTCATCGCCTGCCCCCAGCCATGGCGCGCGTTAGCTGCCGTACGTTCCATGTTGACCAGGCACGCTGCATCGCCCACATCACCAGATTGGTTAGGGAGTTAGCGGCCACCGAGCTGGCCAGGTACTGGAACGGCCTGGCTGGGCCAGCCGGCCTGGCCAGCCTGTCCGCCTTGCTGTTCCTGACGTTCCTGGACAACACGATCGTGAGCGTCGCGCTCGGCAGCGTCCAGGCCGACCTGCACGCCGGGGTCTCTCCCCTGCAGTGGGTCGTCGGCGCCTACGCACCCACCTTCGCCAGCGCGATGCTCGCCTGCGGGATGATCGGCGACGAGTTCGGGCGCAAGAAGGTCATGCTGGCCGGCGGATCGCGCAGTGCGGACCCCTCCGTGTCGGTGAGCGCGCGCTCGTTAGGCTTGGTTAGTGTCCCAGGATGCCCCGAGGCGGACTGCGCTGGTTCGCCGAGCGCGCCGGATCAACCGGGAGCTGGCCCGGCTGTACCCGGATGCGCACATCGAGCTGAATTTCACGTCCCCGCTCGAACTGCTGGTTGCGGCAATTCTGTCTGCCCAGAGCACAGACCGGCGGGTCAACGAGGTGACGCGGGTGCTCTTCGTGCGGTACCGCACCGCGGCCGACTACGCTGCCGCAGACCGGGCAGAACTCGAGCGGCTCATCAGGCCCACCGGTTTCTTCCGGGCCAAGGCGAACCTGCTCATCACTCTCGGACAGGCTTTGTGTGACCGCTTCGGCGGGAAGGTTCCGGACACGCTCGAGGAGCTCGTGACCCTCCCGGGTGTAGGCCGCAAGACCGCCAATATGGTGCTCGGTGATGCCTTCGGCAAGCCCAGCCTGACGGTGGACACCCACTTTGCCCGGCTGGCACGGCGGTTCGGCTGGACAGCGCATACCGACCCGGAAAAAATCGAGCAGGATGTCGGTGCGCTCCTGCCGCACCAGGAGTGGACCGCTGCCTCGCACCGGCTGATCTGGCACGGTCGCCGGGTCTGCCATGCTCGCGCTCCGGCGTGCGGCGCGTGCGGGATCGCCCGGCTGTGCCCGTCGTTCGGCGCGGGCCCCACCGATCCGCAGACCGCACGCAAGCTCGTCAAACCCGGACCCTTTTCGTGACCGGAATCAGCGATGGCGCAACGGCAAGGGCAAGCGTCCCCGAGTTGCTGGCGGAGCAGGGACAGGAACGACGAGTCGGTCGGCAGCCCTATTCAACGTCGATGATCTGGACGATCACCGCGTCGGCATCCGGGTACTCGTCGTCCGGGATCATGACGATAGTGTCGAGCACCACCTGGTCAGCTCCCTGGTCCCGGGCGGATGCGACGAGATCGTCGCGCCGCGCCGGGTAGGACGCGTTTTCCAGGTAGCCTCTGGCGATCTCCCCGAACGCCTTGCTCACATCGACCGGCCGCTGGTACTCACGATCGGGTAGCTGGCTGAGCACCTGCAGAACACGCTCACACTCGCCTTGCGGGTAGCTGCCGCCTTCACACTCGCGCCGCGCGTAATTGACCAGGTCATCACGCGAGGCCGGATAGTCGAGCCCGTGCAGGTGCCGTTGCACCAGCGCAGGGCTCGGACGTGCGCTTTGGTTCTCGGTCATCGAAGTTGCCCTTCGATAGTGGCCTTGCGACCCGCCCCGTTCGCGCTGACCTCTCGGGCTCCTGCTGAGCCAGTCCCGGGCATTGACTGTGGGACGGCGCGCTGACTTCTTCAGGCTCTCACCACCAGTTCGTGATCTTCAGGCGGCCTCCGCGGCCGACCCGAGGCCGGGCGAGAGTGATCACCCGCGAGGGCCCTCCGGCGAGCTACGCCTCGAGCGTCGGCTCGTCGGGGGCGGACAGGCTCAACACCGCACCGGCCACCGCAGGCGACGCGCTGATC
>JAWWPY010000005.1:0-2893 GCA_033854735.1 Streptosporangiaceae bacterium | reverse complement strand
CCCCTTCGCACCGCGGTCATCGGGCTGGCTGCGTGTGCCGCCGGGCCGCACCATACCTTGAACTGTAGGCTTGTTCTATAATAGGTAGAACAATACTCGCGCGGCCGCGCCATGGGCTGGATGCGCTGAGAGGACGGCGGGCACGTGAAACGGCGGTTGCGGGGCCTCAGCCAGGGCCAGCGACACCCGTGTCGCGCAGCAGCTGTCCATCCTGGGCAGCCTGCCGCCGGTAGCGCTGGCAGCGCTGATGTCGTTCCAGGAAATAAGCCCGAGCTTCGGGCTGGCCGCGGCCTTGGCCGGCGGCCTGCTGGCGATCGATTGCGCCGCCTGCGTGGTGGTGGCCCGGCTGTTCGACCGGGAACGGCTGGTCACGGGCCGGCATCATTGACGGCCAGGCTCATATAGGAAGGAGAAAGACGGTGCCAGCAACGCTCAGGCTGACCCGGGAAGGCTTCGGCATCGAACTCCGGCGCGGCCGGTTCGAAATCTCGGTCGACGGCCGCAGCATCGGCTCACTCGACCACGGTGATACCGTCGAGGCGCCTGTCGAACCGGGACATCACACCCTGCGGATACGGGCGGGCCGGTACTCGAGCCGGGACTGCCCGTTCGACGCGGCCGACGGCGAAGTGGTCAGCTTCCGTTGTCACGGGGCGATGGTCTGGCCACGATGGGCGGCGTCGTTCGTCAAGCCGGATCTCGCGATTTCGCTCAGGCGGGAGTAACGGAGCAGAAGAGCAGCCATGCTGCTGAGCATCGAACCCGACGGCCCCGTGCCCATATACCAGCAGGTCAGGGACCGGATCGTGGAGGCAATCGCCGACGGCCAGCTGCCGGCGGGATCCGGTCTGCCCGCCACCCGCCAGCTCGCGGTGGACCTGGGCATCAACTTCCACACCGTCAACAAGGCCTACGATCTGCTCCGCCAGGAAGGGCTGCTGCGGATCGGCCGGAAGTCCGGCACGGTCGTGCAGCGCGACGCGGCCAGCGGTCCGCCACAGCCCGGCTGGGAACAGGACTGGGCGGGCCGACTGCGGACGCTGCTCGCCGAGGCCACCGCCCAGGGCCTGCCCGCAGACGACATCATCCGGCACTGCCAGGCCGCATTGGCCGGGTTCGCTTTCCCCGCCGCGCCAGCCGAGGCTGGCGACGCGGAAGGAGCCCGGGCATGACGCCGGCCGCCCTAACCGGGTATGTCACCGTGCCGCTGTTCGGGGCGCTGTTGTGCACGGTACCGGCGGTCACCCGGCCGACACTGCCGTTCGGGGTCCGGGTCCCCCCGGACCACGCCCGCGCAGCGGTCATCCGGCGGGAAAGGCGCACCTACTACTGGAGATCCGCAGCGGTGGCGGTCTGCTGCGCCGCTACGGCGATCATCTTCTGGGGAGCCGGGTCATGGTGGCTGCCCAGGATAATCCTGCTGCTGGAGGCAGCCGCGGACGTGACTTGCTTCCGGCTGGCGCGCCGGAAGATCACCGCCGTCAAGACGGCGGAAGGCTGGTTCGCCGGACTCCGGCAAACAGTGGTCACCGACACCAGCTGGCGCACCCAGCCGCAGCCGTTCCCCGTCCGCTGGCTCGTCCCGGCCATCGCCGTGATGGCCGCGACCACCGTCATCGGCGTCACCCGCTACCCCCACCTGCCCGCCCACCTCGCCACCGGGCTGGCTACGCCGGGCAGCCGCCGGGTACCCACATCGCCGGCCAGCGCATTCGCCATGGTGATCAGCCAGCTGTACGTCACCGGCATGTGGACCGGGCTGATGGCGCTCATCTACCGCTCCCGGCCGGAGATCGACCCAGCCGACCCCGCTGCCTCGCTCCGCGGCTACCGCAGGCTCCTGCACGCCTATACCCGGGCCGCGCTCACGATGCTCGCGCTCGTAGACCTCACCTTCCTGCTAGCCGCCCTCCAGCAATGGCAGCTCTACCACCTGCACGGCACCAGCGCCACCGTCCTCCTCCTGCCCGCTGCGGCCGGCGTGCTCATCCTGATCGCTGTCGCCATGCGCGCCGGCCGGGACTGGGCCCGCCCGGCCGGCAGCGGCCAGCGTCCCGGCCGGGCCGTGGCGGCCGGCCGGGACGACGACCGGTTCTGGAAAGCCGGCCTGGCCTACATCAACCGCCCCGACCCCGCCATCGTGGTCACTGCCCGCATCGGCGTCGGCTGGACCCTGAACCTCGGCAACCCGGTCGCGTGGCTGATCATCGCCGTAATCATCGCCACCGCGGCCGGGCTGGCAATGATCAGGATCGCGGCAGGCATGTAACCATCGAGGAGGTCGGCGCGGTGCTACGCGGGCCGCATGAGCATCAACTGGCCCCGCGTCCCGGCCACGGTGAGCAGATTCGGCAGGAGAACACCCCCCGGCCCGCCCCGCCTCGCCGGCGATTAATCAATGAGGTGGTGGCCGTCGAACTCGCCGAGGTCCTCGCGGTACAGCTCGAGCCCGACGCCGTTGGGGTCACGGAAGTACATGCTCTCCTCGACGCCACGGTCCGGCCCCAGGTACTCGAACCCGGTCTCGTCGAACTTCTTCCGGGCCGCGTCGTACTGCTCCTGCGGGATGGAGAGGGCCAGGTGCTGGACGCCGCCGATGGTCTCCTGCCAGGCCGGGTGCTCATGCCCGGGGAAATCGAAGAAACCCAGCATGTTCTTGTTGCCGATGTCGAAGAAGAAGTGGCTGGAGCCCGCGTAGTCCCTGTTCTCCACCAGCTCAACCAGCGGGAACCCGAGGAACTCCTGGTAGAAGCGGATCGTGGTCTCCACGTCCCGGCAGATCAGCGCGAGGTGGTGCACGCCCCGGGTCGGCGGTGCGGGGCGCTGCCCGACCGGGCGCAGGTACTTGCCCTTGAGCTCGTCGCGCTTGGCCCTGACGGCGTCCAGCGCGGCA
>JAWWPY010000004.1:0-14358 GCA_033854735.1 Streptosporangiaceae bacterium | reverse complement strand
GGATGTTCCGCCGCGAGTGGCGCCAGCATCTGCTGGTCCTGGCGCTCATCGTGGTCGCGGTGGGCGCCACCATCTTCGGGGCGGCGGTGGCCACCAACACGCCACCCGCGGCCAACGCGGGCTTCGGCACCGCGCAGGACATGGCCACGTTCTCAGCGCCTGACCCGCGGCTGGCCACCCAGATCGCTACGCTGCAGCACCGTTTCGGCCGCGTCGACCTGATCGAGAACCAGACCATCACCATCCCCGGCTCGATCAACACCTACGACCTGCGCGCCCAGAATCCGCACGGTCCGTTCGGGCCGCCGATGCTCACCATGCTCACCGGGCACTATCCCACCGGCCCGGGCCAGGTGGCCGTGACCGGCGGCGTGGCCTCCACCCTCCATCTCACCATCGGGGACGTCTGGCACCAGGGCGGGAAGGCCCGCCAGGTCGTCGGCATCGTCGAGAACCCGCAGAGCCTGCTGGACGAGTTCGCCCTCGTGGTGCCGGGCCTGGTCACCGCCCCGACCCAGGTCATCGTGCTGTTCGACGCGCCGGGGGTGCCCGTAGACCGCAATCAGCTCCAAGGCTTCCCCGCTCTCGGACCGAACGTTTCGGTCCCGGCGTCGGCGTCGTCGGGCAACGTGATCAACCCCGAGACCATCGTGCTCGCCCTGGCCACGGTCGGCATGCTCCTCATCGCGCTGGTCGCCGTGGGCGGCTTCACAGTGCTGGCGCAGCGCCGGCTGCGCTCGCTCGGGATGCTCGGTGCGCTGGGCGCCACCGACCGGAACATCCGCCTGGTGGTGCGGGCCAACGGTGTTGTGGTGGGCGTGGCCGGGGCGCTGATCGGGGCCGTGCTGGGCCTAGCCGTGTGGCTGGCGTACCGGCCGCGCGTCCAGTCCGATGCCCATCACGTGATCGGCGTGTTCCAGCTGCCGTGGGCGGTCATCGGCGCGGCGATAGCCCTGGCCACGGCGGCCACGTTCTTCGCTGCGTCGCGGCCCGCCCGCGCGATCACCAGGGTTCCCATCGTGACCGCCTTGTCCGGAAGACCTGCATCCCCCAAGCAGATACACCGCTCGGCGGTGCCCGGTGTCGTTCTGCTCGTGATCGCCGCACTCTCGTTCTGGTATTCCGGCAAGAGCCTCAACGGCGGTGGCGGGATGCCCGAGCTTGTCCTCGGCTTCGTCACCCTCGTCGCGGCGGTGATCCTGCTGTCCCCGCTGTGCCTGACGGCGCTGGCCAGATTCGGCCGCCCGGCGCCGGTCGCGGTGCGGCTGGCCCTGCGGGACCTGTCCCGCTACCGGGCCCGCTCGGGCTCGGCGCTCGCCGCGATAAGCCTCGGCGTGCTGATCGCCGTCCTCGTCGCCGTCCTGTCCGCCGGGCGGTTCGGGAGCAACGTCCTCGACTACGCCGGGCCCAACCTGGCCTCGGATCAGCTCATCGCCTACACGCCGAATGGGCCGTACGGGCCAGGCGGCCCGGGCAATAGCCGAGCCAGTGGCACGGTGGCGGGGAGCACGCTGCGCTCCATGGCGGCGAGCGCGCGTAGCCTGGCCGCCGCGCTCGGCTCCCACGACGTCATCCAGCTCGACTCGACCAGCGCCACGCTCCAGCACGCCGCCGCCGGGCGTAGCTGGTCCGGGCCGGTGTACGTGGCCACCCCGCAGCTCCTGCGGGCCTTCGGGATCAAGGCCTCTCAGGTCGGCCCCACCGCCGACATCCTCAGTATGCGGCCCGGCCTGGCCAGTCTGCCGGAGATGCAGCTCGTCTACGGCAATTACTTCGCCGGCAACGGCCCCCCGGGCGGCGGCCGGCCCGGAGTATTCCCCTGCCCGAAGAGCAGTTGCCTGGCCAACCCGGTGATCCAGGAGGTCAGCGCCCTTCCGTCCGGCACGTCGCTCCCCAACACCGTGATCACCGAGCACGCCGTCCACCAGCTCGGCCTGCCGACCACCACGTCCGGCTGGCTCATCCAGACCCCGCACCCGCCCACCGCCGCGCAGATCAGCAACGCCCGGCTCACGGCGGCCGCGGCGGGCCTGACCATTGAGACCAAGTCCAGTGCGCCCACGTCGGCCGAGATCATCAACTGGGCCACCGTGTTCGGCGTCCTCCTGGCGCTGGGCATCCTGGCCATGTCCGTCGGCCTCATCCGCAGCGAAACAGCCGGCGACCTGCGCACCCTGACGGCTACGGGGGCGAGCGGCCCGACTCGCCGCACCCTCACCGCCGCCACCGCCGGCGCCCTGGCCCTGCTCGGCGCGGTGCTCGGCACGGCCGCCGGCTACATCGCCGCCATCGCCTATTCCTCGGACAACTCGCTCAACGGCCTCTCCACGCTGTCCAATGTCCCCACCGTGAACCTGCTGTTCATCCTGATTGGCATGCCGCTGATCGCGGTGGCCGCGGGCTGGCTGTTCGCCGGGCGTGAGCCACCCGGCGTCGCCCGGCAGCCGCTCGAATGAAGCAGGCCAGCCCTAGCTGCTGGACCGGCTGGCCAGCCGGTCCAGCAGCGACCGGCGCCACTCCTCGGTCTGCCGGACCTGGTTGAAGGTGAACAGGTGCAGGCCCTCCACCATCGACGCGGGGGACGACAGCGTGCCACCGGTGCGGTCCAGCAGCCGGTCCGGGCGGTACCCGCCGGGTGCGCCGAGGCGCAGGAACCACTCGATGTGCCCAGCCAGGAACCGGGCCGACTCCGCCGCCCCGGCGCGGGCCGCCATTTTTATGAGCCGGGTCCGGTCCACCGGCCCGGCCAGGCCCACGAACAGCGGCAGCGTCACGCCCCGGGCCCGGACCCGGCTGATCCAGTGGCGCAGCACGGCCGGGTCGAAGCACAGATTGCTCACGATGTAGGCGGCGTGCCGCCGCTTGTCCCACATGGCCTGAATGGTGATGTCGTCATCGATCCGCGGGTGGCTCTCCGGATAGCCGGTGATCCCGACCCGCGCGAACGGCCGGCCCATCTCGGTGAGCCGCTCGATCAGCGACAGCGCGCTGCCGAACCGGCCGGCCGGCGGGTCCGCGTCGCCGGCCGGCACGAACACGTCGTCCACCCCACAAGCCAATAGCCTCGCAACGATCTCCGCCAGGTGACTGTCGTCGGCCACCAGCCGGGCCGACACGTGCGGGACGACCCGGTAGCCCCGCGCGGCCAGCCGCTCGGCCAGATCCAGCGTGGCGTCGAGGCCCTTGGCCGGCGATGCGGTCACCGTTACCGTCAGGCCGGCCGGCACCCACTGCGCCACCGCGTCCTCGACCGAACTGGCCGGGAACACCTCGTACCGCGGGTGCTCCAGCAGCGGCACCACACTGGCCAGCCCACCCGGGCCCAGGCGCGCCATCACCCGCCGCCCTCCGCGACCAGCCCTTCCAGTTCGCGTTCCAGGCGGGCCGTGCCGGTGTCGATCACCATGAGGGGGAGGCCGAACATCGCGGCCACCTCGGCGGCCGCCTCCTCCAGCTCGGCGCTGCGGTCCTGGGCCAGCCACACCACCCGCCGGTAGTGGCCGAAATAGTCCGCCCACAGCTCCGGGTGGCGGTCCAGGCCGAGTTCGGCCACGACCGACCGGCGGAAACCGCGCACCAGGAAGTCAGTGAGCACGTAGGTGCCAGGTTCGGCGTCGAAGAGCGACTGCACCTGGCCGGGGCCCGCGAACACGTCATAGCAGTGCAGCCCGGCCAGCCGCCGCAGGCCGAGCCGCGCGCACAGCTCGTCCAGCGCCCCGTACGTGCCGCAGTCCGCGTAAGCCAGCGCGACCCGCAGGCCGCGCGCCTGGGCCGCCAGCGCGATCTCCTCGGCGGCTGGGGTGATCCGGTCCGGCCGGTTGTGCAGCAGGGACGGCAGGAAGTGCAGCTCCACCGGCCAGCCACGGCGCACGATGATCTCGCGGATGTGCGCGCCCAGCGCGCCGCACGCGATCACCGCGACCGGCGCCCCGCCACGCAGGCCTTGATCACCCGGGGAACGCCAGCTGGTCGACGAACCGGTCGTTGAAGTCGGCGCGGTCGGAGAGCTCGACATACCTCACCTCCTCGAGCAGGGCCAGGCCGCCGGCCCGCTCGCGGACGCTGAGCAGCGCCATCTTGGCCCCCTCGCCGGCCACGTTGCCCGCGCTGACCACCCGCAGCACCGGGAGCTTGGGGACCAGGCCGATCCGGATCGCGTTGGCCGGGGACAGGTAGCTGCCGAACGACCCGGCCAGCAGCACCTGCTGGATGTCGCCGGGGGCCAAGCCGGATTCCTCCAGCAGGATCTGCCAGCCGGTGGCGATGGCCGCCTTGGCGAACTGCAGCTCGCGGACATCCCGCTGGGACAGATAGATGGACCGGGACACGTCGCCCGGGTCGCCGAGCCAGTGCAGCACGAAGACACGTTCCTGGCCGAGCATGGTCAGCCGGGAGACCAGCCCGGGGGCCAGCTCCGCGGCCTGCTCTTCCGGGACGAGCCGGCCAGAGCCGTCCAGCAGCCCCAGCCGGACCAGCGAGGTGACCGCGTCCACCAGGCCGGAGCCGCACAGCCCGGCCGGCTCGGCGTCGCCGATGACCTTCAGCTCTACGGCGTCATAGGTCATCGAGACCACCTCGATGGCCCCGTCGGCGGCCCGCATGCCGCACCGGATCGCCGCGCCCTCGAAGGCCGGCCCGGCGGGGGCCGCGGTGGCCAGCAGCCATTCCCGGTTGCCGAGGACGATCTCGCAGTTGGTGCCGATGTCGATGAACAGCCGGGTGCGGGCGTCGCGGTCCATCCCCGAGGCCAGGAGCCCCGCGGTGATGTCGCCGCCCACGTAGGCGCCGAACGCGGGGAAGACCACGGCCCGGGCCCGCGGGTGCGCCCCGATGCCCAGGTCGGCGGCGAGGATCTCCGGGTACAGCCGGGTGGACATGATGAACGGCGCGACGCCGAGCGGCTCGGGGTCGATGCCCAGGGCGATGTGCGTCATGGTGGCATTGCCGGCCACCGCCACCTCGTAGACCTCGCTGGGTTCCACCTCGCCCTGCTCGCACACCGACCGGGCCAGCTCGGCGAGCGTCTCGTGGGCCAGCCCGCTCAGCCGCCCGAGCGCGGCCGGGTCCATCATGACCGCGCTGATCCGGGTGATCACGTCCGCGCCGAACGGCTGCTGCCGGTTGAGCATGGAGTCGACGGCCACCGGTGTCCCGGTGGACAGGTCGAGCAGGGTGGCGACGACCGTGGTCGTGCCGAGGTCGAAGGCGATGCCGAACAGGCGGCCGGTGGTGTCTCCGGGCTCGATGTCGATCAGCACCTCGTCCACGATGACCGCGGTGACCTTGTAGTCCGCGGCGCGCAGGACCCGGCCCACCGAGCGGAGCGCGTGCAGGTCGACCCGCAGTTCCAGGTCGTCGATCCGGGCCAGCACCCGCTCCATGTCGGTCATCTGGTCGTGCAGTGACGGCTCGCCCAGTTCCAGATAGCGCTTCTGCACCGCGGGCCGCAGGATGACCTGCCGGCCCACCCCGACCGTGGCCGCCTTGGGCCGGGTGACCAGTGGCGGCACCTCGACCCGGGTGTCGGTCTCGGCCAGGACCCGGCAGGCCAGCCGCCATCCGCCGCGCAACTCCTCGGGGGTGAACGCGCGGATGTCCAGCGGGGTCACCGGCACCGCCCCGTCGATCACCCTGATCTTGCATTTCTTGCACGTGCCGTGGCCGCCGCAGGTCGAGTCGATGGCGATGCCGTTCCAGCTCGCCGCGTCGAACAAAGTCACCCCCGGCGGGACCCGCACCCGTTTTTCGTTGGGGAAAAAAACGAGGTCGATCCGGCCGGGGGCAGTCTCGCCCGGGCTGGGCGCGACGGGCGCGCTGGTCATGCGCCAGCCTGTGCCTCGGCCGCCTGGGCCGCGCGGTGCTGGTCGGCACGGTGCTGGCCGGCACGGTGCGCGGCGATCCAGGCTGCGCCCCAGGGATCGCGGTCGAGCAGCAGGTCGGTGGCCTGCACGGCGCGGACGATCTGCGGCGACCGGGCGTCCAGGATGGCGCTGGTCAGGCCGGCGGCGATGGCGATGGGCAGGAAGGCCGCGCAGATCGCGGGCCGCTCCGGCATGCCGAAGGACACGTTGGACGCGCCGAGCGTCATGTTCACGCCGAACTCGGCGGACAGCAGCGCGATCGTCTCCAGGGTCTTGACCACGAGGGTGGTGTCAGCGCCGATCGGCATGGCCAGCGGGTCGATCACGATGTCCTCGGCCGGGATGCCGTACTGGCTGGTGGCGACCTCGATGATCTTGCGGGCCAGTTCCAGGCGGCGGCGCGGGTCCTCGGGGATTTCCTCCTCGTCGTTGGGCAGCGCGATCACGGCGGCGCCGTACTTCTTGACGATGGGCAGGATGGCCTCGAGCCGCTCGTCCTCGGCGGTCACCGAGTTGACCAGTGCCTTGCCCTGATAGGCGGCCAGGCCGGCGTCGAGGACCTCGACGATCGAGGAGTCGATGCACAGCGGCAGGTCGGTGATGCCCTGGATGAGCGTGACCGCGCGGGCCATCAGCCCGGCCTCGTCCACCAGCGGGGCGCCCATGTTGACGTCGAGGACCGTCGCGCCGCCGGCCACCTGCTGGGCCACATCGATCTCGATGCGGGACAGGTCACCCCGGCGCAGCTGCTCCTGGAAGATTGTGCGGCCGGTGGGGTTGATCCGCTCACCGATGACGCAGAACGGCTGATCCGGGCCGATCACGACGTCACGGGTGGCGGACTTCAGGACGGTGTGCACGCAGCAGCCTCCGCTGTCTGGGTCGGGGCTGACCGAGTCGGCACCACTAGGCCGATGCCACGGCGGCGCGGCGCCGCTTGATCAGTTCCTTGGCCCGCGCTACCGCGGCTGACGCGTCGGCCGCGTACCCGTCGGCGCCGACCACGGTGGCGTACTCCTGGGTCACCGGGGCGCCGCCGACCATGACGATGACCTGGTCGCGCAGGCCGTTCTTTTCCAGCGCGTTGATGTTCGCCTTGAACATCGGCATCGTCGTGGTCAGGAACGCGGAGAAGCCGACGATATCCGGCTTGTGTTCCCTGATGGCGTCGACGAACTTCTCCGGCGCGACCTGCACGCCGAGGTCGATGACCTGGAATCCCGCGCCCTCGAACATGATGTTGACCAGATTCTTGCCGATGTCGTGCACGTCGCCCTTGACGGTGCCCATGACGATGGTGCCGATGGACTCAGCGCCGGTCTCGGCGAGCAGCGGCCGCAGCACTTCCAGGGCGCCCGCCATGGCCTTCCCGGCGATCAGCATCTCGGGGACGAAGAAATCACCGCGCTCGAACCGGGCGCCGACTTCCTCCAGGGACGGGATCAGGGCGTCATAGAGGAGCGTCTCGGGACCGAGGCCCATGCCCAGCCCGGCGTTGGTCAGTTCCAGTACCGCGGGGGCATTTCCCACCAGGGTGAAGTCGTAAAGCTGGCGGAGGAGTTCGTCCGGTGTCACGCGGCACCTTCCTTCTGCGGGCTGGCTTTCTGCGGGCTGGCTTTCAGGGGGCGGCCTGGTGTCTGGGCTGCCAGTGTCGCTGGCGCTGGTGGCCGGTGACCGAGCGCGGCGGACACGGCGGCCGCCTGGGCCGCGCACTCCGCCGCGACGCCGGCTATCCGGGCCGGGGTGAGCCTCGTGGCCGGGGCGGACACCGACAGCGCGGCCACCACGGTGCCGCCATCGCGGCGGACCGGCGCGGCCACGGCGACCAGCCCGGGCTCGAGTTCCTCGTCGGTGACGGCGTAGCCGCGCTCGCGCACCCCGGCCAGGTCGGCGTCCAGCTCGGCCCGGCTGGTGATGGTCCTCGCGGTACGGCGCTCCAGGCGGCCCGGCGGTAGCTCGGCGGCGCCGTAGGCGAGCAGCACCTTGCCGAGTGCCGCGCAGTGCAGCGGGACCGGACGGCTGAGCCAGTTGGTCCCGCCGATCAGGTACGTGCTGTCGACCTGGGCGATCTGCTCGACCAGGCCGTCGCGCGCCACGCCGAGGTTCACGGTCTCGCCTGTGGCCTCGCCGAGCCGGTCGAGATAGGGCTGGGCGACGTCGACCAGGCCCGCTTCGGCGCCGCCGCGCCACGCGTACCGGACGAACACCTCGCCGGGGCGGAACCGGCCCGCGCCGTCCCGGCGGACCAGCCCGCCACGCTCCAGCGCGACCAGCAGCCGCGACGTGGTGCTCTTGGCCAGGCCGGTGGCGGCCGCCAGTTCCGTGAAGGTCACCGAGCCGGGGGAGTGCACGACCTCGGTGAGCAGCCGTGCCGCCCGGTCGACCGCCTGCGTTCCGGTGGGACTGGTCACCGCTCGCGCTCCTCTTGACCACGGGAGTCTTGACCACGGAGGGTCTTGACCACGAAGTGTCTTGACCACGGGAGTCTTGACCACGGGAGTTCCATGCTACGGAACTCTGTTCTACTATGTGATCTTACGTTCGGGCTGTTTGGACGGTCAAGACTGGCCTGGTCGAGCGAGGGTGGCGATGTTCCGCAACACGATGCCGCGATACGAGATCCTGTCTCCCGATGCCGTCACTGTCCTGGACAAGGGGTGGCGCCGCATCGTCTCGGAGATCGGCGTGCAGTTCGCCAAGCCCGAGGCCGTGGAACTGTTCCGCCAGGCTGGCCAGAAGGTCGACGGCGAGACCGTATTCCTCGACCCGGACTTCGTGCTTGACCAGGTGGCGAAGGCACCGCGGGAATTTGACGTGCAGGCCCGTAACCCGGCCAACACGGTGCACATCGGGGGAGACCAGATGGTCTTCGGCGGCGTGTACGGATCGCCGTTCGTGCGGGAGGGCGATGTCCGGCGGGACGCCACCATGGAGGACTTCCGGCGGCTGTCCAAGCTGGCCCAGTCGTTCCCTGAGCTCGACACCGCGGGCGGGGTGATCTGCGAGCCGAACGATGCCCCGCTGGACTCCCGTCATCTCGACATGATCTATGCGCTGCAGACGCTCACCGACAAGATCTACATGGGCAACGTGGTCTCCGGGCCCAACGCGGCGGACACGATCCGGATGACCGAGATCCTGTTCGGCGGCCGTGAGAGCATCGAGGCGACCCCGGCGACGATCTCGCTGATTAACTGCAACTCGCCGTTGCGCTGGGACGACCGGATGCTCGATGCGCAGTTCGAGTACTCCGCGGCGAACCAGCCGGTGGTGATGACTCCGTTCCTGCTGATGGGTGCGATGTCACCGGTGACGATCCCGGCCGCGCTGGTCCAGCAATTGGCCGAGGCGCTGTCCGGCATCGCGCTGACCCAGCTGGTCCGGCCCGGCAGCCCGGTGATCTTCGGGTCGTTCCTGTCCAACATCGACATGCAGTCCGGCTCGCCCAGCTTCGGCACCCCGGAGTCCGCCATCGGGCTGCTCTGCACGGGCCAGCTGGCCAGGCACTTCGGCCTGCCGTTCCGCACCGGCGGCGGCCTGAATGCCAGCCAGACCGCCGACGCGCAGGCGGCCTACGAAGCCCTGATGACGCTGCTGCCCACGTTCCTGGCCGGAACCAATTTCGTGATGCACGCGGCGGGCTGGCTCGAGGGCGGCCTGGTGAGCTGTTATGAGAAGTTCATCATCGACGTGGAGCTGCTCCGGATGCTGCGCGTCGAATTCACGCCGCTGGAGATTGACGAGGCATCGCTGGCCTTCGGCGCCCACGAGGAGGTTGGCCACGGTGGCCACTTCCTGGGCGCGCAGCACACGATGGAGCGATTCCGCGAGTGCTTCTACCGGCCGCTGCTGTCGTCCACCTCCAATTACGAGCGGTGGCTGAGGATGGGCGGCAAGGACACTGCGGTCCGCGCCGGCGAGATCTACGCCAAAAAACTCGAGGAGTACGAGCAGCCCCCCCTCGACGGCGCGATCCGTGCCGAGCTCGAGGACTATGTGATCCGCCGCCGCGCCGAACTGGGCGACTAGCGGCTACCGGGCTACCTTCACGTCGCCACGGGCTCGGAAGCACGCGTGGCTTGTGTGCGGCGGGTGAGCACACCGTGGACGCGGGTGGCGTAGTTCGTCACCCCTCTCCCCGACCAGACCAGGAATGAGGTCGGCAGGAAGACCGCGTCGGCGGCGATCATCGCGAAGGCGAAGAACGGCAGGCCCAGGACCAGGCCGATGGCCACGTGCTCGGCGATGAGCGGAACGAGGAGCGCGTTCTTGATCCGCCGGTTGAAGACCAGGAAGGGAAAGCCCACCTGGATTATCACCGTGCCGTAGGTGATGACGAGGATCGGCAGCGAGTGGGCGGACAGGATGTGCGAGAGGCCCGGCCAGGGGGTGACGTAGTCCCAGTGCAGCGGGTAGTAGACGGCGCTGCCGCGCTGCCAGAGCGAGCCCTGGATCTTGTACCATCCGGCCGTGGCGTAGATGAAGCAGACTTGCGCCGCCACGACCAGCATCGCGCAGTTGTGCAGCATGTTGCCGAGCGCATCCAGCAGCGCACGCGGCTCGCCCTCGGGGGAGCGCCGTCCGAGCCACCACCGCAGCCCGCTGAGGAGCCAGAAGCTCCAGAACACCGTGCGCCAGCTGTAAAGCCCCGGGCCCAGCATGCCCAGCTTCGCGAACCCGCTCCACTGCGCGTACCCGAGCGCCGCGCCCAGCGCCGCCCACAGCGCCACGCCCCCGCGATCACCGGCCGGCTCCGGATGCAGCCGGCGCCGCCGCGCGTCCAGCGACCACACCTCCCCGCAGCGCGTGAAGGCCAGGTAGATCGCCATCAGGTGGATGACGTTGTCGCCGCCGTCGCCCAGCAGCACGTTGCGGTTCTGGATAGACAGCACGCACACCATGAAGAGCACGGACATCGCCCTGGTGCGCCAGCCGGCCAAGAGCAACAGGCTGACCAGGATCGCTGCGGAGTAGACGCATTCGAACCACCAACGGTTCCCCGACCAGGCCAGGACGGTGAAGGCGTGGTTGCCGGCCAGCATCTGCCGCTCGAGGCCGAGGCTCCATGCCCCCCGGTCCCCGTACAGCATGCGCCGGTTGGGCCACTCGCGGAGCAGGTAAGTGCCGAAGCACAGCGCGAAGCCGATGCGGACGACCGCCGCCTGGTACGGGACCAGAGCGTGTCCGGTGAAGGTCGTCCAGCCGGTTCGCCAGGCATCCCTGGCGCGCGCCCGCACCTCGCGGGCCCTCACCGGCCTAGCTCCTGATAGTCGGCGTCGTCTACCGTCCACCACTTCAGGGTCCAGTAGCTGGTCCGTGGTCGCTGCTGGGCCCCGGTCCACTTCGGGCCCGCGATGGGCGTGCTCGCGTCGCGGACCTGGATCGCGGTGATGGGACGGCCCTTCCAGTCGCGGCCGAGGCGCTGCAGGGCGATCCGCTTGACGTACTCCTCGGACAGCGGGCCCCCGCTGCCGGTTGACCTGCCGTTCGGCCAGTTGTGCCAGGACGTGTAGTAGTCCCAGGCCGAGTACAGCAGGTCCTGCTCCGCATGGCTGGGGAGCGGGTTGCCGCGGATATGCGCGATGTCCTGGGCGGTGAGGTTGATCCATGCGGACTGCGGGCGGTTGCCGTCCGCGGCGAGCGCCCGCACGCGGACCTCGACGGCGTTGTTGACGTTTATCGGGTTGGGCGCGAACAGCTGCCAGTTCTGCTCGAACTCGGGGGAGACGTACGCCTCGATCTCCCGCTGGTACTTCTGGGAGATCGTGTTGGCCGGGGCAACGGAGAGGAATACCGTGCCGAGGTGCCATGCGATGGCACAGGCCAGTGTGACGGCGGCGGTGCGGAGCAGCAGCCGTGAGGGCCGTGACCACCCGCCAGGCGGCGATGACGGAGCTTCGCCCGGGGCGGTGCGGACCGCGTCCGGATCGTGTTCCTGCCGCATCGCCGGCGCCGCGTGCCGGGCGGACGGATCAACACCGGGTGCAGCCTCCAGCTGGGCTGTCCCGCTGGGGTGGTGCTCTGGCATTCGTACCTGCCTCGTCGCCGTGTCTGCCTGCGGCTGCCGGTCTGTCCCGAAGGGTGCTGACCTGCCCCGCTGACTCGCCGGATGCTCCCTAGGCCGGCTCGATATAGAGCCTCTCGCCGGCCTAGGGAGCACGTTCCGCGATTTGTCAACTGCTCGCCATGTGCAGCTCGTGATCAGCTGGTGTCGCGTTCACATGGCGTGGGGCTGTGTCTTCCCCTGGCTACTGGTACTCAGTAGCCAGGGTGGCTACGGGTGGTGGGGCTAGTGCCCACCGTGGTCACCGTGGCCGCCGATGACGCCGCCGATGACGCCGCCGATGACGCCGCCAAAGCCGTGGTCACCGCCGTGGCCGCCACCGAAGCCGCCGTGGTCACCGCCGAAGCCGCCGTGGTCACCGCCGAAGCCGCCGTGGTCACCGCCGAAGCCCCCGTGGTCACCGCCGAAGCCCCCGTGGTCACCGCCGAAGCCGCCGTGGCCGAAGCCGCCGCCGAAGCCGTGTCCGCCGAAGCCGCCGCCCCACCACGGTACGAGCACGCAGCGCCAGCCTTCACGAACCCAGTGGTACCTGCCCTCGAGCCGCCACGGCACGGGCCGCCATGCGCACGAGTTCCCGGGACCCCACCCCGGGTGCGCGGGCTTCGCATGAGTTGTGGTTGAGGCCGATGCCGCCCCAGGAACCGCGAACATGGCCGCTGCACCCAGCCCCACGATCGCGGAAACGAACTTGCCCTTCATCCTGCCTCCCCTTTTGAGGACAAAGCACGGGACTTCCGCGCTCCGCAATACCCTCTAAGTCGGCATTCGTCTAGAGGGTACGTTCTGTTTCCGTCGTATCGGGTATCTGCTTTTACCCGTCGCCGGAGTATTCGGACTGGTAGGTCTTTTACCGCTCACTTCACGGGAATCTCAGATCCGGTGAAGGCGAATAGTGCTCCCCGTGTGCGTTCTAGCCCTTTCGTGACCCCCGCAATCGGCCCGGGCTGCTCCAAGGCAAAGATCCTGGAGGCAGGCCAGTCTGGCTTAGGGTCCTTCCGGTCGCTGGAACGCTGCGTCCAGTGGCGGTGGCATTGCCGCGCCGACCCTTATCATTGTCGCCCAGCAGTGGACGGTGGAATATTCATCCGGTCGAAGCAACATCAGCGGGGAGGAGCTCAGTCATCTTCTCTGCTGGAGTAATAAACACTAGCAGCCCGGCGGCTAAATGTGCAGGGAATCCACAACCAAATTCCAGGATTCCCTAGTCTCCGAGCGAAGATCTGTACCTTTCGTTATGTATTCACAGATCAGGTCGTTCATGTTCTTATTCGTGCCGCGCTTTTATGGCAAATAGGGACGAGAGAAATACGCCAGAATGTCGGTTGCATATACCGGAATATCGGTCGCCCGGTCGTGCGCGGCGCTGGCGCGGGCCTGGTCCCGGCGACCGGTGGACTGGCCGGCGTGTGCCCCCATCACGGAAGTTCTCCTGCCACCGCCATGTCATCCCGCAGGCCATTCCAGCAGGTCAGGCGGCTCTTCCCGGCGGTAGGTAGCGATAGGGCAGCCCTGTGTAGTCAGTTGACTTCAATATGGCGCGGGCCGTCCGCCTGGCCGGCGCGGCCTGGGATGACCATGGCCGGCGCACTGGCGCCGGAACGGCCCGCGCTGGTACGGGCGACCACGGTGATGGCGTAGGTCGTGCCGCCGGTCAGGCCCTTGATGGTGCAGTAGGTGAGGTGCGCGTGCGCGGTTGTCACCCCAGCAGTAGGCCTGGCCGGCCGCGTCCAGCCCACATGTGCTGGCCACCCCGTTGCCGATCTGGGTGAGGGTCTGGCCGGCTAGCGCCCCGGTGATCTGCACGGGGCCGGGGCGGCCGTGGAGTGGGCCGCCGCGGGTCGGGCCGACGCCAGCGACGGCGCCGTCACCATCGCCGGGCCCAGCCCGGCCGCGGCCGCCACGAGCACCGCGGCGGCCGCCCGCCGCATGTCAAGCCCCAGTCCGATCAGCCCCGTGGTCACAGTCCCCTTCTCAGCCCGGCGGCTCCCTCCCCAGCCCAGCGGCTCAGCGGCCGCCGCGCGGTTCCGGTCAACGGAGCATGGTAAGCAGGTTCCGCCGCCAGACCAGAACGGTGTAGGGGCCGACATGGTAGAGCCCGGCCGGGGGGCCGAACGCTGACCGGACCTGACCTGCGCTGGGGTAGTTGCAGGCGGCCTGTTGGCCCAGGATGAGAAAGCTGGCTTCGCGCACCCGCGGGTCATACCAGCTGGCGTTCGATTCCCATTGCTCCGCGGTGAAGCCGTGCTTGGTGGCGCAGACCGGGCTGACCTGGATGCGGCCGCCGCTGGCCAGGGTGGTCCCGCTGGCTTGCCAGTACGTGGCCAGGCCGGAGCGCAGGTGCCGGGCGGCCAGCCAGTCGGCGAGGTGCTGGCCGTCGGCTGGCACCGGCGGCTGGGCCACCGCGTATCCCAGGCAGGCCAGGTAGCACGCGAG
>JAWWPY010000003.1:0-3505 GCA_033854735.1 Streptosporangiaceae bacterium | reverse complement strand
CTGGCCGTGGCCGCCGCCCTCGGCCTGATGAACGCGATCTTCGAATGGGGATGGGGGCACTCGCTGTTCGGGATCTCCGCCACCGCCCCCGTCGAGGTCTTCGTCCCCGTGCTGCTGATCTCCATCTTGTTCGGGCTGTCCATGGACTATGAGGTATTCCTCGTCAGCCGGATGCGCGAAGAATGGGCCCGCACCGGCGACAACCGCCTGGCCGTGACCCGCGGCCAGGCCGCCACCGGCAAGGTGATCACCGCCGCCGCCGCCATCATGATCCTCGTCTTCGCCTCCTTCGCCCTGGGACCGAGCATCGTCATCAAGCAGTTCGGCCTCGGCCTGGCCGGCGCCATCATCATCGACGCCTTCATCATCCGGACCGCGCTCGTCCCGGCCCTCATGCACCTCACCGGCAACGCCAACTGGTGGCTCCCGCGGCGGCTCGACCGCCTGATCCCGCACCTCAACGTCGAAGGCGCACACCACCCCGCACCCGCACCCGTCAGACCCCGCACGGCCGGCGCCACCGTGCCGGGATCACGCGGCTGACCGATCCGGGAGGTTCACCATGACAACGACCACCAATTCGCCGGGTCGCGGGCGCGATGATCGACGTGGAGGGCATCAGCAAGTCCTTCGGGGAGACCAGGGCGCTGGCCGGCGTGAACATGAGCGTCCCGGCGGGGACCGTGCAGGGCCTGTCCGGCCCGAACGGGCAGGCAAGACCACCCTGGTGCGGATCCTGGCCACCCTGCTCGCCCCCGGCACCGGGCGGGCCCGGATCAGCGGCGTGGACGTGCAGCAGGACCCGGACACCGTTCGCTGGCCCGGCCAGTACGCCGCGGTGGATGAGATGCTCACCGGCCGGGAAAACCTGGTCATGGCCGGTCGGCTCTACCGGCTCGGGACCAAGCTGGCCAAGGCCCGGGCCGGGGAGTCCCTTGGTTCGGCGGCGCGCTCGGAGTTCGGCGGGCACGCGGAGAAGAAGGCCTGAGCGTCGCGATGAGCAAGAACGGATCCCCGCGGCCCGAGGATCACGTCATCGTGCTGTTCGGCGCCACCGGCGATCTGGCCAGGCGCAAGCTGCTGCCCGGGCTTCTCCACCTGCACGCGGCCGGGCTGCTGCCGCGCGAGTACCGCGTCATCGGTTCGTCACCGCACGCCAATGCGCTGACCGACGAGCAGTTCCGCGAACGCGCCGAACAGGCGTGCGCCGACTTCGGCATCACCAAGCCGAGCGATCCGTCCTGGCCGTCGTTCGCCGAGCGCCTGTCGTTCGGGGCCGCCGAACCGGGGAACACCGCGGACCTCGAAGAGGCGATCCAGCGGGCGGAGAAGGAGATCGGCGGGTCGCCCCGGCGGCTGTTCCACCTGGCCGTGCCGCCCGCCGCGTTTACCTCGGTCATCGGGGCGCTCGGCGCTGCCGGCCTGGCCACCAGCGACACCCGGGTGATCATCGAGAAGCCGTTCGGCACCGACCTGGCCTCGGCGCGCAAGCTGAACCAGGCGGTGCACGCGGTCTTCGACGAGTCGCAGGTCTTCCGCATCGACCACTTCCTGGGCAAGGAATCGGTCGACAACATCCTCGCGTTCCGGTTCGCGAACGGGCTCTACGAACCGGTCTGGAACCGCGCGCACGTCCGCTACGTGCAGATCGACGTGCCGGAAACGCTGTCGATCGAGGGCCGGGCCGCGTTCTACGACGCGACCGGCGCCTACCGGGACATGATCGTCACCCACCTGTTCCAGGTGCTGGGGTTCGTGGCCATGGAACCGCCGGTATCGCTGTCCGCCAGGCACCTGCGGGACGAGAAGGCGAAGGTGTTCGAGGCACTGCGGCCCATCGATACCAGGCACGTGGTCCGCGGCCAGTACCAGGGGTACCGCTCCGAGCCCGGCGTGCGGGCCGGCTCCGGCACCGAGACCATGGTGGCGCTGCGGGCCGAGGTGGAGAACTGGCGCTGGCAGGGCGTGCCGTTCTTCCTCCGCTCGGGCAAGTCCATGGCCGCCGGGCGCCAGGTGATAACGCTCGGCTTCCGCGAGCCGCCGCTGCGCATGTTCCGCGCGCACAAGCAGGACATCCCCGCCGGCCGGGTGAACCAGATCGTCATCGACTTCGCCGACCCCGGCTCGATCAGCGCCGAGTTCCTGGCCAAGGTGCCCGGACCCGAACTGAGCCTGGGCCACGCGAAGATGGTGTTCAGCTACCAGGACTCCTTCGCCCTCTCACACGCGCTCGAAGGCTACGAACGGCTCATCCTGCTGGCCATGATCGGCGACCAGTCGCTGTTCACCAGCTCCGGCGGGATCGAGCGGCTGTGGGAGATCTCCGAGCCGCTGCTCCAGAACCCGCCGCCCGCCGAGCCCTACGCACCCGGATCGTGGGGCCCGCCGTCGGCCGGCAAGCTGATCGCGCCGTACCACTGGCACCTGCCGGAGCATTAGGCCCCGCCCGTTAGGCCCGGCGCCGGGCGCCGGCCCGGTCCCGGCGGTTAAGGGGCACCGGTAAACAACGGACCCGCCAGCACCGCTTCAGCGTCCAGTTTCCTGAACGCGGCTGGCAGGAAAGGCTATTCGCCACGCACGCGGCGCAGATCTGCTTCGAGTGGAACACCGCGGTGCATGCCGTGGAGTACGAGGGCGAGGCCTGCCGGCGGGCGTTGACCGACGTCAGAAAACAGGCCCTAGTCGAGAGGGCAGCTCACGTCGCTGCCTCTGGCCGCCTGCAGGAGCAGGGTGTAGAGCACCTCGCGCTGGCTGTCATCGAGCGCTCCGAGCACCTCGTTGTCAACCACCGCGAGTGCGCACTCGGCCTCCGCGAGTCGCTTCGCGCCGGCTTCGGTGAGCACGACGACGTGGCGGCGGCGATCCCCGGGCGAGCGCCGTCGCTCGATGAGATCCTCTGCCTCGAGTTCGTTGAGCAGTCCGACGATGTTCGTCCCGTCCATCTCCAGCGTGCTGGAGAGCGCCTGCTGAGTGATGCCGTCGCGGCCCCGCAGCACCGTGAGGGCGACGAGGTGGCGAGGTCGCAGGCCGAGCGGCGCCAGCACCGACTCGGCACGCAGGCGCATACGGCGCGCGAGATGGTCGAGCAGCGCGCCGGACCGGTGCACCGGCGGGCTGGCAACGGGCTGGGAGGTCATGAGCCAAGTGTAGCCGATTTGACGAACTATCAATATGGCGCTAATGATTGATGTAGTACAAACCAACTATGGAAGGTCAGTTAATGGCTCACCTGCTGCACATCGACTCAAGCATCCGGGGAGACGCCTCGGTCAGCCGCAAGCTCAGCGCCCGGGCCGCCGCCGTCTGGCGCGCCGCGCATCCCGGCGGCACCGTCACCTACCGGGACCTCGGCCATGATCCCCTGCCGCACCTCGATACGGCCGGCGGGCTGGCCCGGATACTGCCGCACGACCAGCACACCGCGGCCCAAGCCGGGTCCTGGGCGCTGACCGAAGAGCTGGTCAGCGAGATCAAGGAAGCGGACACGATCGTGCTGGGCCTTCCG
>JAWWPY010000002.1:0-3669 GCA_033854735.1 Streptosporangiaceae bacterium | reverse complement strand
CGCACCAGTGGCCGTGATCAGGATGTCGGTGTCCGCCAGGGCAGCGGGCACGTCACTGGCCCGCAAGGGCCGGCCGTGCACCGCCGCCGCCACGTCAGCGGCCCGCCCCGCGTCGCGGCTGGCCACCGACAGCCGCCCGACACCGGCGTCGCGGAGCAGCCGGGCGGCGAGCTTGCCAATGCTGCCGGTCCCCAGGACCACTGCGTGACGGGCGGCGAGCCCGCCGAGGGCCGCGTCGGCGAGATCAAGGCCAGCGCGGGCGAGCGAGATGCCGGCGGTGCTGATCGTGGTCTGCGTGCGGGCCCGCTTGCTGGCCCGCAGGGCAGCGTTGATCAGGCCGGTAACGGCCGGGCCGGTGGTTCCCGCCGCGGCGGCCGCGCGGGCGGCGGCCTTGATCTGGGCGACGATCTGGTCCTCACCGACCGCCATCGAATCCAGCCCGCACGCCACCGAGAACAGGTGCCGGACAGCCGCGGCCCCGACCCGGGTGCTGGCCATCTGCACGACCTCGCCGACCCGGACCCGCCCCCGGGCGGCCAGCAGACCTGCTACCGCCCGGGTCACCGGTCCGGCCGGGCCTGACGTGCCCGCGTAGACCTCGACCCGGTTGCAGGTGGACAAGACGACCACCTCATCGATGGACGGCACAGTATGCAACCGGGCCAGCACGTCGCCCAGCTCCGCCGGCGGAACGGCAAGCTTCTCGAGTAGCCCAGCTGGCGTGAACCGGTGGGACACGCCGACGCTCACCATCGTCATCGCATGGCCGCGTGGATCGTCGCCAGCGCCCAGCTCATCCTGGATACCGCGGTGTCCGGATGGTCGCCGAACTCGCCGGCCATCCGGGCGGCACAGGCGCGGGCTCCCAGCCGCCGCAGCGTCGTCGCGACAGCGTGGCGGACCTGGTCCGGGGAGGGGGACGCGGAGGGCTGCAGGGCCGACGCGAACAGCGCCTCGGCCCGCAGCGTCTTGACCGTAACTGCCGCCCCGAACACGGGAAGCGATGCATTCCTGTCCAGAGACTCCACCATCGCGCTACCCCGCTTCCTTTCACCGTTGCCACTTAGTCGCGCTGCATACGGTCCAGGTTCGCCGGCCAGCCCGCTGGCGTCTTCGCGGCCAGCGCCCAGCCCGGCTTCCAGCTAGCCGGTAGCGGGGATGCCCGCCTCCCGGGCTGACTTGAGCTGCGGCTGGGCGCGATCGTGAGGGTAAGGCGGCCCGGCGCACCGCACCGGGCTTTTCCTGCGACACGAGGAGGCAGTGATGTCCACCACCGGACAGACGGCGGCCGGGGTGACGGTCCCGGACACCAAGCTGGCCCGTGATGCCACCGAGCTGGTACGCGAGTCCACCACCGACCTGATCTTCCACCATTCCCGCCGGGTCTTCTGGTTCGGCAGCCTGCAGGGCCGGAACCGGGATCTCAGCTTCGACCCTGAACTGCTGTACATCGGGGCGATGTTCCATGACCTCGGCCTGAACCGCGAGTTCCGCGGCAGCGGCCGGCGCTTCGAGGTGGACAGCGCCGACGAAGCCCGGCACTTCCTGCAGGGCCACGGCGTGCCTGAGGACAGCATCCGCCGGGTATGGACGTCCATTGCCCTGCACACCACGCCAGGGATCCCGCAATTCATGGAACCCGAGGTCGCGCTGGTCACCGCGGGGGTCGAGTACGACGTGCTCGGCATCGGGTACCACGACATCAGCGACGCCTACCGCGCGGAGATAACCGCCCTGCACCCGCGCCCGGACTTCAAGCGCAGCATCCTCCAGGCGTTCGCTGACGGCATCGCCCCCAAGCCGGAAACGACGTTCGGCAACGTCAAGGCGGACGTCCTGGAGCGATTCGTCCCCGGCTACCAGCGCGAGAATTTCGTGGACATCATCGAGAACTCGGACTGGCCGCAGTAGCCGCCGTGCCCATCGCCCCGGATAAGCCGGATAAGCCGGGGAACCAGGCGCCAACGTTGCGGCCCGCCGGGCCCGGAGTTACCGTCGGCCTCATGAATTCGCCGGATGCCGGCGGCGATACGGGCCAAGGCGTCGACGCGCGACCGGACGATGGCCTGGTCGCCGGGGCACGGATGCGCCAGCTTGCCGATGAGCAGGCGGCGCTGCGCCGCGTGGCCACGCTGGTCGCCAGCGGCGCGCCGTCGGCTGAGGTGTTCGGCGCGGCCGCCGAGGAGATCCGCCGGCTGTTCGGCGCGGCCAACGCGGGCATCGGGCGCTACGAGCAGGGCAGCAGCTCGCTGGTTGTCGTCAGCTCGGTCGGGAAGGACCCGCTCACATCGCCGGTCGGGACGCGGGTTGAACTCCTCGACTACCTTCCCCCGGCGGTAGTGTGGCGGACCGGCCGCTCCGCCCGGGTCGACGACGACCGGTGGAGCAGTATGCCGGACCCGGTGGCGGAAGGCCTCCGCAAGCTGGGCGTCAAGTCCATCGTGGCCAGCCCGGTCATCGTCGAAGGCCGCCTGTGGGGCGTGGCGACCGTGGTGGCGAAGCGGGGGCGGTTCCCTGCCGACACCGCCGACCGCATGACCGACTTCACGGAGCTGGCGGCCACGGCGATCGCCAACGCCCAGGCCGAGCAGGATCTGCGCCAGCTGACCGATACCCAGCGGGCGCTGCGGCGTCTGGCCATGCTGGTCGCCCGAGGTGAGCCGCCCGAGACGGTGTTCGCGGCGGTGACCAGGGAAGTGCTCCGGCACTTCGGTAGTGGTACCGCCCGGATGATCCGCTACGAGGCCGACGGCACGTCGACGCTGCTCGCCAACGAGGGCACCACCGGCCCTCATGTGCGGGTGGGGAAACGCTGGGAGGGCTACCCGGTGACCGGGCTGACCGCGACCGTCTGGAAAACCGGCCAGCCTGCCCGGGTTGACGATTACCGTGACCTCCCGGGCGGTGAGCCCTATGTGCGCGAAGGGCTGCGGTCTGCAGTCGGCATGCCGATCCTGGTCGACGGGCGGCTGTGGGGGATGATCGCCGTTGGTTCCGGGGAAGGGCCGCCGCCGGACGGGATCGAGCGGCGGATGACGCAGTTCACCGATCTGGTCGCGACCGCGGTCGCGAACGCGCAGAACCGGGCCGAGCTCATCGCCTCCCGCGCGCGGATCGTGGCGGCCACGGATGCGGCCCGCCGCCAGATCGAGCGGGACCTGCACGACGGTGTACAGCAACGCCTCCTGACGCTGGCCGTGAGGCTGCGTTCCGCGGCGGCGCTCCACGAGAGCGACGACGTCCGGGCCGAGATCGCGGACGTGGCCGGGGAGCTCATGAGCGTGATCAATGAGCTGCGGGAAATCTCCCGGGGCATACATCCGGCGGTCCTGTCCCGGGCCGGGCTGCGGACGGCGTTGCGCGCGCTCGGCCGCCGGTCAGCCATCCCGGTGGACATGGATGTGCGGATCGAGGGGCGGCTTCCCGAGCCGGTCGAGGTGGGCGCCTACTACGTCGTCTCGGAAACGCTTACCAATGTGGCGAAGCACGCGCGCGCGTCGGTGGTCGAGGTGGATGCGGAAGCCTCCGATGGCACGCTCAGGGTGTGCGTGCGAGACGACGGCGTCGGCGGCGCCGACCCCGGACTGGGCTCAGGCCTGGTCGGGCTGAAAGACCGCATCGAGGCGCTGGGCGGCGCTTTCTCCATGCGCAGCCCAGCAGGCGGGGGCA
>JAWWPY010000001.1:0-2626 GCA_033854735.1 Streptosporangiaceae bacterium | reverse complement strand
CCCGGGACCATCCGCACCGCCATCCACGCGGCAGCCGGAGACCCCGGCCGCGCTGACCGCGTCGCCAGGAACATACCAGTGGGCCGGGCAGGAGAACCCGGCGAGATTGCCCCGGCCATCGCCTGGGCCGGTCGGGCCCGAGGCCTCGCACGTGACGGGCGCGGTGCTCCGCGTCGCCGGCGGTCTAAAGGACAGGAGCCTACGCTTCTTGCCCGGGCTGGCTGTTCTCGCCGAACACGACACGGATGGTCCGCTCATCGGCGCCGCGCACCACGGTCAGCGCGAGAGTGTCGCCGCCGGCCGGGAGCGCGTCGAACAGGTCGTCGATCGTGCGGACCGGCTGGCCGCCGGCCGCCACGACCAGGTCGCCCTGGGACAGGCCGGCGCGTGCGGCCGGGCTGCCCTCCGTCACCTCCCGGATGAGCACGCCATCCACGTCGGGCAGGCCCACGGCGCGCCGGAGCCGCCGGGCCACATGCCCGGGAGCGATCGCGATACCGAGCTGCGGGCGCTCGGCGAACTCGCCGCGGCCCAGCGCGCTGGCCCGGCTGCGGAGGTCCTCGTCGGCCGGTATGGCCAGGTAGAAACCCTCGCCGAGGCGGTTGGTGTTGATCCCGAGCAGCTGACCGCCGGCGTCCAGGACCGGGCCGCCCGAGGAGCCGGGCAGCAGCGGGGCGGTGTGCTCGAGGCTGCCGGTGATACGGCGGCCGCGCGGGCCGCGGAAGGTCCGCTCGACACCGGAGACGAATCCCGAGGTCACGCGCAGCCCGCGCCCGCCCGGGTTGGACAGCGCGAAGACCGGCGTCCCGATGTCGGCAGCCGCGGCGGACGGCCACGGCAGGGCGGGGGCCTCGCCGGTGGCGACGTCGATGATGGCGAGGTCGCCGTCGATGTCGCGTCCCGCCACGCTTCCCTCGGCCGTCTTCCCGTCGGCGAAGGTGACGACCACCTGGTCGCCGCGCACGTTATGCGCGTTGGTCAGCACCCGCCCGGCGGCCAGCACGAAGCCCGAGCCGACGCCCCAGCGCTGCCCGATGCCCACCACCGAGGGGCCGGCGCCCTCCGCCAGCTGCCTGATGTTCTGGTGTATCTCGTCGAGGATCGCCATCGGTGCCCGCCTCCATTAGGTAGTGACTTGCAAGTTACTACTTAATGCGCACATGTCAAGGCGGCTACCATCGGAGCATGGCCGAACGGGAAGTAGATGCCTTGTCACCGCTGGCCGAGGCACTGGCCCGGGTCGGCGACCGCTGGACACTGCTCGTGGTGGACGCCCTGCTGGGCGGGCCGCGCCGGTTCAACGACCTGCTGAGCCAGATCCCGGGCATTGCGGCGAACATCCTGTCCGATCGCCTCAAGCGACTCGAGCGCGAACAGCTGCTGGTAGCCCGGCCCTACTCTCAGCGGCCACCGCGCTCGGAGTACGAGCTGACCGCCGAGGGCAAGGAACTGGCCGGCGCGCTGCGCCTGCTGGCCCACTGGGCCGCCCGGCACGCCGACCCGTCCGTAGCGCTCCGCCACCCGGCGTGCGGCACTCCTATCGAAGCCCGCTGGTACTGCCCGACCTGCGACGTCCTCGTCGACGACGAGCCGTCGCACGCCGAGGTGCACTTCGTGTGACCGCGCGGCGAGGACCCGGGTAGCGACCGGTCCCGGCCGGTAGCGCCCACCGGGATCTTCTCGCCCGGTGAACGGGTGGAGCACAACGGGCTGACGAGGCCGCCGGTCAGTCGCCGGAGCGGATGTCGTTGTCGTCGTCCTCGACGACGTGGACGGCCGCCTCCTCCGCGGTCGCCGCTCCGCCGTCGATCCCGGCGTCACTCGCGACGAGATCGGTGTCGCCGGCCTCGTCCCCGGCCACCAGCCGGCCGGCCCGGGGATCCGGGCCATCATCCAGCAGCAACCCGTCGACGTCCTCGTCTCCCGCGTCCTCATCGCCGGCGATGTCCTCGGGCTGCTCATCGTCGACGTCGGGAACAACATCCGGCTCTTCCTCGGCCAGCAGCTGGTCGAGCGACTCTCCGGACTCCTGCTCCTCGGCGGTCGAGCCGAACTTGATCGCGGACGTCCAGCGTTCCGGGGGAATGACGCCCCGGTCGAGGGGATCGTCGCCCGGGTTTCCGTCGAGGGTGTCCGATGCGTCCTGGACCTCGTAGTCCTGAAGGTCCTGGGATTCGGGGCGGGTCTCATCTGGCATGTCTGTACTCCTCTCCGCGCAGCGTCACCCGCGTATCACCTGGCACGCGGTCATAGTGAAGGCGATCAGGCCCCCTGACCGGTCTCATCCTAGATGAGTGATTCCTTGCGGCTTCCGTGGCCACCCTGCGTTCACGCCAGCCGCGACGATCGAGTCGCGATGCTCGTTATGGTGGTGCTGGCACAGGAAGTCCGGGCCCGCATTGGTGATCACTTCCACCTGTGCCTGCGCGACGTGGCATCTGTCACACGCAACCCCAGGGCCCTCGCTTACGCGGGGCTCGTCGTCGCACACCATCCCGGGGACGCGCCCCGGCGAGGTGAGGTCGTGCCGGAAGATTCCCATCGCCAGTCCCTTCAATAGGTGTTGCCAGGCCCGTTCTTGAAGACGGCGGGCCAGGTTCGGTCACGCGTTCATAACTTCAGCCAG